>NZ_JBMDKA010000013.1:0-193573 GCF_057809475.1 Flavobacterium sp. FG19 | reverse complement strand
GTTTTTTATATTCCTGTGGGGTTTTTCTTTGTTTTGCTGTTTCCTGGGGTGGTTTACCGCAAAGACACTAAGGCGCAAAGTCTCTTTTTCTGCTGTTTTTGCTCTCGCAAAGGCGCAAAGACGCCAAGATTTTCTCTTTTCACTCCCTTTGGTTCTTCTCAAAACTCGCTTCTTTCCTCCAAATTTCTTCTGAAAACAACTCCCCTAGCCCCGATAGCAGCGAAAATCCTTTTTGTGGTGGGGTTCACCACAAAAAGATTACTTCGTCAGTTCGCGATCGCTCGTGTGAAGCGGATAGCGGGATTAAGCTCCTAATTAAAATACAAAACTGAAATTTCAAGTTCCAATCACATTGTCTTAAAATCTCATCCCTCATGTCCTTGTTACACATTAGACGCACTGCGGTGCGTCTCTACGAAAAAACTACAATTTGATTAATTACACTATTATATATGTACGTATAAAAACAAACCCGGCAGGTTTTGAAAACCTGTCGGGTTTGACAATCTTATATATATGGTAACAGTTGGATTTTATTTACCTTAATATATTTATAGATTTTAAGGATTATTTGATAGTAAGCTGTTATCCTGCATCACTCCTTTTTATTAATCTCTTTTGCTTTTGTTTCCCAGTGACTCATTAGATCATCATAGTTAACAGGAGATGCTGCTTTCTGATTTGCTAAACGGCCAGATTCAAAAGCCCTGACCAAAATCGTTTCTATTAAATAGTCTTCATTCACCTCATACGGTTTATATTCTGTCTTCAGGCTTATATCAAACAAATTCGCAGTTGTATTGGACACGAAAGCCTTAAATCCGCTTTTTAGATTTTTAATTAATTCGTAAGTCGTATTTCCGGTCTGGCGGTGAACCAGCTTAACAAGAATCTGTCCTTGTTTTCTGGAAAGCTTTTTGAGTCGGTCTTCAAACTCATTATTAAGGTAATCTTCTACAATTTTAAAGTATTTCTTTTTTTCACGGTTAGTTTTTAATCGTGCCATACCCGCATTTAATGCTGTCAGTCTGTCTGCAGCCAGTTTAGCATAGGGATAGGTTTTATAAACTCTGTTTTGCAGGATTTGAAACTGCTTCATTTCTTCGGCACTCATCCTCTCTCCTTTTGAGATGATAATCTCCGGTAACTGAATAGTATCATTAAGAATAGAATCATGTTCGGTGAGTATATAGCCCATTTCCTGGTTTTCTTTTGGAGTTACTTGGGCCTGGACTGAACCAGCAATCAATAATAAAAATAAAATACAGCAGGTAAATCTCATAGAGTCTTAATTTAAATGTAAAATTATATATTTATACACAACTCTGATACCAAATTTATAAATTAGCACAAAAATATTTTTATGAGTACAAAATCAATCTTAAATGATACTTCTGTAACTTTTCTGGAAAGCTATCTAAATAACGCTTCCCCTACCGGATATGAGAGTGAAGGACAAAAACTCTGGATGAATTATTTAAAACCTTATGTAGATACTTTTATTACCGATACATATGGTACAGCAGTTGGCGTTATTAATCCTGATGCTCCTTTTAAAGTAGTAATTGAAGGTCATGCCGATGAAATTTCCTGGTATGTAAACTACATTACTGATGACGGTTTATTATACGTAATCAGAAATGGAGGTTCAGATCATCAGATAGCACCATCAAAAAGAGTAAATATCCATACTAAAAACGGAATTGTAAAAGGTGTTTTTGGATGGCCCGCTATCCATACCCGTTTACGCGACAAGGAAGAAGTTCCTAAACTAAGTAATATCTTTATTGATCTGGGCTGTGAAAATAAAGAACAAGTGGAAGCAATGGGGGTTCATGTAGGATGTGTAATAACTTACCCTGATGAATTTATGATTTTAAATGAAAACAAATTTGTCTGCCGTGCTATCGACAACAGAATGGGTGGTTTTATGATTGCCGAAGTAGCCCGTTTACTGCATGAAAATAAAAAAACGCTTCCCTTTGGTTTGTATATCGTGAATTCAGTCCAGGAAGAAATTGGTCTTCGCGGTGCAGAAATGATCGCACATACCATTAAACCTCATGTTGCTATCGTAACCGATGTATGTCACGACACAAATACCCCAATGATTGATAAAAAGGTAGAAGGTGATTTAAAAATGGGGAAAGGCCCGGTAATTGCTTATTCTCCTGCTATTCAGAATAAACTTCGTGATTTAATTGTTGATACAGCCGAAGAAAACAAAATTCCGTTTCAGCGTCACGCTACTTCCAGAGCAACCGGAACCGATACAGATGCATTTGCATACAGTAACGGCGGTGTGGCATCGGCTTTGATTTCGCTTCCTTTACGTTATATGCACACCACTGTAGAAATGGTGCATAAAGAAGATGTAGAAAACGTGATTAAACTTATTTATGAATCTTTATTGAAAATCGAAAACAATCAGTCTTTTTCTTATTTCGGTTAAACATACAAAACCATGGTTTCGGCTGTTTAAATAACAGCCGAAATTATAAACAAACAATACATGAAAATTTTACTACTCGAAGACGATTTTACTTTATCGAAAGAAATCTCAGCATTCTTCACTACTAAAGAATTCGAGTGTGTACCTTATTATGACGGTTCATTACTATTAAAAAAATACTTCCCGTACGAATACGATTTGATAATCCTTGATATAAACGTTCCCGGAACAAACGGAATCGACGTTTGTAAAGGTATTCGGGAAGTCGATAAAAAAACACCTATTATTATGCTGACTGCCTTTAGCGAAATTGAAGATAAACTGGCTTCTTTTGATAATGGCGCCGATGATTATCTGGTAAAACCTTTTCATTTTGAAGAACTGCATGCCCGAATTTCTTCCTTGATGAGACGAAAAGAAATTCCGCAGCAGACTGAAAAGAAAATTCTAATAGAAGATTTGGAAATTCTGGAAGAAGAAATGAAAGTTTTTCGCTCAGGCGAAGAAATTAAACTGACTCCTAAAGAGTTTAAACTGATTTTAATTCTGGCTCATGCTAAAGGAAAAGTTTTATCGAAACAATTTATTGCCGAAAAACTTTGGGATTATCATATAGAAACGAATCAGAATACAATAGAAGTTTATATTAATTTTCTGCGTAAGAAAATTGATAAAGACCAGGAAATAAAGCTTATCCGCACTAAAATTGGCTACGGCTATTATTTAAGCAATCAGGAATGACATTAAAAAACCGGATATCACTGCTTGTAAGCTTACTGTTTACCATTCTTTTTGGACTGGCTTCTACAGTGATATTTGTTTTGTATTCTAATTTCAGAAAAGAAGAATTCCGTGACCGTCTGGAAATAAAAGCACTTTCCAATATCAAACTTTTGGTTAATGTAAAGGAAGTTGATGAACAGCTTCTGAAAATGATTGATCAGAATTCGATCAACAAGTTATATGACGAAAAAACCTTAGTTTTTGATTCTCATTTCAAACTTATCTACAGCAGTATTGACGACGCTAAAATCAACTGGTCTGTTGAAGATTTGAAATACCTTAAAAAGAACAAAACTTTCTTTAAACAGCAGGGCGACTATGAAGTATATGGTGTTTTTTATGATACCAAAGACAAAGACTTTTATGCGCTGATTTCGGCAACAGATGATTATGGCAAAAGAAAACTTCTTTTTTTAAGATACACCTTAATTATATCTTATATATTCTTTACCTGTATCTGCTGGCTGCTAACTTCTTTTATGGTCAAAAAAGCGATGAACCCTTTAGGTTTATTTCACCAGAAGATAAAGAACATCAACGCCAACAATCTGGATACCCGCATTGCATCAAAAAGTAACAAAGACGAAATTGATTTAATTGCCAATGAATTCAACTTTATGATGGACCGGATCGAAATGTCCTACCAAAAACAGAAGGAATTCACAGCACATGCTTCACATGAACTCAGAACACCATTATCCCGTATTACGGCACAGATCGAAAATACTATTTCTGATGCGTCAACCTCTGAAAAAGGCAAATCATTCTTAAGTACTCTTTTGACTGATGTGAATCATTTATCAGAATTAATTAATTCCTTGTTGATATTATCTAAAATTGATGATAAAAACAATGGCGAAATTGAGATTCAAAGAATGGATGAAATTCTTTTTTCTGCTATTGAAAACTTAAAAAAAAGTTATCCTGAGTTTGTTATCTTGTTTGAAATGGAAGAAAGTGACAATTTAGATACGGCACTGGAAGTTAAAGGCAACAGAAACCTGCTGGAAATAGCCATTGGCAATGTATTGAAAAATGCCTGCGTGTATTCTGACAATAAACAGGCTAAAGTTATTATAAGTACCAAGGACAATCAGCTTGTTATTTCGGTTTTCAATACCGGAAAAACATTAAGCGAAAATGAACAGCAAGACCTTTTTCAGCCTTTTATGCGAGGAAAAAATGCTAAAGGAACTTCCGGTTTTGGATTGGGGCTCCGTATTGTAAATCGTATTTTAACACTGCACAAATCTTTCATAACTTACAGTATACCAGAGAAAAAAGTAAATTTATTCCAATTATTCTTTCATTAATATTTTATTTTAAGCTAATTTTAAGGTAGATTTTAAGCCCTCTTAAAGTCTGGTGATAGCATATTTGTATAAAATAAAATAGATACAATGAGAAAACTATATGCATTCTTACTGCTTGTACTCCTTAATCAGGCAGTAATGGCTCAAAAAACCGTCACACTTCAGGATTGTGAGAGCCAGTTTCTTAAAAACAATCTTTTTTTGCTTGCCTCTCATTATAATATTGATGCCGCAAAAGCCATGACAATCCAGGCCCGAATATGGGACAATCCCACAATCACTGCAGAGCTTAATGCTTATAATCCCGAAAGAGATAAGTTTTTTGATATTGGCAAAGAAGGACAAAAAGCATTTGGAATTGAACAGTTAATTTATCTGGGCGGTAAAAAACGTAATGAGGTAAAACTGGCTCAGACCAATGAACAACTGGCAGAACTTCAGTTTAACGACTTACTCAGAACATTAAAGCTGCAGTTACGACAAAGTTTCTACACCGTATATTACAATAGTAAAAGTCTTGAAATTACTGACAAACAGCTTGTTCACATAGAAGACCTGATCAATTCATACTCTATTCAAGCACAAAAGGGGAATATTCCTCTAAGAGATGTCGTTCGTTTACAGTCATTGTATCTAAACTTCAAAAATGAACGTATGGAAGTGGTTAACAACAGTATCGAAGAACAGGCCAATTTAAGACTACTGCTAAACTCAACCGAAACAGTAATTCCGGACGTTTCCAAAGATGATTTTAATAAATATTTAAAAACAATCCCTTTTGATCTAAAAACATTTGAAAGTGATGCCATCACCAATCGTCCAGATTATTTAGCAAAACAAAAAGAGATTGAAGCAAACGAACTGAATGTAAAATGGCAGAAATCACTTTCTATACCTGATATTACTTTAGGAGCAAATTACGACCAGCGAAGTGGTGCTTTTAATAAAGAAGCCAATGTTTCTGTTGGAATTCCATTGCCGCTCTGGAACAAAAACAAAGGAAACATCAAAAACGCACAGGCCGTATTAGCCCAGTCTAAAATAGAAAAACAAAATTTTGACCTGCAGCTGCAGACTGAAATTACTTCAGCGTGGAATAAATGGGATGAATCACGAAAAAACTATGCCGTGATAAAACCAACAGTCAATGCCGATTTTGAAGCGGTTTACAACGGAATCTTAACCAATTTCCAAAAACGCAATATCAGCTTACTCGAATTTACTGATTTTATGGAAAGTTATAATCAGGCCAATATTCAGGTAAATGAATTAAAAAAGAAACTGGCATTATCAGGCGAAGAATTAAACAGTACCATCAACAAGGATTTATTTTAAAACTAAATAATAATGAAACATACACTAATTATAGGAATTGCAATTGTGAGCCTTTCAATTACAAGCTGCAAAAAAGAAGTTGAAAATCCTGAAACCAATACTTCTTTTTCTCTAAGTGACAGCATGCTGAAATCGACTACCACAGCCCCAGCAGAAAAACAAGTGGTAAAAAACGAATTGACATTTTACGGAAAAATTACAGCCGATAACAATAAATTGATTGATGTTTATCCGCTTGTAGGCGGAAACGTAATTAAAGTTAATGTTGAACTGGGTGACTATGTAAAAAAAGGACAGGTTCTGGCTACGATAAAAAGTACCGATGTAGCCGATTTTGAAAAGCAGTCTATAGATGCTAAAAATGATCTGCTGGTTGCCAAAAATAATTTGAAGGTCGCACAGGAATTATTTGATGGAAAATTAAATTCTGAAAGTGACGTGCTTCAGGCAAAATCTGAAGTAAACAAAGCGCAGTCGCAATTGAGTAAAATTCAGGAAACCTATAAAATCTACAATATTAAAGCGGGTTCTATTTACGAAGTAACAGCACCTATAAGCGGTTTCATTATTCAAAAAAGTGTTAATCAGGACATGCTGCTTCGTTCAGACCGTTCCGAAAATATTTTTGACATAGCTGAAATCAGTGAAGTATGGGCTATGGCCAACATTAACGAGATTGACATCAACAAAATTAAATTAGGAATAGATGCCAGCGTCACTACTTTAAGTTATCCGGATAAAGTCTTTAAAGGAAAAGTAGATAAAATATTTAACGTGATAGATCCTGAAACCAAAGCCATGCAGGCCCGTATTAAGCTTCAGAACCCTGGATTTTTATTAAAACCAGATATGAATGCTAATATAAAACTATCCTATAATGAAAACCAGTCAATGATTGCCATACCAAGTAATGCTATCGTTTTTGATAAAAGTAAAAATTTTGTAATGATTTTTAAAGACCGTCATAATATCGAGACCAGACAAGTAGACGTTTACAGAGTTGTAGGTGACACCACTTATGTTTCGAGCGGTTTAAAGGAAAATGAAAAGGTCATTACCAACAATCAATTATTTATTTATCGCGCTTTAAACGATTAAGACATGAACAAATTCATACGAAATATAATTGCTTTTTCGCTTAAGAACAAAGCATTTACCTTCTTTTGGGTGGGAGTTTTGGCTGTTGCCGGATTCATTTCCTTTAAAAATATGCCCATTGATGCTTTTCCGGATGTAACCAATACACAGATTATTATTATTACACAATGGAATGGTAAGAGTGCCGAGGAAGTAGAGCGTTTTGTAACTACTCCTATCGAAATTTCAATGAACTCCGTACAGAAAAAAACCAGCGTACGCAGTATTACCATGTTTGGTTTATCGGTTATCAAAATTATTTTTGATGATGGTGTTGATGATACTTTTGCCCGTTTTCAGGTAAATAACCTTTTAAAGAATGTTACACTTCCGGATGATGTAGAACCAGATGTACAGCCTCCTTATGGCCCAACTGGTGAAATTTTCAGATATATCGTTAAAAGTAACAGCCGCGACAGCCGCGAATTACTAACCTATCAAAACTGGGTAATTGACAAACAATTACGTGCGGTTCCGGGAGTTGCTGATTTGAACGTTTTTGGCGGGCAGACCAAAACGTATGAAGTTGGAGTCGACCCTGTAAAACTGGCTAAATACAATATTACCCCTCTTCAGGTGTATAATGCGGTAGATGCCGGAAATATAAATGTGGGTGGTGATATTATCGAAAAAAACGGACAGGCTTTTGTAGTTCGCGGAGTTGGTCTTTTAAAATCCAGAACCGATATTGAGAATATTATTGTAGATGAAGCGGGAGGAAATCCAATATTAGTTAAAAATGTTGCTGATGTTTACGAAAGTGCCATGCCAAGAGTTGGACAAACGGGAATTGGCAGCAATGATGACGCTGTTGAAGGTATTGTAGTAATGCGAAAAGGTGAAAATGCACAGGAAACCCTCGCTTTAATTAAAGATAAGATCAAAGAGTTAAACGATACTATCCTTCCTAAAGATATTAAGATTGAAACTTTTTACGATCGTGATAATCTGATGAATTTCACTACCGAAACGGTAATGCACAATTTATTTGAAGGTATCATATTGGTTACCTGTGTGGTCTTTTTATTTATGGCGGACTGGAGAACAACTTTTACCGTTTCAATTGTAATTCCGCTTTCACTATTATTTGCCTTCCTGTGTCTAAAAATGATGGGGATGAGTGCCAACCTGCTTAGTTTAGGCGCAGTCGATTTTGGGATCATCATCGACGGAGCCGTTGTAATGGTGGAAGGACTCTTTGTTGTTCTCGACCATCGGGCCCACCAGTTAGGAATGACTGCTTATAATAAAATCGCAAAAGGAAGTATTATTAAGAAAACAGGAACTGAAATGGGGAAAGCCATATTCTTTTCTAAATTAATTATTATTACTGCGCTTTTACCCATATTCTCGTTCCAGAAAGTAGAAGGAAAAATGTTCTCTCCTCTGGCCTATACTTTAGGTTTTGCTTTAATGGGAGCCTTACTTTTTACTTTAACCCTAGTTCCGGTCTTATCGCATATATTACTGAACAAAAATGTAAAAGAGAAAAACAATCCTTTTGTGAACTTTTGGGATAGAATTGTTGGAAAAGGTTTTGCCTGGACATTTAAACATAAAGTAAAATCATTAGTAATTTCATTAACCTTAATTGCTGCTGCTTTTTTCTCAGCTTCCTTTTTAGGTACCGAATTTTTGCCTCAGTTAAATGAAGGAGCTTTATGGGTAACCGCTGAATTACCTATGAGTACATCACTTCCTGAAAGTGTCAAAACTGCGGCTATGATCAGAAAAGATCTCGAAAGTTTTCCTGAGGTAAAAAATGTATTGTCGCAGACAGGACGAAGCAATGACGGAACTGATCCAAACGGATTTGGGTTCATTCAGCTTCAGGTAGATCTGAAACCAAAATCAGAATGGAAACGTAAAATTTCGATGGACGGACTGATTAATGAGATGGACGAAAAGCTGAAAGTACATCAGGGAATTACCTATAACTATTCTCAACCGGTTATTGATAACGTAGCCGAATCTGTAGCAGGTTTCAAAGCATCAAATGCAGTGAAAATTTATGGCGACGATTTAGACAAACTTGATGAGTTATCAAATGAAGTTTTGGCAAAAATCAAAGACATTCCGGGTATTAAGGATGTTGGAATTCTAAGAAACGTAGGGCAGCCTGAAATTAGTGTTATTCTGGACCGTGAAAAAATGGCAGCCTACGGAGTAACTTTAAGTGATGCGCAGGCGGTTCTTGAATTGGCTTTTGGGGGAAAAACAGCTACTCAGAAATACGAAGATGAAAAGAAATTTGACGTTCGTGTTCGTTTTTCAAAAGAATATCGTAAAGACGAAGAAGATTTGGCAGAATTGAAGGTGCCTACCATTAGTGGTGCTAAAATTCCATTGAAAGAAATCTGTGATATTAAAACAATTACCGGACCGGCATTTATTTACCGAGATAACACCAAGCGTTTTATTGGAGTAAAATTCTCTGTTCGTGACCGGGATTTAGGAAGTACTATTGCCGAAGCACAATCTAAAGTTGCAGAGGTTAAACTACCTCCGGGATATACGACAGGATGGACAGGTGAATTTGAAAATCAGGTTCGTGCCAGTGCCCGTCTGGCTCAGGTTGTTCCTATTAGTTTAATTGGAATATTTGTATTGCTGTTTATCCTTTTCGGAAATTTTAAAGATTCACTGCTTGTTTTAGCTAATGTTCCTTTTGCAGTTATCGGAGGAATTATAGCACTGCATTTAACAGGAATGAATTTCGGGATTTCTGCAGGAGTTGGTTTTATAGCCTTACTTGGAATTTGTATTCAGAACGGAGTAATTCTTATCTCAGAGTTTCATCATAATCTTAAGGCTAAGTTTGACCTTGAAGAATCGATTTTAAGAGGTGTAAAAGCAAGAACAAGGGCTGTAGTGATGACCGCTTTGATGGCATCGATTGGTTTAATGCCCGCAGCAATTTCAACCGGAATCGGATCAGAATCTCAGAAACCTCTTGCCATTGTTATTATTGGCGGGCTGGTAACAGCCACTATCCTGACCTTGCTGGTATTCCCTATTTTGTTCTGGATATTTAATCGTAAAAAACACGCCCCTATTGAATAGGTCACAATAAAATTAATTTGGTTAGATTAATTTGGTTTAGAAAGAAAAAGCATCATTATTATAATGGTGCTTTTTTGATTTTAGGACGCTATTAAAAATGGATACAAAAAAACGGCCTTCTGCTCAAAGAAGGCCGTTTGTACTAACTCAAACTTTTTAAACTTTTATTTTAAATCTTTCAAAAGAGCAATAGCTTCTGCTGCATTTGATAATTGCGCATACTTTAAAGCTGTATATCCTTTGTCATTTTTGTCAGATGGACGAGCTCCGGCTGCTAACAAAACTTTGATGATTTCTACTTTATTGTAACGTGCAGCTGTCATTAAAGGAGACATATCATCTGCCTTTTCATTTACGTTTGCACCATATTCAATAAATTTTTTAACTACTTCGATATCTCCTTTACTTACTGCCACTACTAAAGGTGTTCCGTCAAAATATACGGCCGATACTGCAGTTTGATTTTTAACAGCTGATCCACTGTTTGAAGCCATTGAAACATTTGCAAATGCTACTAAGGCTAAACCTAAAGAAATAACTGATTTTTTCATAATGATTGGGTTGTTTAATTGATTGATAACTATTTTGATTGATAATGAATTGTTTCTAATTCTGTACAAATGTAAATAAAAAAACAGTATATTGTATAACAAAGTACCTTGTTTTAACTATTTCTTAACCTTTGATTATAAAATTCGAAATAATAGTGTTCTAAAATTTAAATTCTCTATAAAAGACGCTGCAAATGTAGAAATGTTACACGAAATCGCATATTTTTTCCATTTTTCCCGGAAAGAAAATGGCAAAAATGATGAAGAATAGTTCATGCTTTTAACTATACATCAAATACATGTCTAAAAAAGGCAGAATTTTTTCATTAAAAGCAAAAAAATAAACCAGATTTTGTGGATTTATGATGAAAATTACTTTCACACAAAAAATCTTACAAAAGTAGGAAAAAACTCAAAATACAACGAAATAGTTTTCTCTTGTATACAGATGCCGGAAGTAATTTTACAGGATTAAAGCTTCATTTTACTTTTATAAATATTCCTCAGATCATTTTCAAACCAGGTATAAGAGTCATTATAAAAGTTAATAAAGTCCGAAGCACTTGTTTGTCCCGGAAACGGAGCGTAAAAATGAGTTGGACTTGAAATGTCATTCCGCCATACCAGAACATAACAAAGCTCAAGATTGTCTCTTTTTAAAGTTTTTAAAAGCACTTCTGTCCACCAGATTTTATTGGGGATAGATTCCAGACCTGTTTCTGTAAAAGCAGCAAGTTTTTTCTTTTGTACTGCAAGATCCGAGATTATTTTAAGTTTACTGAAACCCGCTTCTAAATCATACTTCCCGTCACGTCCAAAATCTCCATAATTGTCAATTCCAAATAAATCTACAAAATCATCTCCCGGATACCGTTCCAGATATTCAGATTGTGAAGTAAACCGGTTGTCCGGAGAAAAAGCATAAATAAAATTGTGAACTCCCAGAGTATCCCGTAAATATGAAACCGTAAACCGCCAAACCGTAATAAAATCTTCTCTGGAAGTATATCTTTTTCCCCACCAGAACCAGTCGCCGTCAAACTCATGAAACGGTCTGAAAATCATAGGGGCCAGTTTTCCGTCATTTGCTTTTACAGAGCTGGCAAAATCAGCTATAGTCTTTAAAATCTTTTTGTATTGCTCATGATGAGAGCCTCCCGGTTTAATAAGTGCCATCGAAGCTGTTGAGATTCCGTCTTTCCAATAAAAACCTCCTCCGGAAGCAGGATCATTGAAATGCCAGGAAACAGTGGTCACTCCTCCTCTTTCGTAAGTATCAATTACATTTTTTCTTAAAACCTCTTTCGCTTTTTTTATTTCTTCAGAACTGCGTCCGGAAAAATCACTGAAATCAATCCCAACAACAGCCGGATGAGAACCTGTTACTGATTTTACATCAGAACGATTAGGTTCATTGCTCCAGCCATGTCCGTATTCCAGAGCATGCTGATGTCCAAACAAAACATGTTCTTTAGAAAGGATTTTTAAATTGTGATATAAATTCTTTGTTTCTTTTGTTGCTTTTTTATCAATCTGGGCCAAAAGAAAATGCCCTGTCATTACAAGTAACAACAAGGCATTTTTTTTATTTGTAATACTGCTCATGGTTTAAATAGTTAGTTTAAACCCGAAAAGTACTATTTAGAAGCAAGGTATTCTAATACGTTTTTTTCAATACGTTGATCAATATTATCAATATCTGCTTTTACGAATTTTTCTCCTAAAATATTCTCATATAACTCAATATATCTTTCAGAAACGGAGTCAATATATTCATCTGTCATATTAGGAATCTGCTGTCCTTCCTGCCCCTGAAAACCATTTTCAATCAGCCAGCGGCGTACAAATTCTTTTGATAATTGTTTCTGTTCTTCTCCTTTGGCTTGTCTTTCTGCATAACCTTCAGCATAGAAATAACGGGAAGAATCCGGTGTATGAATTTCATCAATTAAAACAATAACACCTTCTTTAGTTTTTCCAAACTCATATTTAGTATCTACCAAAATCAAACCTCTTTTAGCGGCGATTTCCGTTCCTCTTTGAAATAAAGCGCGGGTATATTTTTCTAAAACTAAATAATCTTCTTCAGAAACAATTCCTTTTTCTAAAATAGCTTCACGGGAAATATCTTCATCATGAGAACCATTGTCAGCTTTTGTGGTTGGTGTAATAATAGGCTCCGGAAATTTATCGTTTTCCTTTAAACCTTCAGCCATCGTAACACCGCAGATTTGCTTTCTTCCTGCTGCATATTCACGGGCAGCATGTCCGGACAAATAACCACGAATTACCATTTCCACTTTAAAAGGTTCGCATAAATGTCCAACAGCAACGTTTGGATCCGGAGTAGCGATAAGCCAGTTTGGAACAATATCTTGTGTTAATTCCATAAACTTAGTCGCAATCTGATTTAAGATTTGTCCTTTGTACGGAATTCCTTTTGGCAAAACTACATCAAAAGCCGAAAGTCTGTCGGTTGCTACCATTACCAAAAGTTCATCATTGATATTGTAAACTTCTCTAACTTTTCCGCGGTAAACAGATTTCTGATTTGGGAAATTAAAATTGGTGGTTGTAATTGTATTGCTCATTATTGCTGTGTTGTTTTTTATGAATGCAAATTTAAAATTATTTCACAGAGTTACACTATGAAAAGAACCAGATAAATAGAGAAATGTGAAATATTGTTTTACTTAATCCTTATAAAACAAAAAATCCCTGAGAATCTCTTCAGGGATTTGATTATGATTTTAAACAAAATTTAATTCGCCGCTAACTCTTTATCGAGTATTTTTGAAGCTATATATCTGGCCACACCGTCTTCGGCATTGGTTTTAATTACTTCCAGATCCGGCAGTGCTTCTTTTAAAATAGCAGGGGCATTTCCCATAATTAATCCTTTTCCGGTCGCAGACAACATTTGTAAATCATTAAAACCATCTCCAAACGAAACAGCGTCTTCCATCGTAAAACCTTCTTTTTCGAGCACTTTTGCTATGGCTGCGGCTTTATCCACAGATTTATCCATAAACTCCAGACAAGTAGGTAAGCTGAAAGCATGATGCAGATGTTCTGAAGAATTGGCTAAAACAGCATCTCTCACTTTTACCAGTTTTTCATGATTGTCGCATGAGAAGAAAATTTTAATAGCTCTAAAGTCTTCTATCGTTTTATAATCGACTAATTCCGGACGGTATTTTAATTCAGCCTGAAAAGAATTCAGCCTTTCGTTCCATTTATTCGTCTGCCATACATTTTCCTTAAACAGTACAACGGTAACATCCGGATCAATTTCTATGTTTAATGCTGCTTTAACCACATCACTGTCTAAGTTAAAGGCAAAAAGTTCCTCCTGATTTGGCGAGTGAATTCTTCCTCCGTTAGAACTTACCAGGTAAACGGGCACTGCTAGTGTTTCGATAATAGCCATTGCATCCAGATGATGACGGCCTGTAGCTACAATTATTAAATAACCCTGATTATGAAGTTCTTGAAAAATGGATTTGGTATAATCTGAAATTCTGTGTTGTGGATTGAGTAAAGTGCCGTCAAGGTCACTTACTACCACTTTTATATTTTTAAGTTTTGTCATATTTAAGAATCAAATAGCGATGATGGCAAATTTAAGGTATTACGCCCGTTTAGACAAAGTTTACAAGCTTTGAAAGCCAAAATTGAAGTAAGTTTATTATTTATTTAACTATTGCGTTAAATATTGCTGTATAAATAATTTAAAGCTTAACAATTCCTGTTTTGTACAATTTTACAGCTTTCTGAATTACCAATTCTACTTGTTCCAGAGGCAGATCTTCATTACAATCAAACAGCATGATTTTCATTCTGGAACGATTCTCCAGAATAAGAAATGATTCTTCAAAATGTTTTCCTTCTACAATTCCGATATAAGGCTTTTTGTATTTTTTATGAATCCATAAATAACAGAACATTTTTCCTTTATAGCAGAAAAAAGGCATTCCGTATTTCAGAACATTTGTAATGTCTTTATCTTGTTTTAAAATGATTTCTTTTAATGCGAGAAATACTCCTTTAATGGGATCTTGCTGATTTAAGTAGAAATCATCTAGTTGTTTCATTATAGTTTACTTTTTTATAAAAAAGCTTAAAATTAAAAAAGTCGGAACTACCATTATTAATTGAATTAAAAAAACTGGATATAGTAAATCCGGGTTAGCATATCTATATCCAAAACTTATAATGGAAACTGGAAAAGTTATTATCAAACCAATCAGTGACCAGTCTCCGTAAAAGAGATCTTTCGGATAAATTGAACATACTGACAGCGTTCCTAATCCAATATACAAAAAAGTAATTTTGAATGCTAAAATTCTGTTTTCAAAAGTTTTTAGTAATCTATTCATTTCATAAAAAAAATATTAAAAAAATATTCGTTTTACACTTTCTCAAAAAAATGCAAAACGAATATTTATTTTTTTGCCACAGATTAAAGGATTAAAATGATTCCTAAAATCCGCGGCAAAATCATTTCATGTTTTACAATATTATTTCACAAATTAATCATGATTCTCTATTTGCTTATAGGCATCAATTACCTTTTTAACCAATCGATGGCGAACGATATCTTTATCATCCAGATATATAATTCCAATTCCTTCGATATCTTTTAGAACCAAAAGTGCTTCTTTAAGACCCGAAATTGTCCTGCGTGGCAAATCGACCTGTCCCGGATCGCCCGTAATCATGAATTTGGCATTTTTACCCATACGGGTCAGGAACATTTTCATTTGGGAATGGGTTGTATTCTGAGCTTCGTCGAGAATCACAAAAGCATTGTCAAGAGTACGCCCGCGCATAAAAGCCAAAGGTGCTATCTGAATAATCCCTTTCAGAATATAATCTTCGAGTTTTTCATTTGGAATCATATCGCGCAGTGCGTCGTAAAGCGGCTGCATATAAGGATCCAGTTTTTCTTTCATATCCCCGGGTAAAAAACCAAGGTTCTCTCCTGCTTCAACTGCCGGCCGGGTCAATATGATTCTTTTTACTTCTTTATCCTTCAGCATTTTTACAGCCATCGCAACACCTGTATAGGTTTTACCTGTTCCGGCCGGACCTACTGCAAAAACCATATCGTTCTTTTTGACAGTATCCACCAGCAGCTGCTGATTAGGAGTCATGGCTTTTACTATTTTACCACCCACTCCGTGAACCAGTATTTTGTCATGATCGTAAGCCCTTTTCTCATCCTGGCCGTCGCTCATAATAACACGTTCAATTACATTATCATCAATATTGTTATAACGTGTAAAATGGAGCATTAACCTTTGAAATCTTTTTTCGAATTCGTCTAAAACTTCTTTTTCGCCAAATGCTTTTAAAGTTGTCCCTCGCGCTACGATTTTAAGCTTCGGGTAATACTTTTTAATTATTTCAAGATGGCTGTCCTGTGCGCCCCAAAATTCTTTTGGAGCAATATCCACTAGCTCGATTATTCTTTCGTTCAAATGAAGTAATTTTTAATTTGATAATTCAGTTTACTATTTAGGAGTTGTCGGGTTTCTATTAAAATTGCGGTTTTAAGCCGTGTCTGCAGTTTCAAAAATCATTTTTTGTTAAAATACTGCAAACTGAAACTCTAAACCGGGGCTGCTATATATTTTATCGCAATTTGTATTTTCTTTCTTTCAATTTGCATTTACTATTATTAGCTTTGCATTTCTCAAATTTAATAAAATTTAGAGTTAAATACTATCAATAGTTATAAACAAAATGATGTCAATAATTACCCTTACTACCGATTACGGCTTAAAAGACCACTTTGTAGGTTCGCTGAAGGGTAAAATCATTTCGGAACTTCCAGAAGCCAGAATCATTGACATTTCACATGATATTGATCCATTTAACACAGCCGAAGCAAGTTACGTTATCGGTGCCTCTTATTTAAGTTTCCCAAAAGGAACTGTTCATCTTATCGGAGTAGATCTGGAACGCAATAAAGAAAACCAGCACATTGCCATGCAGTGGAACGATCATTTCTTTATTTGTGCCGATAATGGGATTTTAAGTATGCTTACACAAAAGATCCTCCCCCAGAAAATCGTTGAAATCAATATTCACGACCGTTTCCCAATGGAGTTTACTGATCTGGATATTTTTATACAGGTAGCCTGTCATATAGCAAAAGGCGGATTACTGAATGTTATAGGAAAGGAAATCCCGGCAATTAAAGAAGTAACCGAACTTCAGGCTGTAGTAGCGGCTGATGGAAATTCATTAAAAGGTTATGTAATTTATATTGATCATTTTGGAAACGTAGTTACCAACATCTCCAAAAAGCAATTTCTTGAAGTATCCCGCGGACGACCGTATGAGATCGTCATGAAACCCAAAAGTATCAAAACGATTCTGCCTAATTATTCGGCCATTGCCAGTTCTGATAAATATCCTATAAAAACCTATGAAGGTGAAAAACTGGCTATTTTTAACGAAGCGGGGTTTCTTGAAATTGCCATTTTCAGAAGTAACCCGTCTAAAGTAGGTTCTGCCAATAGTCTGCTTGGATTAAATTATCGTGATGTGATTACGATTAAGTTTTCTTAATTCTAAAGTAAATTATTTCATCCTGAATCAAAATCTAATGGAGAAAATTAAAGACATAAATCAAGGTGATCTTTTAACTTTTCTTACTACTGAAAATAAATTCAGAATACTTCTGTGTACAAGTGTAAACAAAGACCGAAGCCCTCAAAATTTTACCTTTTGTATTTTAGATTATAAAGGAATAGAAAAACCTGTAATTAATGACATTAAAAACCTAAGCTTCTTTGGTGTTGGAAACATGACTACCAAAAACCATTATAATTACTCCGATCAGGAATTGGAGAAAATGTGGTTTTTTCATCCTGAAATAAAACCCTGCCTTTTGGGCTCATTTGGATTTATCATCTGGCGAAAAGATTTTATGAAGTTTCGAGAGAATTTTGAATTTATTGGAAATTTGGAAATTCTTTCAAACATTGACAAAAATGGAAATAGCGGAATTAATGCAAGCAGCTGGAATTTTCTCAAAAATTTCCTTGATGAACAATTAAATAATATAATGAATGAAAGAGGTCAAAAACTTTTTCAACTAAAAGCAGTAACCAAAACATTTTAGCTTCTTAAGACTATTTTTTATAATAAATAAAATTTAAGAAAAAACAACAATCAAATTTGGTATTTTTGCGCACCTTTAAGACTTTAGACAATCAAAAAATCTAAAATCTGAATTCTAAAATCTAAAATAATAAGATGTTTGTCCGGATAGTAAAAATGAGTTTTCACGAAGAAAAAATCCCTGATTTTCTGGAGAATTTTGAATCGGTGAAAGATAAAATACGAAATGCAGCAGGAAACCGTTTTTTAGAATTGTATCAGGATAAAAATGATAAATGCCTCTTTTTTACCTACAGTTACTGGGAAACCGAACAGGATTTAGAAAATTACAGAAATTCTGAGCTTTTTACTACGGTTTGGGATTTTACGAAAAAATTATTCAATGCAAAACCGGAAGCATGGAGTGTGGATAAATTGGTCAGCCTGACTTAATTCTTCTCGGTCTTACACTAAATCTAAAAAACAGGAAAGAGCTCGTTGCATAAACAAATTTTAAAAGACAAAAAAATATGCCTTTAGTTAGATGTTCGGCTCAAAAAAGCAGGTCACTTGAAGAATTCTATACAGAATGGGCCCAATCAGAGAATACTATTTCTGCAGCTTTAGGAGGATCAATGCTTAGAATTATTGATTTTATAAACCAGACCTTTACCCAGACAATGCTTTTTGGTTTAACATCTCATGCCCATCTTTTATTATACACTGAAGATGATGACGGCTTTGATCCCTATTTTGTTATTATTTCAAATCATGATGAATACTGGATTGAATATAAAATGCCGGAAAAAACAAAACCATGGAAAAATGCAATGATTAAAGGGGCAACTAAATCTTTTGAAGAATTTAAAAACTATATTGTGATTGCCATGTCTGAAAGCGAAGGCTGGCAGGAAAGTAATGAAGTCCAAAATTTATACAGACAAATTAAGAAATAATATTCCAAAGAAAAGCTTTTAAGTTCTAAGTTTGCAAAGTCAACTTAAAACCTGAAACAAGAAAAACCTGAAACAAAAATAAAACGAATGAAATCAATCATTTTTAGAGAAATAAAATCCTTTTTCGGCTCTCCTGTCGGTTATCTGGTCATTGCCATTTTTTTAATCAGCAACGGACTTTTTTTATGGGTATTTGAAGGAGATTATAATATACTGAATACAGGTTATGCTGATCTAACCCCATTTTTTACGCTGGCTCCCTGGATTTTGATTTTCCTGATTCCGGCTGTAACCATGAGAAGTTTTTCTGACGAAAGAAAACAGGGAACACTGGAATTGCTTTTAACCAAACCTTTATCAGTATGGCAGATTGTAAACGGTAAGTTTTTCGGTTCTTTTTTATTGATTATTCTGGCAATTATTCCAACCCTGATATATGTAAAAGTGATTTCTGATTTAGGCTCTCCTGAAGGTAACATTGATATGGGCAGTACTATTGGTTCTTACTTTGGGTTATTATTCCTGATCGCTGCTTATTCGGCAATTGGAATCTTTACTTCTACCCTTTCAGAAAATCAGATTGTAGCTTTTATCATTGCTGTGTTTTTATGTTTTCTGTTTTACTTTGGATTTGAAGGCGCAGCAGCATTACTTCCGGCACAATCTAATATCATTTCAGCTTTTGGAATGCAGAACCACTTTAAAAGTATGAGCCGCGGTGTTATTGATACCCGTGATGTTATTTACTTTTTAAGTATCACTGTTTTGTTTTTATCCTGTACTGTTTATCAATTAAAATCATTTAAAGCATAATGAAAGTATCTAATCAATTAAATTTAAAAACATTAGGCATTACCATTTTTGTTTTAATTGTTTTAAATGTACTGGGCAGCCTGTTTTTTCATCGTTTTGATTTAACAAAAGATAAACGTTATACTTTATCCGCAACATCCCTGCAGGTTTTAAAACAGGTTAAAAACCCGTTATCGGTAAAAATATATATGCAGGGTGAACTTCCGGCAGATTTCAGACGTTTACAGCAGGAAACTAAGCAGTTACTGGAAGAATTTCAGGCTTATAACAGCAATATTACTTTCGAATTTGTTAATCCGCTGGAGAATGAAGACGAGAGTATGGAGATGATAAAATCGCTTTATCAAAAAGGACTTACACCTGTTAATATAACAGTTGACGACAAAGGAAAGCAATCGCAGGCCATGGTTTTTCCGTGGGCTATTGCAGTTTATAATAACAAAGAAGTTAATATTCCTCTGTTAAAAAATATCATGGGAGCTTCGACTACCCAAAAAGTAATAGGATCTATCCAGCATTTGGAATATTCTATTACGGATGCAATTAATAAAGTTACTACTGAAAGACAGAAAAAAGTAGCTGTTATTAAAGGAAATGGAGAATTATCTGAAATTCATATCGGGAAATTATTAAGACAAATCAAAGAAAGTTATTTTATCGGGCCTTTTACTCTGGATTCTGTTTCTAAAAATCCAAACGGAACACTGGAAGAACTGAAAAAATACGATTTAGCCATTATTTCAAAACCTACAGAGACTTTTACTGATGAAGAAAAACAGGTTTTAGACCAGTTTATCATGAACGGCGGTAAAACATTATGGATGATTGATCAGGTGGCTGCTGATATGGACAGTCTGTATAATGATGCCGGAGCAGCACTGGCCTATCCAAGAAATCTGAACCTGAACGATATGTTCTTTAAATACGGATTCAGAATTAACCCTGATCTGGTAAAAGATGAACAGGGAAGTCCTATAAAACTGGCAACGGGAGAACAGGGAAGCGCAACCCGATACCAGGATTTTATCTGGAAATTTGCGCCTCAGGTTTATCCAACAAGCCAGCATCCGATTGTGAAAAGTCTGGGCGGAATTAAATTTGATTTTGCCAGCCCTATTGATACTTTGAAAAACGGAATTAAAAAGACCGTTTTACTTCAGTCTTCTTTCTACTCTAAACCTATTGGAACTCCTTCTGAAGTTAATCTGAATATGGTAACGGAAGAATTTTCAAAAGATAATTACACAGGAAACAAAGGCAGTCTCATTCTTTCGGTTTTATTGGAAGGCAGTTTCCATTCTGTTTTTGAAAATCGTGTCCTGCCGTTTAAAGAAAATACATTTCTGGCAAAGGGCAAACCGGCTAAAATGATTGTGATCGCTGATGGCGACATTGCCCGAAACCAGCTGGATAAAAATGGTATGCCAGTAGAACTGGGTTATGACCAGAGAACGGGAAATCTTTATGATAACAAAGATTTCCTTATGAATTGTGTTAATTATCTTTTAGATGATACCGGACTTATTAACATTAGAAGTAAAGATATTGAACTGCCTTTAATGGATAAAGAAAAAGTTTACGAAAATTATACCGTAACGCAATTCATAACTATCGGACTTCCAATCCTAATTTTACTGGTTTTCGGATTGGTATTTACCTTTATCCGAAAAAGAAAATACAGCCGATAGATGTTAATAAAAAATTTGCGAAACTAAGAATGTTTACGATATATTTGTAAAACCTTACTTAGTTGAAGAGAAACTGAGAGAAAGAGCAAAAAATAAAACAAAAGACGATGAAATTTATAGTATCGAGTTCGTACTTATTAAAACAATTACAGGTTTTAGGCAGTGTTATTAACAGTAACAATACACTTCCTATTTTAGATAACTTTTTATTTGAACTGGATAATAGCGAGTTGACTGTTTCGGCTTCAGACCTTGAAACCACTATGTCGGCTACATTATCAATCGATTCTAAAAGTAAAGGAAGTGTTGCTGTACCGGCAAAACTTTTACTTGAGATTTTGAAAACATTTCCGGAGCAGCCTTTAACTTTTACCGTTGAAGACAACAATACTGTTGAAATCAGTTCAAATTCTGGTAAATATGCTTTAGCATATGCGGCCGGTGAAGAGTTTCCTAAATCTGTAAGTCTTGAAGATCCGTCTGTAACTTTAGTGCCTGCCGATGTATTGGCAACTGCTGTAAGTAAAACTATTTTTGCTGCCGGAAACGATGATTTACGTCCGGTAATGTCGGGAGTTTTCTTCCAATTTTCTCCGGAAGGATTAACTTTTGTGGCAACAGATGCCCATAAATTAGTAAAATATGCCAGAGCTGATGTAAAAGCGTCACAAGTGGCTGATTTTATTATGCCTAAGAAACCTTTAAATATCTTAAAGATTATTTTAGGAAGCTCTGATGCTGAGGTTAAAATTGAATACAACGATTCAAATGCGACTTTCTCATTTGACAATTATATCTTAATGTGTCGTTTAATTGATGGAAAATATCCTAATTACGAAGCGGTAATTCCAAAAGAAAATCCAAACAAATTAATGATTGACCGTTCTTTATTCTTAAGTTCTGTTCGTCGTGTTGCGATTTTCTCAAACAAAACTACACACCAGATCCGTTTAAAAATTGCAGGAGCTGAATTAAATGTTTCTGCTGAAGATATCGACTACTCTAACAAAGCTGAAGAAAGGCTAACCTGTGATTATCAGGGAGATGATCTTCAGATTGGTTTCAACTCTCGTTTCTTAATCGAGATGCTGACAAACCTGCAGTCAGACATGATTATGCTGGAAATGTCATTACCAAACAGAGCCGGAATTTTAACTCCGGTTGATGGTCTGGAAGAAGGCGAAACAGTAACGATGCTGGTAATGCCTGTAATGTTAAATAGTTAACATCAAAACTTCTTTTTGTTACAGGGATTTTTTTTAGTTTCGAATTAAAGACATATCATTGTAAAAAAAAATATCGCTATTAACCAACCATTTTTTATACCTAGAAACCGCAGTTCTTTTTTAAGATCTGCGGTTTTTTAGTTTAAGCTGATTTCATGTTTCTGGTTTTGAGTGAAAGCGATTTTTTTTTTTTTTACCGCAAAGACGCAAAGTTTTTTGATATGCAGAATCTATTTTTACCGCAAAGACGCAAAGTTTTTGATATGCAGAATCTATAAAAACGCAAAGTCCGCAAAGCATTGTGTAAAAACTTTTCGAACTTAGCGTAAACCTTTGCGTGCTTTGCGGTTAAATATCAATACTTAGTTCAAAACATTTTATACCCAAAAATCATTTATTTTTTACCACAAAGACGCAAAGTTTTTGATAGGCAGAATCTATAAAACACAAAGTCCGCAAAGCAATGTGTAAAAACTTTGCGAACCTAGCGTAAACCTTTGCGCGCTTTGCGGTTAAATTATGCCTCTGGTAAATCAACCTGAAACCTGAAACAAATTTTTTCAGTACTTTTGTAAAATGAAAATAGAAATTTGGTCGGACATCATGTGTCCGTTTTGTTATATCGGAAAAAGACAATTGGAAACCGCTCTGGCGGAGTTTCCTGAAAACGAATTTGAAATTGAGTGGAAAAGTTTCCAGCTCGATCCTACTATCACACCGCAGTCCGGAAAAGACGTTTATGCGTTCTTAGCCGAACGAAAAGGCATGTCGCTTGAACAATCAAAGGAAATGCACAAAGGTGTTGCAGAACGTGCTAAAAGTGTTGGTCTGGACTACAACTTTGATAAAGCTGTTATCTCTAATTCTTTAGAGGCCCACAGAATCATTCAGCTGGCTAAAACCAAAAAGCTGGGCGATGCAATGGAAGAAATTTTCTTTAAAGCGTATTTCACAGAAGGAAAGGATTTAAATGACGGTCCTACTTTAATTGAATTGGCTGAAGAAGCCGGACTGACCCGAAATGAAGTACTTGAAGTTTTAGAAAGTGATGATTTGTATCTAAAAGAAGTACAGCACGATATTAAAGAAGCACAGGAAATTGGTGTACAAGGTGTTCCTTTTTTTGTTTTTGACCGAAAATATGCGGTTTCCGGTGCCCAGCCTGTTCAGGCTTTTGTACAGACTATCAGAGAAGGATTAAAATAACAACTTAAACAAGTAAAAGAAAACGGATGAGTATTTACTCATCCGTTTTCTTTTTAAACTTAATTAGAAAGGAAACTTACTGCTCCGAGCAAAGCTGCCATTTCATTATCAGTAGAAACAGAAACCTGTATATTAATACCAGATTCTTTTACGTTTTTTTGAAATGAAGACAAAAAGAAAGTACTCGCATTGGCTATTTTTCCTCCAATGATAATATGATCAGCGGAAAATTGCTTTAACCATGGTATTAACACTGCTGCCAGGTTTTCTCCCATGGTTTCAAACACTGTAACTGCTGATTGGTCTCCCCTATTTGCCAGATCATAAAGTTCCAGACCATTTTGAAGCGAGATACCGCTTAAACTTTTATAATGGGCCAAAAGACCACGCACTGAAACATAATCCTCTGCAATACCTTCTTTAAAAGGCAGATTGTAAATTTCACCATCTTCAGGCACGAGATTTCCTGAATTGATGGACACACCTTTATCAATAAAACAAGCCCCTAAACCAGTGCCTAAAGTAACCGCAATTACCTTTTGAGACCGGTTTTCCAGCTGCTTAAAAACTTCCCCTTTTCCAAAACAGACTGCATCATTCTCAAAAATTACCGGAAAATCGGATGAAAAATTAAGGCTTTCCAGAAGCAGATCTCTTACGTTCAGTCCGTAAAAATGTTCGTATTTTGACTGTTCTTTGATCCAGCAGATTCCTTTTTCATAATCAAAAGGTCCGGGCATACAAATCGCAATTCCATTTATATACTCTGTTTTCGAATTTTCAATAGCATTATTAATAACCCTTTTCCAAATATCCATAACCTCGCTTACTGGTAAATTAGAATCGAATGATTCTTTATATAAGGAGGTTTCCACCGCTTTCATTTCGGTTTTATCGATAACAGCAGCCGTAATGTGCGTTCCTCCAATATCCAGCCCAATGGCATATGATGTACTCATTTTTCCGTATTTAGCTGTTTATATTAGATATTTTTATCTTTTAGGATCTGCGGATAATGAACACTGGTATGTGCAATCATTTCACCAAACAAAGTATTGGCCCAGGCAAACCATTTACGCGTAAATTTATTTACATCGTCTTTATGAAATGATTCGTGCATAAATCCTGTACCGGCATTGGTTTTAATCAGATTACTGATACAGGCCCTGATTTCTTTTTCATCAACACTTGTAATGGCTCTTAAAACGATACTCATAGGCCAGATCGTATCTACTCCTGTGTGCGGGCCTCCAATACCTTCTCCGGCTTTTCCTTTATAGAAAAACGGATTATTGTCTGACAACACTACTTTACGGGTATTAAGGTACAAAGGATCATCAGGTGCGATAGCTCCTAAATACGGAAGTGATAATAAAGAAGGTACATTAGCATCATCCATCATATGGAAACTTCCGTATCCGTTTACTTCAAAAGCAATGATTTTTCCAAATTTTGGATGGTCTATAATGCCGTGCTCTTTAAGTCCTTTTTGTACCTGATCTCTTAATTCTGTCGCTTTAGCAACCAGATCATTGTCTTTTAAAGCTGGTAAAGAGAAAATTTCGATTAAATAACCTAATATCTCAATAGCAAACATATTACTCGGAATCAGATAACCAAACAAGGTGCTGTCGTCACTTGGCCTGAAAGTAGAAACGATTAATCCGCAGGGTTTTACCGGATAACCGTAACCGCCTAGCGGAACTCCGTCTGTCGCCCATGCTGTCTGACGCTGGAAACTATATGGTCCGCCTTTGCCATCCATTCGCTGCTGTTCTTTAAAAGTCTGTAGAACTAAAAGCATCGCTTCTTTCCATTTTGCATCAAATAAACTGATATCTCCGGTTTCTTTCCAATATCCGTGTGCTAAACGAACCGGATAACACAAACTGTCAATTTCCCATTTTCTTTCATGAATTCCGGGCTGCATTTTGGTCAAATCGTTTTTCCATTCACTTTCCTTAGTAAAATCTTTATAAAAAGCATTGGCATAAGGATCGAGTAAGATACATTTTGCCTGACGGTTGATTACTCCTTTTACCAATTCAGCCAGTTTAGGATCTTCTTTTACAAAAGGAATATAGGGCCAGATTTGCGCTGTACTGTCACGCAGCCACATCGCATCAATATCGCCCGTAATAACATAGGTATCAGGTTTACCGTCAATAATTTCAAAATCAACAGTGGTATCCAGTGTATTTGGGAAACAATTTTCAAATATCCAGGCCAGTTCAGGGTTTCCAATTTGCTTTTTGATTTTTACGATAGCCGCTTCGACTGCTTTACTGGTAAATTTTCTCTCTGCCAGCGGAGGTCTCTGAGTTACAAAATCTTTTAAAGGAAACTGAAAAGAATCCAAATTAAGTCCAAAAACATCGGTCTGAAGAGCTAATAATCCAGCGGAAAAAATTCCGGTATTTTTTATAAATTTTCTACGTGACTGCATCATATTATTTTGAATTTGAGTAAGAGTATGGGTATGAATCTTTTGTTGTACCTCTGTTAAGATTAGGAGAACTGGTCATATCAAAATTGAGTTCGCCTCCTTTCAGCATATCAAAATGATTGATATAATTTTTAGTATGAACAGAATTATTCCATCTTAACTCGTTTACATACCGGTTGGTTTCTGAATTTTCGGGTGCCTTAATAATAAGCTGCTTTCCGTTTTCAAGCTGTAAAGTGGTTTTCTTAAACAAAGGAGCTCCTAGTACATATTCATCTGTTGCCGGACAAACGGGATAAAATCCCATTGCGGAAAATATATACCAGGCAGAAGTCTGTCCGTTATCCTCATCGCCGCAATAACCATCTGGTGTCGGCTTATACAAACGGTTCATAACTTCTCTTGACCAGTATTGTGTTTTCCATGGTTCGCCAGCATAGTTATACAAATAAATCATATGCTGAATAGGCTGATTTCCGTGAGCGTACTGCCCCATATTCATAATCTGCATTTCTCTTATTTCGTGTATAACGGCTCCGTAATAAGTATCATCAAAAACAGGAGGCGTTGTAAAAACAGCATCCAGTTTTGCTGTAAATTTTTTCTCTCCGCCCATTAAATCAATCAGCCCCTGTATATCATGAAATACGCTCCAGCTGTAATGCCAGCTGTTACCTTCTGTAAAAGCGTCTCCCCATTTAAAAGGATTAAAATGAGCCGGAAAACTACCGTCTTTGTTTCGTCCGCTCATCAACCCGACGGAAGAATTATATAGTTTTTTATAATTCAGCATCCGTTTTTCAAGCAGATTAATTTCCTTTTTAGGTCGGTCTAAGGCCTTGGCCAGTTTCCAGATCGCAAAATCATCATAAGCATATTCAAGGGTCCTCGCTGCATTTTCGTTTATATTTACATCATAAGGAATATACCCCAGTGTATTATAATACTGTACTCCTTTTCGGCCCACAGCATCCATTGGTCCCTCATTATTGGCACCATGCTGCAGGGCTTCATATAAAGTATTGATATCATAACCTCGTAATCCTTTCATATAGGCATCAGAAACTACTGAAGCGGAATTATTTCCAACCATTACGTTTCTAAAACCGGGACTTGACCATTCCGGTAAGAAGCCGCCTTCTTTATAATCGTTTAATAAACCTTCCTGCATTTCTTTGTTAACCGAAGGATAAATCAGATTTAACAAAGGATATAAGGCACGAAAAGTGTCCCAGAATCCGGTTCCGGCATACATATAACCCGGCAGTATTTTTCCGTTATACGGACTGTAATGTACAATTTCCCCGTCTTTACTAATTTCATACTGCTTTTGCGGAAAACAGACCGTACGATACAAACAGGAATAAAAAGTCTTTAACTGGTCAATATTATTGTCTTCGACCTGTACTTTTCCTAAAATCCTGTTCCACTCGTTTTTAGATTGTACCACGTTTTCATCAAAAGAGGCAGTACCTAATTCATTTTTTAAATTTAGTTCAGCCTGTTCCGGGCTTATAAAAGAAGAGGCAATTCTAACATTCACTTTCTCTCCTTTTTGGGTTTTAAATCCAACCACAGCTCCTGTATGAAGCCCCGCAGCTTCCAGTTTGTCTTTGATAAGTATTTTGTCTGTCCAGGTTGAAATGTTTAAAAACGGTTTATCAAATACTAAAACAAAATAATTTTTAAAATTCTCAGGAACACCGCCGCTGTTTCGGGTAGTATAACCTGTCACTTTGTTTTCAGACGGGATGATTCTGATATAAGAACCTTTATCAAATGCATCGATCACAACTGAAGAATGTTCATTCTCCGGGAAGGTAATCTGAAAATGAGCCGCTCTTTCTGTTGTTGTGATTTCGGTTGTCACATCATGGTCAGCCAGATAAACACTGTAATAATACGGTTTGGAAACTTCTGCTTTATGACTGAACCAGCTGGCTCTTTCTTCTTCGGTAAAAACGGCTTTTCCCGTAACCGGCATAATTGAAAACTGACCGTAATCGTTCATCCACGGCGAAGGCTGATGTGTCTGCTTAAATCCTCTGATTTTTTCAGCAGTATACGTATATGCCCATCCATCGCCCATTTTACCTGTCTGCGGTGTCCAGAAATTCATTCCCCAGGGCCTGCAGACTGCCGGATAGGTATTTCCGTTAGAAAGATTGTGCAGAGACTGTGTTCCCATTAACGGATTGACATATTCTACAGGATCTAAGGTTTTTACCTGTGCATTTAGAAAAAGACAGGACTGTACTATTCCTAAAAAAAATAAACTTTTTATTTTCATCATTTTGATTTTTATGCGGTAAGCTCTAGACTTTAATTTAACTTATAATGCTACCTGCAAGGTTTTGCAAATCTTACAGGAACTATAAACGGAGACTGCGACTGAAAACTAAAACGGTCTGTCTTCTTTTTTAACTCCCCAGTCTGATGAAGGTTTATTTCCCATATACAACTTCAATTCTCCTCCTTTTACAATCATATCATGTGTAATATAGGATTTTGTATAGGGTTTTCCGTTGTACTCGGCTTTTTGGATATAAATATTAGCAGTACTATTATTAACCGCATTTATGGTAAAAGAAATATCTTTTTTATGATGAATAACAGCACTATCCACTAATGGACTTCCTAAAACATATACTCCGTTTGCCGGATTAACAGAATAAAATCCCATTGATGATAAAATGTACCAGGCTGACATCTGGCCCAAATCTTCGTTTCCGCATAAACCATCTGGTTTATCAGAATAGAATTTTTCATCAATTTCACGAATCAGCTTAGCTGTTTTCCAAGGCTGGCCTGTATAAGCGTATAAATACGGAATATGATGATTAGGTTCATTACCCTGCGCATATTGTCCTATCAAACCGCTGATATCAGGAGAAACATCTTCACCTTCTACTTTATCTGTAATTAAAAAAAGGGAATCCAGTTTGGCTGTAAATTTTTCTTCGCTTCCAAACAAATCAATTAAACCGTACGGATCATGAGGAACAAGCCAGGTATACTGCCAGGCATTTCCTTCTACATAATCGTCTTTACGATGAGCTGACGAAAGCGGATTAAAAGGAGTTCTCCAGTTTCCGTCAGTTAATTTACCTCTCATAAAAGTGGTTTCTTTATCAAAATACAATTTATACAAATTGGCTCTTTTGCTAAAATAGGTATAATCTTCTGTTTTGTTTAATGCTTTTGCCATTAGGGCAATGCAGTAATCATCAATGGCATATTCGAGAGCGTTTCCAACAGATTCGAGCATTTTATCGGCAGGAATATATTCTAATTTTTGTACATAATCCATTCCGTCACGAGTCTGCATCGCCGTTTGTTTGATGGCCTCATAAGCCAGTTCGGTATCATAATCCCGGTATCCTTTCAGATAAGCATCAACAATAACGGCTATTGAATGATTTCCATTCATGGTATTGGTTTCATTACCCATTAAATGCCAGACCGGAAGTCTTCCCTGCTGTTCATAAATGGCTAAAAATGATTTTACAATATCATTAATTTTATCCGGCTGCGTAATGGTATATAAGGGATGTAAAGCTCTGTAAGTATCCCAAAGTGAAAAAGTGGTATAGTTAGTAAAACCTGCTTTTTCATAAACTTTTTTGTCGGTTCCCCAGTAATCTCCGTTTACATCGTTAAAAACAGAAGGCGCAAACATAGTGTGATACAATCCGGTATAAAAAACTTTCATTGTTTTTTCATCTGCTTTTATCTGAATTTTGCTCAGTTCTTTATTCCATTTGGAAGCAGCTGTTTTTACAATCTGATCAAAATCCCAGTCCGGAATTTCTGCTTTGATATTGGCTTCTGCATTTTCTGAACTCACAGGGGAAATTCCCACTTTCACCAAAACCTGTTTCTTTTTCAGGTTTTTAAAATCTAAAACGGCTTTCATTTTCAGACCTTCACCTGCATTTCCTTTTGCAACAGCAGTACTGTCATACAATTTTACATTCGAAAATGGTTCTGAAAATTCCATTGTAAAATAAATACGCTGATCTGCCGCCCAGCCGGCAGAATAACGATAACCAACAATTTTAGTATCGCTTACCTTTTTTATAAAAGTTTTTACAGGCCGGTCCCAGCCTACACCATCTGCAAGATCTACTAAAATATGAGCGTCATTGGCTGTGTTAAAAGTATATTTATGAAAACCTGTTCTTTCACTGGCGGTTAATTCGGCTTTGATTTTATATTTATCCAAAACAACACTATAATAGCCTGGTTTCACTACCTCTTTATCATGTGAAAAATAAGAACCGTAACCATTTATCATATCATCTTTAGTTCCTTTGGTCAAGGCTGTTTTCCCGCTAAATGGCAACACTAAAATATCATTCATATCGCCAATTCCTGTTCCGCTTAAATGCGTGTGCGTAAAACCTAAAATAGTATTACCGGCGTAATTATAACCGCTGCACCAATCCCAGCCTTCAAAGACATTCACTGGTCCCAGCTGCACGGCGCCAAAAGGAACATTGGCTCCTACAAATACATGACCATGCCCTGCCGAACCAATAAGCGGATTGACGTACTGTGTATAATCAGGACTCGTTTGTTTTGTTTTTTTCTGCTGTGCCGCCGCCGGATTGGCAAAAAATAAATGTAAAGCCACAAAACCGCTAAATAGTATTCTCATATATTTTTATTTTTTTTAAAATTTTTATAGAAAGATTCACTAAAGCATACTTCTACATTCAAACCTTTTCATATTTGTCTCGCTGAACCTTTGCTCCTCTTTATTCCTATTTTTTCAGGACGTCAAAAAGAGAAAAGATCTTTATATCCTCTTTAGCCATTTTTCCTTCAGAGGAAATTATTTTTTCTTCTTCGGCTTTCAGATCAAAATAATTATCACTCCATTTTCCGGTATATCCTTTCATTGAAATGTAAACATATTTTGCCGGTTTTACTGCTTTCACAATCATTTTATTTCCTTTCAGCTTCCAGGTCAGATGCGGATCCTGTAATGGTAAATCTTTTGGACGGGTAAAATCAGTTTTGGGAGTTGTATCGTCTCTGTAAGCTTCTTTTATAGCGTACCATCCTGCTTTGGGTTCCCGATTGTTATAATCTGTTATACTCCAGCTTGCTGTGGGCCAGCAGTCATTCAGCTGCCATACCAGAGTTCCCATATTATACGGTGCTTTTGAACGATGCGTTTCCACAATATTTTTAATGGAATAATATTGCAGACATTGTGTCAGATACGTATAATCCTCTACCGACATACTCTTAATTTTAGCTGAATCAATAAAATACCGGTTCAGATAGGAGTCTAACTTTTCAAATCCTTTTCCTGATTTTTGATGGGCCAGCAGTACATCAGAATATAAAAAACGGTCTTCCGGTTTCGTAAACACTTCAAGTGAAGTATAATTTGGCATAGACAGCATACCATATTCGCTTACAAACCTTCCCGTTTTTTTAGTAACTGCTTCAATATCTTCCAGTCCCCACCAGATTCCCCAGTAATGACTGTCGCCTTCTGTAATACTTTTTGGTTTAGACCAGTGATATAAAGGAGAAGAACTTAAATAGGGACGTTTGCCATCCACTTCTTTAACCCATTTGGGAATACTGTCCTGAAACAAACGAACATAATCTTTCCACAAGCGGGTTGAATCCTGTTTTGTGATTTTAAAATTCTTCATCCAGCCCCAGTTTTTAAAGGCTTCATCTGATTCGTTGTTTCCGCACCATAATACAATACTCGGATGATGACGGAGTCGTTTTACCTGATACTGTACTTCTGCTTTTACATTATCAAAAAAGGCTTTGTCGCCCGGTACCATTGTCCCGGCAAACATAAAGTCCTGCCAGACATTAATCCCGTACTGATCGCACAAATCATAAAAATAGTCGTCTTCATAAATACCGCCTCCCCAGACCCGAAGCATATTCATATTGGCTTCTTTGGCTGTAGAGATTATCTTTTCATACTCTTTTTTTGTTACTCTTGACAGAAAAGCATCTGACGGAATATAATTGGCTCCTTTCATGTAAACAGGCTTTCCGTCGATCTTAAAATAAAAAGATTTCCCCAGACTGTCCGACTGCTGTATTAGCTCTATTTTTCGGTTTAGAACGTATGGTTTCTCTGCTGCTTTTGCATCGTAAGCTTCTAAACGTGGTGTTTTCCAGATTCCACAAGTAGTATATTTAGGCCCCCAGTCCCATCCAAAATGATACTGTGCTTTACGTACATACGCACGGGGATTATCGGGAATCACATAGGGCAGATCGTTTTTAGCCAGTGAATCTACAACGTTTTGAGCCGACCGGAATACCACTACCAAATCGTTATTGCCCAGGCGAACTGCTTTTTTTATATCAACCCTCCATTGGCGAAACATATTATCCGCTTTTAAAATCAGCTGGTTATTGAGATATACAGAAGCATAGGTGTCCAGTCCGTCAAAAACCAATTCTGTTTTTTTCTTTTTCAACAGCGCCGCCGAAACTTTAAAAGTGGTTTTGTATTCCCAGTTTTTTCGTTCTATCCAGGACAATTTCTTTTCGCTGTCTCTGTAAAACGGATCAGGTATTTGTTTGTTCCGTAATAAGTCGGTATGAATTTCTCCCGGAACGGAAGCCGGAAACCATTCTTTTGTTTTTTCTTCACGATAACTCCAATTCTCCTTTAAATCAAGTGTTTGAGAAAAAACAGCTGATGTAAAACTGATCATATAAATACAGAGTAACCTGCGAAGTGTTTTTGCATTATTCATTCTACTGCATGATAGTATTAGTCCCTTTTTTTTAAAATCACCCAAAAGGTAAGACATTTTTAGTATTTGGCAGTCCAGAGAAGGAACAGGACGTACTAATAGTTCCTTCTCTTTAGAATTTAAATCCTGTTATTAACTCAAAAAATAACCAGAAACATTTCCTTACTACTGCCTGAACTTTAATTTGTTGGTTTTGTTTTTAAATATGCTTATGCACTGATTTTTAAAACAATTAAACTTAAAAACTTACAGAGAATAATCCCTTCTTTTTCAGCATCAGTTTTTCCACTGCGAAAAAAAAGGTATTTCTATCTCATCAGTAAAAGCTTTTTTAAGTTGTTTTGTTTTTTATTCCGGAACAAAAGAGATTTAAAAATAAGCCGGGCATGCTCAGTACCCGACTTATCTTAACTAACCAACCAAATTTAAAAATTATTTATCCCACCAAATTCTTGTGGTCATTAGATCTAATCCCTGACGCTGAATGGCCTCTTTGTAATTTGCAGCATTGGTAATAAGTTCTGACTGATCGTAAATCAATCTTCTTGGAATTGTTCCCTGTGTTTCGCCTGTTGGATCATTAACCGGAACTAAAGCAGGATAACCTGTTCTTCTGTACTCAGAGAATGCTTCAAAACCATTGAAGAGTAGTACAATCCATTTTTGTGTAATAATCTGTTCGATTTTCTGCGCTTCTGTTCCCGCTGCTTTAAAAGGATAAGTTGTTATATATGTATTGTATTCAGCTGTAGTAACGGCTGGTACTTTATCACCAAAGATTGTCAGGATATTCATCGCTGCCTTTACTCCGTTTTCATAATAGGTCTGTGCCGAACCGCCTACATTCCATCCTTTTACGGCAGCTTCTGCCAGAATAAATTGTACTTCGGCATAAGACATAATCAGGGTTGGTGCATCTAAACGTAATACTGTTGATGTATTGGGATCTGAGAAAAGCTTTTTATCTCCTCCCGGAAATTCTTTAGCATCATTAGCAAGCCCCTGCTGACTCGCCGGATTATTATCTCCTGTTGCTTCTAATTTTGCATAAATTCTTAAACGCGGATCGTTTGTATTTTTCAGTAAATCAATAAATGTTTTGCTGAATTTAATATTAGATTCTCCTCCGTTCAGATCATTTCTAACCCAAGAAGACGTAATTGGATTTGTTTTTACCCCGGCCGGACCAGCATCGTGTTTTAAAACCAGACTGTCATCATTGGAAGTAAAAACTCCTTTCGAATACGCTTTTTCTACATATTCTTTTGCTTTGGCAGGATTCACTTTAGACAAACGCATCGCTACTCTCAACATTAAAGAGTTGGCCAGTTTTTTCCATCTTGCCACATCACTCTGGTAATATAAATCGGCGTTGTCAACAAAAGGTTTTGACGCATCTAATGCTGTACCGGCTTCATCCAGTTCTTTTAGAAGGTCATTGTAGATGGCTTCCTGCGTATCATACTTAGGAGCAAAAATATTTCCGTTATATCCTTTTCCAGCTTCGAAATAAGGTACTTCGCCATAAGTATCTGTCAGTTTTTGGAAAAGAAAAACTTTCATAATCCTGCAGGCCTGAATCATATTTGAATTTTCTGCATTATTATCCACTACGGATAATAACTGGAAAATCTGGTTTAATCCTTTACCATAAGTTTCGCCAAAAAGCGCTGCTGAATATTCAGAAGAGTAGGTATATTTAGAACCCGGGCCTCCTAAGGAAGAAAAATGCTGAACAATCTGGGCAGCGTATAAGTTGTTTCCTCTTGTATTAGAAAAATCCTGTCCGTCAACATAAATCTCAGCCAGCGTAAACATTGATTTTACTGCCGGATCTGTTAAAGCATTCGGATTCTTGTTCATTTCTTCGAATCCTTTATCACATGAAGCTAATGTCAGGGCACTAACTGCTGCAACACAAAATATTTTGATATATCTGTTTTTCATCTTTTTAAATATTAGAATTTGACATTAAGTGCAAAACCATAGTTTCTTGTCAAAGGCATAGAAGCTCTTTCCATTCCCTGTGCATTGCTGTTAGAGTAATTAGACTCCGGATCAATGTTAGGAACCTTGTCATAAATCGTCCATAAATTATGTGCTGAAAAAGCTAAACTTACAGATTGAAATGGTGTTTTTTGTAAAAACGCTTTTGGGAAATTATATGCAAAAGAAATTGCTCTTAGTTTCACAAAATCAGCATCGTATACAAAGTTTGAGGTAACATCACTATAACTTCTCCAGTAATCGTAGGCAGAAACTGTACGGTTAACCGGATTTCCGTTTACATCTGTTCCGCTGACCTGTACTCCGTTTTCACGGCCCGGAAGCGTAATTTCTGTTAATCCGTAACGTGTCCCTAACTGGTTCGTTGCCGAATAGATTTCGCCTCCAAACTTAGCATCCACAAAAACAGACAGTGTAAAGTTTTTATATGAAAAGTCATTTGAAAGTCCCATAGAAGTTGGAGCAACACCCTGACCGGCAATAATAAGATCTCCTCTCAGAAATCTGCCATTAGTATCCAGAACAATATTTCCGTTGGCATCTCTTAAATAATCATAAGCTTTAATTACACCAAAAGGCTGTCCTTTTTCTAAGACTACAGAAGCTCTTCCGTCTCTGTTTCCTTCTAATGATTTCGTATTGATTTTATCTGAAAGACTGATTACTTCACTATCATTGTATGCAAAGTTGTACCCAATATTCCATGAGAAACTTGGTGTTTTTACTGCTTTTACATTTAAGGCAAATTCTACTCCTTTATTCAGGATTTCACCCACATTAATTTTAGTTGTTCGGTAACCCGATGCCTGAGAAATATCGGCATCAGCAATATCTTTTGTTGTTTTCTTGCTGTAGAATGTTAAATCTGTACTCACTCTGTTATTGAAGAAAGTATTTTCAAAACCAAATTCAATAGTACTTACATTATACGGTTTTAAAAACTTATTAGGAACCGTTTCACCATTAACGCCTAAAATAGGCTGTCCAAGCGAATCTGTCTGACCGTCTGGTGTATTATAAGTTAACAGTAAAGCATAGGCTTCCTGTAATCCTCCTCCAACATTACCCCATCCTGCTCTAATTTTACCATAAGACATCCATTCCGGTAATTTTATAACTTCAGAGTAAATAAAACTGGTACTTACAGATGGATAAAATATACTGTTATCTTCGATATTTAAAGTCGAGAACCAATCCTGACGTCCTGTAAGACTTACATAAAGGAAATCTTTATACCCTAAATCTGCTGAATAAAACATAGAGTTTACCTGCATTTTCGAGAATAATTTTTCTGTTCTGTCCGGTTGTGTATTGGCATAAAAGTATTTGAAGGGAACAATAAAATTATTTCCTTTCATTTTAATACCGCTGTATCGGTTGTCCTGACGATTGGCTCCTATAAAAGCATCCAGCGAAAGATTCTTTACGATATCGCCTTTGTAGCCCACATACCCTGCTGCATTAAATTCAGAACGGTTTTCCACTCTGTTTTCATAAGATCCTCCAGGGCTGTAATTAATTCCGGTAGGTTCTATTTCAGTATATTCATAATTAATATCATCAATTCCAAGCACAGCCTTTGCATAAATCTTGTCTGTAATGTTATAAGTCACTTTAGTTGAACCAATAAAACGCTTTCTTAAATCATCGTTTAAAGGCGATTTAGTAGCAAAATACGGGTTAGTATGGTATACGTTAGCTCCCAGATAATCTTCTTCTCCTCCATTGGCATCATACGGATTGCTTAACCATCTGATATCTGTGCCCGGTGTCATAAAAGTAGTCGGGAAAGAAGGGTTTCTTGGTGAATCGTTTAAGTATGGACGGTTATGGCTTTTTTCGGAAATATACTGCGCATTACTTTCTACGTTAATTTTTTTATTAGGCGCAGAATTTAAACTTAAAGCCACATTGTTTCTGCCAAAAGTTGTTCCCGGCATAATTGATTCATCTTTGGTATTTCCAAAAGACAATCTGAAGTTTGTCGTTTCATTTCCTCCTGAGACCGCCAGTGTGTTACTGAAAGAATATCCTGTTCTGTAGAAATTCTCAACATTGTCTTTTCCGTAAGCCTGATATGGTCTGGTATTTCCGTCAAGACCTATAGAAGGTGTTCCGTCATATTTATCTCCCCAGGCAAAGTAGTACGAATCCCTAAGTTCCTGTAAGTTGGTAAATCTGGCAGGTGCACCACTAGCATTAGGAGCTCCCGCACCGTACTGATCCTGCCATCTCAAAAGACTTGCCGGTGTGTTGAATGTTGAGTTAGTACTAAAATCAACTCCTATTCCAGTTCCGTTTTTTCCTTTTTTAGTAGTAATTAAGATAACCCCGTTTGATCCTCTGTATCCGTAAAGAGCTGATGCAGCACTACCTTTTAAAACCGAAATCGAAGCAATATCATCCGGATTAAAAGAAGACATACCGTCACCTTTATCTGCTCCTCCCCACATTCCGGCATTTCCCTGCTGGGTATTATCGATTGGGATTCCGTCTACAACATACAACGGCTGGTTAAGTCCCGATGCTGAAGTTGCCCCTCGAATTACCACACGGCTGGAACCAGAAGGACCTGTAACGGGTGCAGAAACGTTTACCCCCGCAATTTTACCCTGAAGAGCATTCCCTAAGTTAATCTCCTTATTTTTGGTAAGGTCATCGCCTTTTAATTCCCCAACGGCATAACCCAGGCTCTTTTTCTGTTTTTTAACCCCAAAAGAAGTAACTACCACATCTTTTAATTCCTGTGTTGTTTCTTCTAATATTACTGAAACTCTGGTTTCATTTTCCTGAACTTGTATCGATTTGGACTGAAATCCTATTGAAGATACGTTTAAGCTCACTTTACCTTCCGGTACATTCATTCTAAAACGCCCTTCGGCATCTGTAATAGCACTAAATGGCTTTCCCTGGACTTCCACTGATGCGGCCACAATTCCTTTGTTCTCTGCATCCGTCACTATCCCTGTTATTAATCGGTTTTGCGCTGCAGCACTTAAGCCGCTCAGCAATACCAGTCCTAACACTGCTAATAATCGTTTCATAAGCATTTTTTTTGGTTATTTGTTTGATTTGATTTTTGTTTTAATGTTTAGTTTTAGTGTTTCCTTTTTAAATTATTAATAGATTATTTATTGAACTTTTTATTTTAAAAGCCTTATGGTATCAGGCAAAGAAATCCCGGTACACTATTATTTTTTCATAATAATGTATATGGTATGTAATTCTAAAATCAGCAGCTTAGTTAACTAAAACGATTTAGTAAAATGATTAAAAAAAAAGCTTTTCCCTTTTTTCATTTTTCATGATTTTTAATAATATATGAGGTATAATTTAAACTGATTCTCTAACAATGAGTGTTCCTTTTTTGAGCACTTTTTCAATTTTAAAATCATCCAGATTTGTCATCTGATCCATCAGCAATTGTATTGATTTTACGGCTATTTCTTCTATTGGCTGCGCCACTACCGAAATTGTGGGGGTATGCAGTCTGAAACTGTCATGGTCATCAAAACTGATAACCGAAAGATCATCCGGTATCTTATACTTTAAACTTCTAAAAGCCTGCAGTCCGGCCAGTCCCAGGTAATTTGCTAAAAACAATACAGCATCTATCTCCGGGCGTTCTTTAAAAAAACGTATAATAGCATCGATACGGTTTTGTTCGCTGGCATGATAATCTAAATAAAGCGTATACTCTTTATTATAAATTCCTTCCTCTTTTAAAGCTTCGGCATATCCTTTTTCCCTCAGTTTCATCTGAATCATTCCTGACTCATTATTTACAACCGCAATATTCTTACGGCCTTTACTAATCAAAAATTTTGCAGCTGAATAAGCTCCTTCATAATTGTCCATTAAAACGTGACTCACTTTCTGATGGGCAAAGTACCTGTCAATTAATACTACAGGCTTCTGCATTTTTAAAAGACTTCCGATTGTTTTTTCGAGGTTTCGGGTCGGTGTAATAATAAATCCTTCAACATTCGCCTGTAAAAGACTCTGCACTAATTCTTCTGAACGTTCATTATCATCACCTGTACTGCAATAAAAAACTCTGTAATTAATGTTTTTTGCTTCGTCTTCGATTACCCTGGCCAGGTCAGCAAAAAACTGGTTTGATATGTCTTCTACTATAAGTCCTATAGATCTGGTTTTTCCAGTTCTTAAGCTGCTGGCAATCATACTTGGCTTATATTGAAGTTTTTGAGCAACATCCTGCACCTTTCTTATTACTGCCGGACTAATTGCCATTTTCTCTCCTTTCCCGTTGATCACAAAAGAAACTGTTGAAATAGACACCTCTGCCTGTTTAGCAATATCTCTAATTGTAATCTTTTTCATCTGCTACGTAAATTATTGTTGAATATTTTAGTACATCACAAATATATGCAAACGAAACTTACAAAAACGTTTTAGTAAAATTTATTTTTAATAAATCGTTAATTTATTGCCAAAATAAAACATAATAATCAGTAATTACAGTATTTTGATTAGTTATTGTCATTTTGACTTTTAATATTGATTTTGTTGTTTTTACCTCAATCTGATGGGTTTTTGATGTGGTATATAAGAATTTTATAATCTGAAAAAACAGAAACATAGCACTGATAAATTCTTTTGAGTTATTTCCAAATTTTAAAAAATAAAGCAAAACTTATAAATGAGAACATCAAAAAAACAATACTGTTTTCTAATAAAAAAGCCGGAAGAATTTTGACACTACTCCGGCTTCTTATTGCTATAAATTTATTTACTGTAAAATCCCAAATTCCAAATCCCAAATTCCAAATCCCAAATTCCAAATTCCAAAATCCAAATTCCAAAATCCAAAATCTACAATCCCTAAATAACTCCCATTTTCTGCATTAAAAAAGTAGCGCTTCTGTTTTTACAGATTCCGCTGCGGAGTTTGTAATCGAAATGCAGTTCATTATTTTGGATTTCAACTTCAAAACACTGATTGGTTAATACATCCGGATATTCATTAGTTGTTAAACAAACTTCAATATCATGTGTCGCAATAGCTCCTATTGCTCTTTTAGTAATAACTTTTTTCACTACTTCAATGGTACCGTTTCGTTTATCATCAGAATTGGTTCCCCTTAAAATTTCATCCAGTAAAACAAAAGCCGGACCTTCTGCAAGTGTATCCATAATCTGTTTTAAACGCTTAATTTCGGCAAAGAAATACGATTCACTATCCGCCAGAGAGTCGGATAACCGCATTGAAACTAATACTGGAAGTGGGTGTACATGAGCTTCTGAAGCACAAACTACTGAACCTATTCCCGATAATACCATATTAATCCCTAAACTTCGTAAAAAAGTACTTTTTCCTGACATGTTGGATCCCGTTAAAATCATGAACGATTGCGGATAAAAATGAGTATCATTTCCTACTCTGGTTTTCGGGTTTAATAACGGATGGCTTAAATTTTTAAAACCTATTTTATAGTCGGAATTGATTTTAGGAAAGACAAAATCAGGACTATTAAAACTTAAATTCGCCAGACTGTTTAAGGCTTCAAATTCGCCAATTACACAGATCCACTTTTCAAGATCTTCGGAATGTTCTTCTTTCCATTTTAAAAGTGCTTTTAAAACATGCAGATTAAATAAAAAGGAGCCGTTGAGAACAATAGCGGTAACCAAATTGTTGATGGTATCCATTCTTGAGAACAATTCTGAAAGCTGTTTTAAATGGGAACTGGCCGGAGCATTTTTAGCTTTGAGCTGCTCCTGCAAATCGATTAATCGTTTGGAACTAAACTTTTCGTTTTCAATTTTCTCAACAATCAGACTGTAATGTTTAATCGTTTTATCAATATTGTCTGCCTTGGTAATCTCAGACTGAATTCGTTTAAGTGACCTTCCTAAAACCATTAAATTACCAATAAAAACATAAGTGGCATATGATAAAAGGATTGCTTTTGAAGTGATGAAATAAGCGGCGATGCAGCCCAAAAACACTGTCGGGAGTATAATAGAAAGTGCTGCTAAAACTTTAGGTAAACTGTTATTTTTAAATGATGTCCAATAAATTAAGGAGTCATAACTGATTTTATTGTCATAACTGACAGCGGCCAGAGCCTGAAAATCCTGACGCCAGTCAATTTTTGACGAAAGCTCTGCAACTGCTTCCTGATTGGCCAGAATAGTTTCGTTTGAAAAATGGCGCAGTAAAGTATCGGCCAATGTTTTTTTTCCAATAAAAGTGGCCGTCCTGTTTAAATTCTGGAACAGTGAATACTCTCCAAAAATATCTAAATCGTACGCATAAGGATGATGAAAATCATTAAATTCTATCCCGTTTTCAAAATCCGTTTTTTCTCTTTTTAAATACAGGATTTCGTCTTCATTTATTTTGAGGATTGCTTTTGTAAGTTCTCTTTTAAATGAAAGTTTAGAATGAATTCTCATCAAAAAAAGAAAACCAGCAAAAGATACAAAAGCAAGTATTGCGTATAAATTTTCATTTGTTTTAATGTAATAAAACAACATGAACAAACCGAAAAATACACTTAAAAGTCTCAGAAGACTGATGCTGTTATATCTTTTGCTGATTTGGGTATAAACTTTTGAATACTGCTCAACCTTGTGTAAATATACTTCCATTTTATAATTTTAATGAAATACAAATATAGGTTTTACACTTTCAAAAAAGCCAATCCGCAACTGTTAATTCTCATGCATAACCAATACCGGAACAGATACTTCTTTGGTGATTTTTTTACTGAAACTCGAATCAAAAATAGATTCAAAGAAAGAGCGTTTGTGCGTGATCGTAGTCAAAATATCGATATCCTTATACAATATAAAATCGAGTATGGTTTCCTTTACTTCATCACTCGGCAGTATCTGAAATTCTACATTTTCACCTGCAAATTCTTTTTCCCATTCTTTAATCACCTGATCTGAAACATCAGAATCTGAAGTTTTTACATACAGACTTTTTACCTTTGCCTCTGTCTTTTTTGCGATTTTAAGAATCTTTCTCAGCACGGCTTTATCTTTCTCACGATATCTGGTAGTAAACCCGATCGTTTTAATTTTTTTAAACTTCGCATCAACAGGAACACATAAAACCGGTACATTGACTTCCGAAATAACGGAATTGGTGTTAGATCCGGTAAAGAATTTTGTCCAGTCAGAAACTCCGGTAGTTCCCATTATCACAAAATCGATCTCGTCTTCTTCCACTGCATTTTTAAGATTGTATATCAGATCACCATCCATCAGGCGGTGTTTTATCACAATATCGTCGAGTTTACGTTCTGCCGCAATAGCTCTGAGTTTTGGGATCTCATCTTTAAACATTTCAAATTTTGCTAACTCAATGGAGCTGTATATAGAAGCATAATTTTCAGGGAAAAACTGACTGTCGTAAACCGGGATCTCAAAAGTATGCAGTAAAACGAGTTCGGCTTTGACATTTTTTGCAAATTCTAAAGCGTGTACAAACGCATTTGTTGCGGCTTCAGAGAAATCTGTAGGGAATAATATCTTTTTCATTTTGTTGAGATTTTAGGTTTGTTACTCAAATTTAATCATTCTAAATGCAATATAAACTGACAATTATCAGGAATTTAACAGTTAATAATTTCTTAATAAGCCCTGCTTTTCATTGCTGAATATCATTGTTTATCCTCATACTTATGACTTTAGAGTTTTCTGCTTTTTTCATACCTTTGCACCATGATAAATCAAGATTCTATTGTGGCATTGGCTACTCCGTCCGGAGCCGGAGCTATTGCGGTTATTCGTATTTCAGGGGCCGAGGCCATTTCAATAGGCAGTTCGGTTTTTAAATCGGTTAAAAATAAAGATTTAACAAAACAGAAAACGCATACCCTGCATTTGGGACATATTGTAGATAATGAGAAAACACTGGATGAAGTTTTGGTTTCTGTTTTTAAGGGACCTAACTCTTATACAGGTGAAGATACCATTGAAATTTCCTGTCACGGATCGACTTATATCCAGCAGCAGATTATACAGTTATTACTTCGAAAAGGCTGCAGAATGGCAGACGCAGGTGAATTTACTCTTAGGGCTTTCCTTAACGGAAAACTGGATTTATCGCAGGCAGAAGCTGTTGCTGATTTGATTTCGTCTGACAATGAAGCTTCTCACCAGATTGCCATGCAGCAGATGCGCGGCGGATTTAGTAATGAAATTGCCAAACTGCGTGAGGAACTTTTAAATTTTGCTTCTTTAATTGAACTGGAACTCGACTTTGCTGAAGAAGATGTGGAATTTGCCGACAGAACGCAGTTTTATGAATTGCTAAATCGTATTGAATTTGTTTTGAAACGCCTTATCGATTCATTTGCTGTTGGAAACGTAATTAAAAACGGTATTCCGGTGGCGATTGTTGGAGAACCTAATGTAGGGAAATCGACTTTACTGAATGCTTTGTTAAATGAAGAACGTGCTATTGTTTCTGACATAGCCGGAACTACCCGTGATACTATTGAAGACGAACTGGTGATTGGCGGTGTAGGCTTTAGGTTTATCGATACAGCCGGAATTCGGGAAACGAAAGATGTTGTAGAAAGCATCGGGATCAAAAAAACATTCGAAAAAATTGAACAGGCACAGGTGGTTATTTACTTGTTTGATGGTTTAAAGTTTAAAGCTTCAAGTGCCGAATTTGTTTCGGAAATAGAACAAATTAAGAATAAATATCCGCTAAAACCTTTAGTCATCATAGTAAACAAAAAAGATCTTTTATCTGAAGAAGATGTCTTAAATATCGCCAATCAGCTTGAAAACTTAAATGCGAAACTCCTTTTGATTTCGGCAAAAGAGAAATTGGGTGTCGAGGATTTAAAGAACCAGCTGCTTTCTTTTGTAAATACAGGCGCACTTCGTAATAATGAAACAATTGTTACCAATACAAGGCATTATGATTCTTTACTTAAAGCACTTGACGAAATACAAAAAGTAAAATTCGGACTCGAAACCAATCTTTCAAGCGACCTGATTGCACTGGATATCCGGGAAGCTCTCTACCAGTTTGGATTGATTACCGGTCAGGTAACCAACGATGAATTGCTGGGTAATATTTTTGCTAATTTCTGTATCGGGAAATAGAGGGACAAAATATCACAAAACAAAAACAAACAAACGAGTTAAAGTATTGACAAACAATATTTTAACTCGTTTTTTAATTTCGTTTTCTTTTGGATATTTGGTGATGTTTTGATTAAATTTGTACCTCATTTGTACCTCGAAAAAACGAGCTGCAGATAATATTTTTTTTTGGCCAAATGATGGCACGTAGAGACACACATAGTCACAGTGGGACACTTAAAGTCACATTTCTATGAGTTCAAAAATCGAGATTACCAGAATCTGCAATTTCTGTAAAAATGAGTTTACAGCACGCACAACAAAGACACTTTACTGTTCGCTTAAATGCAGTTCAAGAGCCTATAAATCAAGGACTAGGCAGTCAAAAATTGATAAAAGCAACAAGGAGGCAGAATCGGCCAAAAAGGTCAATTTAGAAGCAATTAAAGCTAAAGATTTCATCGATGTTAATTTGGCCAGTAATTTGCTCGGTATCAGCAAAAGGACTATCTACAGGCTGATTGAGCGGGGTGAACTTGATATCGCAAAATTCGGCAGAAGAACCATCATTCGAAGATGTGATCTGGACAGCTTTTTCTCTATTCCCTTAGAAGAATGGATGTTGCGGCCTGTTCAGGAATTTCCAGGGCTGGACAAATGCTACAACATCACACAGATACAGCAGAAATTTAAAATTTCAGCAGGTGCCCTGTATATGCTTATACAAAGGCATGGAATAGTTAAATATTCTGTTGGAAAGTTTAATTACGTCGCAAAAAAAGATATTGATATTATATTTAATGCAGGAGAAAAATGAAAAAGACTAATGTAACATTGAGAAAAAAAGTGCTGGCTGATGGCAGAATATCCCTTTATCTGGATTTTTATCCTCCAATACTGGACCCTGAAACTAACAAACATACTAGACGAGAATTTTTAAAACTGTATCTTTTTGAGAAACCCAAAAAACAGATTCAGAAAATTGCAAACATCGAGAATCTTCATACGGCTGAACTGATTCAAATCCAAAGACAGAATGAACTCCGTAAACATAACGTGTATTCGACCTTTGAAAAAGAACAACTTGAATTACAGAGAATAGGTAAAGGTTCGTTTATAAATTATTTTAAGGATCTGGCTGAGAGAAAAGAGGGAAAAAATTTCGCAGTCTGGAATAGTGCAATTGCACATTTTTTAGATTTTGCTGAAGGTAATGATTTATGTTTTAAGGATATTACTGTGACTTTGGTAAATGACTACAAAGAGTATCTTATCAAAGCTAAAAGCAGAAGAGAAACCGGAAATGTTCTAGCCCGCAATACGGCACTTTCCTATTACAACAAGCTAAAAACTACACTTAAAAAAGCTTATAAAGAGGGAAAATTGAGAACTGATATTAACGCTGGGATCGACTCAATAAAAGAATCTGAAACGCAGCGGAATTTCCTGACTTTAAATGAGGCTAAAAGACTTTTTAAAACTTCATGTTCAAGCCAAATTGTATTTAAAATATCTATGTTTTCTACATTGACAGGACTTAGGTACTCAGATATAGCAAAATTAACATGGTCAGAAATTGAATTTATTGAAGATGACGGATACTACATAAGGTTCAAACAGAAAAAGACCGAAGGCCTCCAGACCATGCCTATTTCGGAAGAAGCTTACCAATTGCTAGGCGAGAGGACTAATGAAAATGAAAAAGTTTTTTTGGGACTAAAAAAATGGGACGTAGATAGAGTTCTTCCCGTATGGCTTGCTGATGCAAATATAAAAAAGCACATCACATTTCACTGTTTCCGCCACACCTATGCTACATTACAGATTTTTTCGGGTACCGATATCTTTACTATATCCAAAATGCTTGGCCATAAAAGTGTAAAAACAACTCAGATATATACCAAAATAATTGACGAGAAGAAAAGGGAAGCGTCACTGAAAATTAGTTTAAAATGAAATACTATAAATAAAAACAAAGACATTCGATATGTCTTTGTTTTTATTTAAACGATTCCCTCAAATTAAATTTTGCTTCAGTTTCATGCTGTATTTCAGAAATGTTTTTAATACGCCCTAAATTTTATCCAGTTAAGTAACTTTCTTTACAATTAAAAGTAAAAAGTTAAGCAGCAACACTTAAACAATTGTAATAAAAAACTTTATTCTTAAATATTTTTAAATCTAAAAGTCTTTCCAAATCTTGCAAAAATGGGTGGTTTGGAATTTGTATCGTAGAGTTCACTACTCGGGACAAAAGAAAAATATCATCTTTTGTTCCGTTTTTTTTTGCCCGTAATCTATTGTTTACCAAATAGATACAGTTGATCATTTCATTGATTCGGGTGGTGCGGATTTTCTTTTCTTCAAATGTGAAATTTTCGGGAAAAATTAAACCAATTAGTTCTCTACAATCGGCTAAAGTCGCACTATCAAAGGCCTCACCTAACTTTAAAAGGTTTTCCAATCCTGTCGTCGTTAGATGCTCTATACTTGCCCTATCGTCTTCTACATTTCCAATGTCTTTTTCCAGTTTACTGATAACTGCATTGTATTCAGTTTTCATCAGATTATAATCTTCAGCATCGATTTTCTCAGTAACTAATAAATTTCTGGCAACTGATAATTTCTTTTCATAAACCGCAATCTGCTCAAGGGACTTCTTTTTTTCACCAGCTATTACTCCGGTATGCTCTCTATAACCTTCAAGCAGAACTGCAGTATATAATTTCTTTACTTCTGCTAAAGGTTTAAATTTATTCAAATGTTCCTTAAATATTTTATTGACTACTTCTGAGTTTATTCTCCATTTGCAAACTTTATCACAGTGATAATAGTAGTAATATTTATTTCTCCCTTTGCATTTACTTCCTGTTAACTTCTGACCGCACTTTGGACAAAGAAAAAAACCTCGCAAAGGAAAATTCTCAACAGTCTTAATTTTCGGTCTGTACGTCCGCGCTTTACTGTCAAGAACATCCTGCACCCTGTAAAACAATCCCTCGCTTACAATCGCATCATGCTGTCCTGCCACCCACTTTTCCTCTTCATCCTTGTATTTAGGAACAACTATTTTTCCGCAGTAAAGCGGATTTCTCAGAATTACCCACAAATTGCTCTTAGACAACACAAGACCTTTATCTTTTGCCATCTGATAAATAGATTCAGTACTGAAGACATTTCTTGCAACCTGTTCAAATATCCAAATAAGTTTTGCTGCTTTCTCAGGCACAATGGCTATATATTTCTTTCCATCCTCAGTAACCTTATTAGCATACCCATAGGGTGCCATACCCATATGCCTTCCCTCCTTCTTTCCGCGTCTAAGTCCTTGAAAAGTATTTAAGGCCCGACGGTCATTTTCAACTTCCGGCGCGGCCAGATAAAATGCCAGCATCATTTTGTTCTCTGGAACACTTAGATCAAGAGGTTGCTCTATAGCTTGTGGCTCGACCCCTAATTTCCTCAACTGATTAATCATTTGGTAAGCGTCTCCGGCATTACGGCTGAACCTATCCCATTTCATAAAAAGAATAAGATTGATCTTATTTTTATGTTTTTTTATATTGGCGAGAAATTTTTTCCATTGAGGTCTATTGAAGGTCTTAGCCGAATGATCTTCATATATTACAGTACGTATCTGTATGTGATTTATACTGCAATATTTTCTCAGCATTTCCTCCTGATTGCGCTGTGAGAAACCTTTTTCTGCCTGCTCGTCAGTACTTACGCGAATATACAAATCTGCTATCTTGCTCATTTTATTCTATTTAAATGTTTCAACACGGCGATATTAGCGATTATTCTTAAGAAATACAAAATTTCCTGTGCTTGTTCAATAGTAACATCTAACCCCTCAGATTTAAGCATTTGTAAAGCTTTTTCTGCTGTTAACTTTGAATTACTATAGTCTATATCTTTTTCCATAATACACTTTTTAAAATCCACAAAATGCAATTTAAACTAAAAGTGTTTAAACCTTATTGATCATCATGATTTGTCATTGAAAGGAAGTCTATTTCCTCCTTCAATCTTTTACCTTTAAGTACAATAACAAACTCATCTCTTAAAGCAATTCGAATAGATCACAAAAAAGGTATCTCCTACTACAGACTAATTCAAAAAAAGTGGTCAGTATAACTAAATACTGACCACTTTTAGAAAAGCTTTAATCTTGAATTAAGAATTTCTACTAATCATCTGTTTCAACTGCAAGTTCAATAACGTGATGAACCAGAAAAGCATCGATTAGAGAAAGTGCATAGTCACGATCAATTGGTATCATTTCTGGTTTTAACAGGATGTCATCAATATAATCCTCAGCATTCCATAGATTTCTAACTAACTCTGGATGTTTCGGTTCAACTCTACCCAAGACTTTCTCGAAAACCAAATCAGCCGTTCTGATAAACTCCAATCTGTCTTCACCAGCTAATGGTAATGCAACAATTTGTACAGGTGTCTTATTCATCCTCTTCTTTGGTTTACCATTTTGATTTTTATCTGATACTTTTTCAGATTTTGATAATCGATAATCATATCCATCAGATTGATGACCATCTACTTGATCAAAAACTGTTTCAAAGATATCCAGTTTAAGATCGTCATCGAAGGCAAAACCGTTCTCTCGCTCTTGTGCTGAGATATAAATATCCCATTCAATAATGCTAATCTTATGCATATTTCTAAACAGTAGTTCAGATAGTCTCAATGCTGAAGAAGAAGCATCCAGCATTTCGGTCCATTTTCTAAATCCAGCCAAATTTGCAATGTAATGCTGAGCTTTCATTAGTGTAAAATTTGCTTCTTCGATATCAAAATCAAGAACAAGAGCGTTTATATCAAAATACTTGGGCGTATATTGATAAAATTCACGGCCATAATCGGCATCAAAATAAGGGGTTTGTGTTTTAAAATCTTTGTAAAGATTTTTTGCTTGCAGTTTGAAGTACTCAATAGTTTCCATAATACATTCCTTTTAACACCGGCTGCACTATCCTATTTCTTTGCGTTCGTAATCTTGTTTGGATAATAAGCAGGCAGGTTTGCATTATTAAACTATTGGCTGATCAAATCTTTGCACGAACGGGCATGCTTGCCAACAAGCATAAACAAAGATAGCAATAAATCTAATAATCACAATACACAAATCGTTTTTAATTAACGTTTTACATAATTTGTATCTAAAGAAGATTGTAGAAAATCATGTCTACAAGGTCTCTCGTGTGCATAAAAAAACCTAACCAGTGCGAAAAATATTGATTTAATTAGCGGTAAAACAAGAAGAATATTTTTTAAAATTGAATTAACCTTCTATTTTTGCATATTCAATTTAACAATATAAAAACATGAAAGATTTAGTAGCAAAAATCAATGCGGAAATCGAAACATTTAAAACAGAATCAGATTCACTAATTGAAAAAGGTGTGAAAGCCGCTGGAGCCAGAGCTCGTAAATCAACCTTGGAAATTGAGAAACTTTTAAAAGAGTTTAGAAAAGTTTCTATTGAAGAATCAAAAAAATAAATTCATTCTTACTTTTATTAGATTGGCCTTTCAGATTCTGAAAGGCTTTTTTATACTATAATATTAATGTTCATTAATCTTTCATATATGAGAAACCATTATTACTAGCAATAGTAATTAAAGGCTGAATGGTTTCTTTAAATCTTAAATAATCCCATCCGCTGTCATCTAACTCAGGAAAAATGCTAAGATATTCTTCCAAATATTTATTCTTGGAGTTATAACTTTTAACTATTTCAAAAGCTGTCTTCTGCAGAGTATAAAATTTATCAAAATGTTTATCTATCACAGGGAGCCTATTACTCTTAAATGAATTAAAATTTTTATCGATTGGAATTAAATTCCAAATTAAATCATGAGAAACAAATGCATGAGGAACAAAATGGTCCAAAGCATATTTTTTCTCATCAAAAACTAATTTTTTATTAGTAAAAATACAATCTACTGCTCCTAATTCATTAAAGACAAATTTCCAATATTCGTTTGTTTGCTTGATCAATGAATTTCTTGTAACTGTCTTGCATATTTTATTTGGAATGTCTGGAACATTTGGATTTCTTTTTTGAAGAAAAAGCGACAAATTCCAATAACAGAAGTCTTTTAATATTTTTGAATTCGACTGTAAATAGCCAGTCCAAACAGGGTTAATTTCTATATAATCTCTTTGCAAACGATACAGCGCACCGTGCTCAAAATTTTGAGAATTGGCGTATATTTCATTACGCCCCCCTGAAAACCAGGATGAAATAAACCAATGCGGGACATTTTTATCAAAATGATTTAATATTTTTACAGTTTCGGTCTTCTTGGTATTTTCTAAAACAGAATTTATGATATTTTTATTTTCATTTACCTTAAGATTTTCAATACTCATAATAGCTCTCACTGCATCCTGAATAAGATCTTGCTTGCCAAAAGATACTTGAAAATAATTAACCGTATACCATGAGTTACTAATCATCCTTGAGAATATTTTTCTTTTCTCGATATAAAAATTATCCATTTCCACTAACTCGAGAATTGCTAGAAACCAATAAAATTTATAAGTAGCAGATGTACTTGAAAATACCGATGATAATTTATCTATTTGAAGATGCTGAGAAATTGGAAGATTCATAGAATTTTATATAAACTTAAGCTATTCTTATTATCTAAATAACAAATTATAGATATAAGTTATCTTTGCATATTCAACTAATTTTTCAAGTTCAATAAAACTTTCTTTTGCCAGTCGATTCATTTCTTTGGTCTCCTGTTCAACTAAACTCCTATTTTCCTTTAAATTGTCTTTGTTTGGAATAAAATAATGATCACCTCCATACAAATGCACCGAACTATATTCGTGAAAATCGTTTAATTTTTCAGTGAAATTATTTATTAAAGCTTGAAGCTTACTGTCGGTTACTCTATTTTTTATCAATCGAGCATTATAAATAAAGCTGATACTCTTCCTGATCGCCTCTTTTTTATATCCATACCAAGAATTCTGTTCAAATATATCTTCATGAAAACTGTCTAAGTCTAAAACTTGTAATAATTTCTGAATTATTTTTTTATCACTTTTTTTTGGAACAAAAACTTATAATTCCTTTTTAAGATTTCTCAATTCATACATTAAAATAGAGACAAGTAGAACTAATGAGACTATTACCGAATACTGCCCGTTCTTAAAAATATCCGGATGTGAAAAATAAGAGGTAAAATACGTGAGAAGTATGGGGATAATAAAAATACTTAAATACCATTTTTCAACTATTTTTTTCATTCGTCGCAAATTTTGTTTCTTGCTGCAAATATATCCTTATCAGCTTACAAATTCAACATAGTGCCTATTGATTCTGAAATACAATAAAGATTAGCCGTCTAATGTAATAAAACGTTAATTTAAATTAACATTAATCATTTTTATTATGCAAATAGTCAACACAATATTCGCATATATCAAGATCATCCTCAAGATCACTTTCAAAAATTTGACTGCATTGACTACAAATTCTAAGATCATCATTTTCGTTAGTTTCAAAACAACTAAAACATACATACCCGTCATCTCCTTTTGCTACAAATGTATCAGCTTCGTAACAGTGAATACAATCAATCACTGGAAATTCGCCACCATCTTTTGCGCATATAAAAGAGCTTTCTCCTAAAATATTTTCAGCATACAGCACGGCAACTTTATGTGGTTCGTCTGAATATCCACAAAATAAACACTCCAAAGGCTCATTCAAAACAAAAGTAGATTGTCTGCAAAGAGGACAACTTTCGATTTTAAATTCCTTCTGAGCCAACTCTAGCTTTGATTTTATCTGAGATGCACGTAAAAGCACAAACTCTTTAAATTTAGCAAGGGCTTCTCTTAATCTTTCAACGTATTCTTGAGAAGTTGCTGAAAGAAATTTAAAATCAAAATTATTATTTATAAAATTTAATATAACACAGAGAACCTTTGAAGAAATTGACTTTATTGCTTTTATATTTTCATCAAACTCGAAATGCTCGATTTTATTTCTAAGTTTTTTTAATTGTCTAAGAATGGATTTATCCTTATCAGAAAGCTCAATTAAACATATATTAGTTAATCTAACTAATAAAGTTTCAAAATCGACACTCTTAAAATCACCTATTTTTAATAATTCAAATTTTGCTGAATTTGGGTTTTCAAAAATTAAAGACCAATGCTCATTTTTAAGTAACTCTTTTAATAAAAGTTCTGTCCCCGCAGATAAATGAAGAATTGCATATTTTAATTTGTGCGGAGAATAATCTACTAAGACATGTTCTATCCCTGAAGCAATAAAATCTAGTCCATTTTCTAATAAATCAAATTGTATGTTCTCTAAATATCTATTTTTCATAATATTATTTCAACAATTAAATTCAATGATAGATTAACTACTTAACTCAAAAATAGCAAAAAAAATATCATATACCCTTCTATTTAGATCATAAAAAAAAATATATTTGTCAAATAATACGTCTGACAATATTATTAATTAGCGAAAATAAAAACATTAAAGTGGTCTCAAAATTTCGGTATATGCAACTTTCAAAGTATTTTAGCAGACTTAATCATTTCAACGATTATAATCAATAAAAAACTGCAATAATATTCTTTCTGTTTTTTAAATACTATTTAAGGTTTATTTCAACAAATCAATTATTTTAAATGCAAACTTTAAAAATTTTATAATAACTGTAATAAATATGGGAAAACCTTTTAGAGACGAAATAAGTAAAATACAAGAGACATATAATTGGGCATTAAATGTAGATATAGAGAATTTACAATCTATTCGTGATTTACTATTAAAAAAATCTCTCTTTATAGTTGGATCTGGTGGATCTACGTGTAGTTGTTGTCTTTTTTCGATGCTTCATCAAGAGGAAGGAAAAATGGCAAGTTCAATTACTCCATTAGAACTTCAATATGTTAAAAATGTAATCAACAAGAATACAAATGTAGTTTTCATTAGTGCTGGTGGAAGAAATTCTGATATATTATTTGCCTTCGATACGGCAATAAATCAAGAACCTTCTAATATTCTGAGTATTTGTTTTAATGAAAATAGTCCTTTAGCAAAAAAAAGCGCGAAATTTTCTACTGCTAAAATGATGAATTTAGAGAATCCTGCTGGAAAAGATGGTTTTTTAGCAACTAATTCAACAATAGCTTACTTTACTATAATTTCAAGATTATATAATTACCCAATAAGTCTTAAAAATTTAATACCTTCAAAATCGTTTTTAACGGAAATTTCTAAGTTCTCAAATTTACTACACGAAGACTTTACAATAACTGTTCTTTATAGTGGGTGGAGTAAGCCGGTTGCGATAGATATTGAATCTAAATTTTCAGAAGCTGGATTAGGAAATATATTGTTGACTGACTATCGAAATTTTGGACATGGCAGACATAACTGGTTTGACAAAAAGCAAAAACAATCAGCAATAGTTGCATTAATAAATAATGACGACTTTGAACTTGCAAATAAAACCATAAACATATTACCTCACAAAATCCCTGTATTGAAAATCATTTCGAAAAATGATGCATGTAATGCAAGTATTGAACTTCTTGCTAAATCATATTATTTAGTTGATGAAATCGGCAGATTAAAAGGTATCGACCCAGGAAGACCTGGTGTCCCTTCCTATGGTAGTGAACTTTACCATTTAAAATATTCTAAGTATTATTTAAAAAAGAGCAAACTAAAAAGTAATATTAGAATAGCTATTAAAAGAAAATTTGGTGACCCTGATCACCCGTCAAATGAATCTTTTCTTCCAAAATGGTTACATTCATATAAAAATTTTGTTAGTAGTATTCGAAAAGCCAAGTTTAAAGGAATAATGCTTGATTATGATGGGACAATTTGTTCTACTGAAGAACGTTTTGACTCACCAAGACAAGAGATTATTAAAAAACTAATCTTTTTTTTAGAAAATAATATAACAATAGGAATTATTACAGGAAGAGGAAAATCAGTCCGAAATACTTTTCAGGATTTAATTCCTAAAGAATATTGGTCAAAATTTTTAATAGGATATTACAATGGTGCACAAATTGGTACATTAGATGACAACAATTTACCGATTGTTAACGAAAATGATATATTATTTACTGAAATATTTAAAACTTTAAAAGCTGAAGATCTGATTGATCTTAATAGTGAAATTGAATTAAGAAAAGGTCAATTAACTGTTATAATTAAAAATAAAAATAAATCAGAAGTAATTAAAAACATGATGAGAGATATTTTAAAAAGATTATATCCATTTGAAGTACAAGTCTTGGAATCGAGCCATTCAATTGATATAATATCTTCAAAAACGTCCAAAAATTCAATTTTAGATTATTATCGACAAAATCATGGTGATTACGATAAAAATGATATTTTTTTATTTATTGGTGATAGAGGAAAATGGCCGGGTAATGATTTTCAATTACTATCAAATGACTTTTCTCTAAGTGTTGACGAAGTTTCAAGTGATCCGTATACATGCTGGAATCTATCTTCCATTGGAAATAATTGTGTGGAGACAACTCTTGAATATTTTGAAAATATAAAACCTTCCGAAAATGGTTATTTTAAAATGACATTGTAATATATGAGAGCGGCACTAGCAGAAAAACTCTTAGTTAAGATAATGGAATGGGATTCAACACAAATAACTAAAGAACGCCCACTAATTCAAGCCTTATCAAGTTTTAAATATAACGAATATCAACAGTTTTCAATTGGAACAAGATTTATTGAGAGCCTCGTTAAGTGGCTAAACCAATTCGAAACACTGGAAGAGCGAAACATAGCATATGATTTTATTATGCAGAGACTAATTTTCATCTCTAACGATCAAATGTTACATCTTGTAAATATAACATTTAGTGATAAAATTAATCCCTTTCTAATAAAGAAAAGTGCTGAAGCTCTGAAAATTAATGCTTTTCATATCACAAAAATAATTAAAAGCACCGAATATGCTTCAATAACCAGAAGAAGCTTATTTATTGGCTTAAGTGATGGTTCCAGAATTGATCAGCTTAGACGATACAGTGGGCTTAACAATGAGCAAGTAGTTCCTACCTATCAAATCAATAAAGAAAAGATTGATGATATGATTAATGAATTAAGGAATAGCAATGTAAAAGATAGCTTTAATACAATTTTTTTAATTGATGATTTCACTGCTAGTGGGACAAGTTATTTTAGAATAGAAGACGAAAATAAAAGAAAAGGGAAAATTTACAAAGTAATCTCTGCTCTTTATGACAATGAGGCTGATTTATACAATTTAATTGATCATTCCGAAAATGCTGATGTTATCGATATAAATATAATATTTTATATAGCTACAGATGAAGCTATCAACAAGCTTGAAACAGAAATAAATGAATGGCAAAATGAATTTTCAGATAGATTTAAATTTAATATTGAAGTTGTACAAAAAATAAATGATGCGGTAAAAATAAATCCATTAACTGATAATAATTTTATTGAATTGTCAAAAAAATATATCACATCTGATATTGTTGATATACACTTCAAAAAAGCAAAACACGAAATGTATTTTCTCGGTTACAATGAATGTGCACTACCTTTAATATTAGTCCATAACACCCCAAACAATTCAATGCCTCTCTTATGGTGGACACCAGCCAATAAAGACTTTATTGGTCTGTTTCCAAGAGTTACACGTCACAGATAATTATGAGTAATAAGCTTAGAAATCCCTTCAAAATAAGAGCATCTGAAAAAATTGATTCAGAAGCTGGCTTTTTACGTTTATTTAGCCCCTTAGTTCTTGAATCACTTCATGAAAAATATCAATCTGGTAAATTATGGGATAATGTCATGTATATACATAGTTCCCCAGGTGCTGGTAAATCATCGTTAATTAGAGTTTTTGAACCATCAACGCTAAAAATACTGATTAACAGTAAGTCTTCACCAGATTTCAAAGAGCTCTTCAATTCATTAAAAAAAATTGAAGTAATTAACCAAGATAAAATAGAGATTCTTGGTGTATCAATGCAATGTACAAGAAACTACGAAATATTAGAAGAGTTAAATATAAATTCAGGACAAAAAGCTCGATTCTTCTTCTCTCTTTTAAATTCAAGAATAATCATAGCTACACTTAGAAGTACTTGTGTAATGCTAAATAAGAGATTTCCAGAAGATTTAGAAGAAATTAATTTTAATTACAATAATTCTGATAATTATTTTAAGACATTAAAACTTCCTTGCACTGGTCAAGATCTTTATCAATGGGCATCCAAAATTGAGAGAAATATCTATAAGGCAATTGATAGTTTTTTACCTCTTGAAGACACAGAATTAGAAGGGCATGATGAATTATTTTCCCTAATTACTCTTACACCTGAAAATCTTAGTTATAAAAATCAATTAATCTGTTCAAAAATTTTATTTGTATTAGATGACGCACATAAATTGTCAACTGATCAAAGGAGAAGACTGAAAAAGTATTTAGCAGAAAAAAGAGGAGATTTCTCTATTTGGATTTCTGAAAGATTAGAAGCATTAGAATCAATTGAAAACTTAGGATCAACGCTAGAGAGAGATTATAATGAAATAAATTTAGAAGATTTCTGGCGAGATTATCCAGGCAAATTCGAAAAAATCGTAAGAAGTATCTCAGAAAAAAGAGCAAACATTTCCACTGAGGATGTATCTTCATTCCAAAATTATTTATCCGATAATTTAAATGAGGAAAACAATAAAGAGCAATTTTCAGATTATAATATTTCCAAAATTAATTTTTTTGGTGAGATTTCTAAATACACTAATAAGTTTGATGAATGGATAGAGTATGTAACGACTTTAAATATTAATGAATATGAAAAGGCATTAGCTTTAGGTGAATTAGAAATACTAATTAATAGAAATATGGGAAAGCAACAGTTAAGTTTTGAGTTCCCACTTACAGTTGAAGAATACAAACATAAAAAAAATTATGATGTAGCGACAGCATCAAATTTGTTCTTATCAAATTCTATGAAATTACCATATTATTTCGGTTTTGGTTCATTAGCAAAGGCTTCTTCATCTAATATAGAACAATTCTTGACTTTTTCAGGTGCATTATTTGAAGAAATGATTTCAAAAAAAATATCTGGAGATGATTTAGTACTAGCAGATTTTGAACAACATAAGATTTTAAAAGATGTTTCAAAACAAAAATGGAAAGAATTAAGACGAATTATACCATTTCAAGAATCAGTGATTAGTTTTCTAACTTTCCTAGGAGAGTTCTCTAAAAAAGAAACTTTTAAACCTAATGCCCCGTATGCACCTGGTGTCAACGGATTCGCAATTAAGCCTAATAAAGAAATTAAACTAATTCATAATTTTAATAATTGGACAGATGAACCATCTTACGAATTATTGGTTAATGTTTTGTCAACATGTGTAGCATACAACTTATTAGAGATAAAAAGTACCAATCAAGGAAAGAAAGATCAAAGTTGGGACGTCTATTATTTAAATAGATGGCTGTGTATTTTTTTTGATTTGCCCTTGTCCCATGGAGGATGGAGACATAAATCACCATCTGAATTAACTAAATGGTTAAAGTAATGAAAGAAAATAGATGGAATCCGTACATTCTATTACAAAACAATTCAGTAGAAGAATTGTGGTGTAATCATTTTGCTGATAAAAATAAGAAAGTATTATTTATACTTGGCAAAGGCTTTGATGTAAGAATGAATATAGGAATAAGTAGTTTAATTGATAAATGTCCTACTTTAAATTTAGACTGCATACTTGTGGGACTGACAGAAGGTAAAGATTCAAGTTCCCATAAACTACAGGATCTAGTTAATGAAAATGTAGAAGAAATAACAAAACTCTTAGCTGGTAAAACGATCATAAATAAAGAATTAAAACTTTGGATTACCAAAGAAAAAAAGAAAATAAAAATCGGGGATAGAGAAGCAGCAAATTTAATTGGTTCATATGATGAAATAAAAGATTATACAGATATTATTGTTGACATTAGTTCTCTTCCTAGAGGAGTTTATTTCTCATTAATTGGCAAACTACTGGCGCTAATTGACTTATATTCAAATAATTCACAAAACTTAATGATCTGTATCGCAGAAAATGCTAAAATAGATGAACTTACAAAGGAGAATGTTTCAGAGGGAGATATAAATTTTTTGCATGGTTTTGGCGGAGGTATCGAAGTAACATCTGAAAATGATAAACCTTTAGTATGGTTTCCTGTATTAGGAGAAGATAAATTACCGCATGTTAGAAAGGCATTTGGTAAAATTACAGAAACTAAGAACAGACTTTACGAAATTTGTCCCACTTTCCCATTCCCATCTAAGGATCCTCGAAGATCAGATTCAATTTTAATTGAATATCATGAATTGTTGTTTGATGAGTTAGGTATTGAACCTCAAAACATAATGTATGTCTCTGAGAGAAACCCTTTTGAAGCTTATATTCAATTGAATAATGCAATAAAAAATTACAAAAAATCGTTAGAAATAATTAATGGATGCAAAGCAGTTTTATCTAATTTTTCAAGTAAACTTTTGTCTATTGGAACTCTTCTTGCCGCTTATGAAGATCGAGAAGATATAGGTGTTCTAAACATAGATTCTCAAGGATATGATTATGTTAATAAAAATGAAGTAAAAAAACTAAGATCTGAAAGTGAACTTTTCGTAACTTGGCTGACTGGAGAACCTTATAATGATTAGTATAAATAAAATAGAAAATAAGACGTCAATTTGTGTCGGTAGTGGACTAATTGCTCTTGACGTAATTTTGAATGGAAAACCATCTACACCTGCTAAGCTTTGCGCTGGTGGATCATGCGGTAATGTCCTTTCAATCCTTGCCTTTCTTGGTTGGGAATCTAAACCTATCGGAAGATTAGCAGAAAACAAAGCATCTGAAAAGTTATTTGATGATTTTTTAAAATTTGATGTCAATTTAACTTTAATGACAACTACCCAAGATGGGAACACTCCTATAATAATTCATCGAATTTTAAAGGACAAAGAGGGAAATGCAAAACATAAATTTGAATTTAAAAACCCTGCAACAAATACATGGTTACCTATGTATAAGCCTGTTTTGGCATCATCGGTTGATTCATTAACTTTAAAACAAGCGCACTCTAATGTTTTTTACTTCGACAGAGTTTCAAGAGCAACAATAAATTTGGCAAAATATTACAAATCGAAGGGAGCATTAATCATCTTTGAGCCTTCTTCTTACAAAGAGGATAAGCAATTTAAAGAATGTTTAGAAATCTCTAATATTATTAAATTTTCAAGTGACAGAATACTAAACTACTCAATTTTACACCCTACTGCAAAAGCTGATTTAGAAATTGAAACACTTGGCAGTAAAGGGCTAAAATATAGACTAAAATCGGATAGAAAGTCAGATTGGAAAACAATATCTTCTTTTGAATTTAGTGACATTAAGGATTCTGCAGGGGCAGGTGATTGGTGCACAGCAGGAATAATAAATGAACTTGGTTTTAATGGAATCAGATCTTTTGAAAACGCGGATCGTAATGCCATTGAAAAAGCACTACTTATTGGTCAGGTGTTTGGCGGTTTAAACTGCAATTATGATGGTGCTAGAGGTATAATGTACAATATCAATTATTCCTCATTTATTGAAATCGCTGAAGCTATACTAAATAAAACGATTACACCTCTTCCGCAAAGTAGTGGTATAAAAATCACTTCAATCGATGATTTTAAATTTGAATCAATTTTGTAGAACTTTTGTACTACTTAAAAAATAAAAAAGATGCAATGTGCATCTTTTTTATTTTTTAAGCTTTATTATCTTATATACAAGCTAAATAATATCTAAAATAACAATTTTGCGATTATAAGAGATAATACTCCCAAAATTATTAGTAAACCACTAATGAGTGATAAAATATTCTCGATAAAAGGTGTCAACAAGGAACTTCTATAATTTTTAAAGCCTTCACCGCCTAAAGAATTTCTACGATAAAACTTTCTCCTACCAATTAAGAGTTTAAATACAATTCCTATTATTAAAGCCAAAACACCAAAAATTATGAGTACAGCATTGTTTCTATCCATAATTATTTAATAATGTTTAAATAAAAGTTCTTTTCTTTAAATCAACTTAACTAGTCACTTTAAATATTTTCTATACGAAATTATACTTTATCATTAGATTTCGCTACAAAGTCATCATTGATTTTTGAACCATGCTTTTCTTCAATCAGTCTAAAAAAATCTGAGAGTGAAATCTTCTTATAAAAACACATTATTGCCAAAGTTGACATCGGAATTCTATATCCATCTACATCTTTTATCTTGGTTAGTATATGTCTATGGACTCCCAATTCTTTACTCTGTTTATTAATTGATTTTTTAGTGTCAATCCAATTACTAGAAATAAAATTGCATACAAACTTATCAAGTAAAAATACTTTACCTGTTTCCTGCATTATGTCCTTATCTCTACTATTCTTAGCCATTATAACAAAAAAAGAAATTATTTACAAATATTTTTGTCACGATAGTGACAGTTTTGTGATATTTTAGTATATTTGCAATTGATTATATATATTTGCGATTCTTCATAGAAAATTTTTGAAGCATTCGCTTTGAATCTTGCACTAGAAAAAACTGGACACTTTTTCAAATGCGCGCAAGAAGATAAGTGCAAATGCTCACGCCATAAATGGCGTGGGCTCACTTATGCGCGCAAGGTCGTCCAGTAAATCCTTCTAGTGTATAAGCTGAGAACGACCCACGCCTCCTTTTTTGGATATATCTCAACTTCTCAAAGCTACTTCTGATTTATATAAAGATTTGCATATAGCAACAACTTTAAATTTAATTATATGGAAATAGCATTACTCAACCCAAATTAGAAAAAGGAATATTACTGCTAATCTTAAATCTTTTAAAACAAATGCCCATGAAACAATCAAATTGAGTCACATTTGGGACCTCAATTTATTTTAATATAAAAATGGCCCTCTGCAGTAGCGACTAAACTTTAGCAGAGGACCTTAGCTAATCAAATACCATTTAACTAACCAATCCCAATATTATGAATTATTTTTCATTTTACAAGGATGGGAAAGCGCTTTATTGCCTTATTTTTGCAAGCTTGCTGCTCTCTTCCCCTCCTTCTTTAGCCAAAACAAGCATACGGAATTCAAAAACATTCATCCAACAGCATCAGATACAGGGAACTGTCACTGATGGAAGCTCTCCCCTGCCGGGTGTTACCATCGCTGTAAAAGGCAATCCAAAAACGGCTGTAATTTCAGACTACAATGGAGAGTACAATATTTCCGCATCTGCTCAAGACACTCTGATGGTTTCTTATTTGGGTTTTAAAACAGTTTTTATCCCCATAAAGAACCGTTCTAAAATTGACATTGCGCTTAAGTATGACACCACTACTCTGCAGGAGGTAAAAGTTAATGCAGGCTATTATTCCGTAAAAGAAAGCGAACGCACAGGGAATATTGCCCGTATTACTTCCAAAGATATAGCCACACAGCCTGTCACCAATGTTCTGGCCGCAATGCAGGGACGCATGGCGGGAGTTAATATTACACAGAATACAGGTGTTCCCGGCGGAGGTTTTAATATTCAGATTCGAGGCCAGAACAGCATACGTGCAGATGCCAATTCGCCTCTCTATATTATTGACGGAGTTCCCTACGCTTCTGAAACAATCGGCTACAGCCAGACCTCTACGATTTTTCCATCCACAACAAGTCCGCTTAACAGTATAAATCCAGATGCCATAGAAAGCATCGAAGTGCTTAAAGATGCTGATGCCACCGCAATTTACGGTTCACGCGGAGCAAATGGTGTAGTTCTTATAACCACAAAAAAAGGGAAAGAAGGGAAAACAAAATTTTCCTTCAATGCTTCAACGGGAGCCGGAACCGTGACACGTTTAATGACTATGATGAACACGGAGCAATATCTTGAAATGCGACGTCAGGCATTTGCTAATGATAAGGTAAGCACCTACCCGGCCAGTGCTTATGACATCAACGGAACATGGGACCAGAACCGCTATACCGACTGGCAGAAAGAACTTATAGGAGGCACATCAGTCCTCTCAGAACTGCGTGGAAGTGTCAATGGAGGAACACAACTCACCCAGTTTCTTTTCAGCGGCAACTATCACAACTCGACCAGCGTATTTCCAGGCAGTTATATCTATAAGAAAGGCAGTTCAAATCTTAATCTTAACCATCAATCTTCAGACGGTAGGTTTCGCATGAATTTTTCTGCCGGCTATACTGTGCAGAACAATGACCAGCCTGCTTCAGATTTCACAAACGAATCAAAATTGATTGTTCCCAATGCACCTGCCCTTTATAGTGACGACGGCAGTCTTAACTGGGAGAATGGAACATGGAATAATCCGCTACGAGGCTTAAAAGCAGAATACCTTTCCAAAACAAAAGATATTCTAGCCAATACTCTTCTCTCCTATGAAATTGCGCCTGATCTCATACTCAAAAGCAGTTTCGGCTATACTGACCTTCAGCATAACGAATTAAGAACCGCTCCTTCTACTATGTACAATCCTTCCTTGGGCTATACAAGTGCCAACTCTGTATTATACCATAACAATACGGCAAGAAGTTCATGGATCATTGAGCCTCAGATCAATTGGGATAAACAATTCGCTGGCGGAAAGCTTGGAATAATTGCTGGCGGTACATTCCAGAGACAAAATTCTCTTCGGCTGATACAGTCTGGAAGCGGTTTCAGCTCCAACAGTCTTATCTATGATCTTGCCTCGGCAGTTACTAAACAGGTGCAGTTCAGCGATGAAACTATTTATAAATATCAGGCCTTCTTTGGAAGAATTAACTACAACTGGAAAAATCGGTATATAATTAATCTCACAGCAAGACGTGACGGATCAAGCAGATTCGGTCCCGGGAACCAATTTGCAAGCTTTGGCGCAGTGGGAGCTGCCTGGCTGATATCTGAGGAAAGCTTTTTAAAAAACAGTTCAGTTATTAGTTTTGCCAAAGTTCGAGGCAGTTACGGAACCACTGGAAGTGATCAGATTGGAGATTATCAATTTCTAGACACCTATACATCCTCGGGAGTGAATTATCAAAATATTATCGGGCTTCAGCCCTCTAGACTATTCAACCCAGATTTTGGTTGGGAGATCAATAAAAAGCTGGAAGCTGCTCTCGAAATTGGATTTTTTGCCGACCGTTTGTTTATGACCGCAGCATGGTATCGAAACCGTTCCTCTAATCAGCTGGTTGGAATTCCCCTGCCTGGAACTACAGGTTTTCCACAGCTGCAGGCAAATCTAGATGCGGATGTTCAAAACACAGGATATGAATTTACACTGCGTACCGTCAATTTTAACCGTAAAAATTTTAACTGGATAAGCAGCTTCAATATTAGTCTTTCCAGAAATAAACTGCTCAGCTTTCCTAATCTGGAAAGCTCAACCTACAAGGATAAATACAGAATTGGACAGCCGCTTAACATTCAGCTGTCATACAGATATTTAGGAGTTGATCCCGATACTGGAATTTATCGATTTGCAGATGAAAACGGAGATGGTCTTCTATCCTCGCCAAATGATAAGCAGACTGCGGTAAATTTAAACCCAGAGTTTTTTGGCGGCCTGCAGAATCAGATCACATTTAAAAACTGGAAATTGGACTTCCTTTTTCAGTTTGTCAAGCAGCGCAACTTTAGCTATGGAAGCATTCCGGGAATGATGTACAACCAGCCCCGGCGTATTGCAGGCAACAGCTGGCTCAATCCGGGCGACAATGCGACATATCAAATATATACCGCGGGATACAGTGCCGCTGCCATGAATGCACAATCACGCTACAGCAGCAGTAATGCAGGTATCGTGGATGCATCTTACATAAGACTGAAAAACATAGCGCTGACCTACCAGATCCCGCTGCATTTAAAAGACATGCAGTGCAATTTTATCCTGCAGGGACAGAACCTGCTGACTTTTACCCCATACAAGGACGGAGATCCTGAATTTACAAGCAGCGGTTACCTTCCTCCTCTTAAAATCATTACCGGAGGCATCCAATTCACTTTTTAATATTCAATTATGAAACCAACAATCCAAAAATACCATTCATTTTTCCCTGCAGGCGGAATAAAAATCTTTTGTCTGCTGTCCATATTTTTCTGCTCATGCGATTCATTTTTGGAGACCGATATGCCGAAATCCCAGCTTAACCGCGACAATGTCTTTGAAGATTATCTGACGGCTAATGCTGCAATGGCCGATGTATTTTCAAAAGTAAGGGACAGAGGCGTACTAACCGGCACTCAGTTTGGGCTCAACAACTATCTAGGGAATTACACCGATGAACTTACATTTTATGGTTCTGCCTCCAATGCAACCTCTGCTTTTTATACCAACACGGTGCTTCCATCAAACAGCACCTTGGCATTATTCTGGAATAATTCGTATAATCAGATTTATGCTTCAAATTCAGTACTTGAAGGTGTTCTCTCCTCTGCGTTAAGTTCCAGAGAAAAAAGCCAATTAGAAGGTGAAGCTCTATTTGTGCGCGGACTGCTGCATTTTTACCTGCTGCAGCTTTTTGGCGATGTTCCATATATCAAATCTACTGACTACAAAACAAACAGCACGGTAAGCCGAATGCCGGAAAACCTAGTCTATGACAACATTATCGACGATTTGAAAACTGCTTCAGCCCTCCTTCTTCCAGCTTACTCGTCAACGGAGAGGGTAAGGCCCAACCGTTTCGCCGCCAAGGCACTTTTGGCAAGGGTATGCCTTTACAGACAAGACTGGCAGCAGGCTTCTCAATTCTCAACAGAAGTTATCGAACAGACCCAATTATACACATTTGAGGAAAATCTCGATAATGTGTTTCTTAAAGGTTCTACCGAAGCTATCTGGCAGTTTATGCCAAGCATTACCGGTAAAAATACAGACGAAGGCGTTTTATTTACTTTTATTTCGGGGCCTCCCTCTTTAATCTCTCTGAGCCAGTCTTTGCTAAATTCTTTTGAAGTTAATGACAGGCGCAAACAGCGCTGGACCACAGCGGTCAGTAATGCATCCGGCACTTGGCATTATGCTTCTAAATATAAAGAGTCTAAAGTTTCAGGCACTTCAAAAGAATATTCTATGGTGCTGCGTTTGACTGAACAGTATATGATACGGGCTGAAGCCCAACTGAAATTGAAAAATACAGCAGGCGCTGTTGAAGATCTCAATAAGATTAGAAAAAGAGCCGGTCTGCCTGCTGTTGAAATAAGTACGGAGGAAGAGATAATGGATGTTATAATTCAAGAAAGAAGAAAAGAGTTTTTCACAGAATACGGGCACCGCTTTTTTGATCTGAAGAGAACAGACAGACTAGATGCTGTATTGAATGTGAAACCTGGCTGGAACTCCTCTGACAGGCTTCTTCCGATTCCTGAAAGTGAATTTATTGTTAACCCTAATCTGGGATCGCAAAATCCTCATTAATTGGATAAAAGATATGATATGAAAATATATTTTAAACCAAACCTTAGAATACACCGCCGTAAGGCATCCTTTATATTCGTTTTATATTTGCAATTAGTGGCCTGCCCTTTAATGGGGCAGGTTAAGCAAAAAAAATGGGTTACAAGCTCAGATTATTCGAAATGGGGAACATTGCGAATTAATAACTTGAGTCCTGAAGGAAGCTGGGCTGCTTATAGTCTTTCATACGAAAGTGCACATGATACCTTGTTCATAAAAAACATAAAATCTATGCAGACTTTTGCTTTTCCGCAGGCAAATACGGAGACATTTGCGGGCTCAGAATGGTTTTTCTTCCGTAATGCTCAAGGCCTTAATATTTTTAATCTAAAGACAGGCAGAAACACCATCATTGCAAATGTCCTGCAATATATTTATTCACCTGCCGCAAAAAAAATTATCGTTCTGACAAACTCCAGTGAAAGGGAAAAAACACTGCTGATCTGTGGCTTGGATGGAAAGATCCAAAAGAAGATTTCCAAAGTGGACCAGTTTATAGCCAGCAATGATAAAAAAATGCTCCTTTACACTACATCAAAAAATGGCACACAAACCATTTCTATATCAGATCTAACTGGAGCAAAACAAGATAAAGATCTTTTGAACTGCCGGACTTCATTTTCAAATCTGATCTGGCATCCTAAGGGGAATGCATTGGCATTTACTCAAACTCCAGAAGCCGCAAACACGTCAGCCACGACTCTTATATATTACAGCTTGTCAACTGATAAAATATATAAATCCAGCAAGGAAGATCTTACAAGGAATGTTTTGGGAGATTCACTTGCTGTAGCAGGGAAAAACAAACTGAAAATTTCAGATGATTTCCATAATTTTTTTTTCTTAGCAGAACTGAAATACAGCGCAAAAAAAAGTAGCAGTTCGGATTTGCAGTTTTGGAATACAAACTCAAAATGGATCTATCCGATCGATGAAAAACGCAAAAAATCCAGAAAAACATATCTAGCTCTCTGGATTCCTATGGAAAATAAGTATGAGCTTATTTCGAATGATACCTTGCCAAGTTATATGCTGACAGGAGATCAGCGTTACGCTGTCCTTTCCAATCCCCAGAAATACGAACCCCAGTTTGATTATGAAGCAAAAAGGGACTTTTATATAAAAAATCTTTCTAGTGGAGAAAGCAGATTATTATTAAAAAGTCACTCTGCCCATTATGATCACACAATTCCTTCTCCCTGCGGGAAATATATTGCCTACTTTAAAGATGAAAACTGGTGGATTTATGACATCAAAAACGGAAAACATAATAATTTTACACAAAACTTAGGCAGCACTTTTGCCAGCATTGAAAAACAGCACCCAAATAAAGATGCCTACCCTGTAATAGGATGGACTCAAAATGATAAGGAAATACTGTTATGTGATGCTTATGATCTCTGGGCTTTAACTCCTGACGGAGCTTCTGCACGGAGACTTACAAAAGGCAGGGAAACCCATACGCAATTCCGTCTTTGTAGCAATTTACAAAAGAGCGGCGCTAAATCAGATTACAGCGGAATAATTAGTTTACCTATAGACATGGAGCAAGGTTTACTGTTGGAAACTATAGATAATAATGGTAATTATGGGTTTTATAAATGGCATCCTAATACTCTGAAACAAATTTTATCTTCAAGCAATGCGCGCCTGGATCAGCTGATAGAATCCGCGGGAAGAGATGTTATCGCTTACACCGAGGAGCGTTATGATCTTCCGCCACGGCTTATGATAAGAAACCTGCGTGAAAAAAAATCAAAGTGTATTTTTCAAAGCAACCCGCACCAAGAGTTTTTTCATTGGGGTAAATCAGAAATGATAAATTATAAAAATTCTAAAGGAGAATCTCTTAAAGGAATTTTATTTTATCCAGCACAATACAGCGTAGAGAAAAAATATCCTATGATTGTCTATATTTATGAGAAACTTGCAAAAGATCTTAATCATAAATACTTAAACCCTTCCCAATACTATGGTGACGGTTCTTTTAATATTTCCAATTTTACCACTCAGGGATATTTTGTACTGGCGCCTGATATATCTTATGAACTCGGAAACCCTGGATTATCAGCCGTTGACTGTGTTGAAGCAGCTACAAAGAAAATTATCTCCGCTGGGCTGGTATATCCAGATAAGATCGGAATTACGGGCCATTCGTTTGGAGGATATGAAACAAATTTCATAATTACACAATCCAGTCTCTTTGCCGCGGCACTATCAGGAAGTGGAGCTTCAGATCTTACAAGTTTATATCTGAACATTGGAAATTCAGGCCGGCCTGACATCTGGCGTTTTGAAAACCAGCAGTGGCGTATGGGCAGATCACTATTCGAAGATAAAGAAGCCTACGACAGAAATACACCTATTTTATACGCTAAAAATATTACAGCACCTCTTCTTTTCTGGACAGGGGGAGATGACAAACAGGTGAACTGGAATCAGAGCATTGAGTTATATCTTGCTTTAAGACGGCTCAAAAAAAAACATATATTACTGCTGTATCCTGGCGAAGGCCACACACTTGCAAAAAAAGAAAATCAAAAAGATTTATCTGAAAAGTTTCAAGAGTGGTTTGATTATCATCTCAAAGATATTACGCCAGCAAATTGGATAGAAACAGGTCTTCAGTAAGTAAAACTATACAAAAACAGCAATGCAGTTCAAAATGAACTGCATTGCATTAAATTAAAATTAAAAAATCACTTTATGGACGATAAATCTCTTGAGAGCAAGATGTTTCGCTGTCATCATCCAACGCTTTAGCCTGTGGCCCGTCTGGGTAGAAAAGTCGGCATAACTGCCCAACCTGATCACTGCATTCTACCTGAATGCCGCATGGATCATCGGGAGTAGCTACGTATCCTATCACAGGAGCCATTTCTGCTTTTGCGGACTGCATAGAGGTTGTAGCAAATGCTCCTAAAATTCCCAGTGCAAAAATTGCAATGGGCAAAACTTTTTTAAAATTTATTAATTTCATAACAATATAATTTAAAGTTAATAGCGATCTACTTTTTTCTACAGGTGTTCGATCTCGTTCCTGATACTTGCGCTAGTATATTTTAAATGTATCATCGGTTGTTAGATACTATTTTCATCACTTTTTTAAGCAGTTCCCCAAGTTCATATATCACCATTTTTTCATCTATGAGTGCATACAACAAATTCTCAGCAACTAGAAAACTTCGAATTTTTTTTCCATCTATATTATAAATATGAAAGCTGAATAAATAGGCTTTTGCATTAAGATCATAAACATCAATTACCGAAGCCTGGTTCCAAACACTTTTTTTTTCAAAATGACCCGGCACATTCGAATTGACAAATAATAAATGTCCTGAAACGCAACTTGAAGCATTAACGCTCAAAATAGGAGTCGCCACTGTCTGTTCTGTTTTATCTTTAAGATAGGCAACTTTAATTTTGGCATGAGAAATAGTGTCGATTGTATTGGCTCGGTAGACTAATTTACCACTCTGATCAGCTACAATATATTGGTTCCTGTAACTGTAGACATAAACTATACGCTTCAATTCTTCACTGTAATTAAGCATTCCGTCTGTATCAAATATACCATCGACCTGTTTTTCTAAAAGATTTTTTGCCATAACTACTCGGCGCTTATTCCCAGCTTTATAAAATCCTAAAATGTTTGCATTCTTACTGATTGCTCTAAAAGCTATAGTTAAACTGTCTACTGGTACGGCAATATTAAAATACGGCGGTTTGGGTTCCTGTAAAAAGGCTTGCCAGTCTTTTGTTTCTCCAATAAAAACTGCTGGAGTCCTTCCGTCTATAATGTAAAAATGAGGTGGTTGCACAGCCAGTTTGATTGATTTAAACAAGAACGTATCACGATCCAATTTAACTCTTATTTTCTGCTGCTTTAATTTTGCGTCTATAGATAATAAATAAAGCGGTACTGTTGAATTTCCAAGATAAATTCTGTCACCTGCTGATCCGGCAAAATAATAAGAATTGTACTTAAGGTCCACGGTACTCTTCAACGTTACAGTGTGATGGGGATAACGTCTGATGAATGGGTTTTTGTGCTGCATAATTTCTTCTGAGGATAGATATAATAAAATAACAGCTATTGTTCCTCCAAAAAAACCAGTAAACAGATAAAATTTAATCGAGAGACTAGAAGATTTTTTTCTACTCCCCTTTAAATCATCATAATTAATCCATAATGCAAACCCAGCCAACAAGACAAACAATAAATTAAATATAAGATGTTGTGTCCAGGTCATTTTCTCTAAAATTCCACCGCAGGAACACGGAATAAAAGAACTGAAATACAGCATAATAAAAATATAGGCGCTAAACATGCTCATAAGGCAAAAACCTGCATATAGGGCTCTCATCTGAGTTTTGGGAATGAGTAGAAAAAATACAATAATGAATTCTGCCAGCAGTACACTCCACGAAATCCAGCCTGCAAAAGCACTGAACAATGGCGACTGGCCAAGCTGTACTTGAAATTTCTCAAAATCCAATATTTTACTTACAGCTGCATAAACAAACAGCAGTATATAAAATAAGCAGACTATTTCAAAAATAATCTTTTTAAATCTGGAACTGATTATGACTGCCATAGCATATTGGTTTAAAATTCAACAATGTAAAATTCTGAATTTCAAAATTATAGCGCTTATATTATCGGGAGCAAGAATTAATTATCAAGGATTAAGACCATCCAATGGCAAAAAACCGCCGTTCTTCCCTCTCCCGAGCTCTTTAGGCGGGAATCCAAATTCCTTTTTGAATGATTTGGAAAAATTGGGATAGCTGTTAAAACCGTTCATAAAGGAGATATTCTTAAGAGGAATATCGGTCTGCTGTATCATTATGTATGCCCTCTTTAGGCGCTCCTGTGTATAAAGCCTATACACGCTTGTATGAAACAAATGCCTGAAGCCGTCCTTAAGTTTAAAGTCATTTGTGCCGAACTGCCTTGCCAGCTCCTTAATGGTTGGCAGCGGCTCGGTAAGATTAGCCAAAATATAATCATAAACCTGCTGCATCAGGCGAACATCTGTTTGTTTGAAACTGGAATGTTTGTCTGTTTTAACTTCCAATGGTTCCGAAAAATTTTCATTAATGCGGAGAAAAGGAGCCACAAAATTTAGCACGGTAAACCTGCCATCCGATAATTTCGATACGGAACATTCGGCAGTTACAATAAGTTTTTTAAAGGTTATAAAATTAAGGGTAATGATTTCACCTGACAAAAGCAGCTCTTCCAGTTCCTTTCTCTCATCCTCCGACATCCCGCTGAAATCATCCTTTAAGAAATCCTGCACAGGGCGTGTGAGCATTTCTTGTGCATCATAGCCCAAAATTTCTAATGCACCCTGATTTACATTTTTTATGCAATGGTTTTCATCTAAGATAAAAGTCGCAGGCGTTACCATTCTGTGTGTAATGTAGGGATTCACAAAACCGGAATGAAAGGCAGATTCCTTGAGTTCTTCGGCGACCATGTTAACCAGAACCACCAGAGTTTCAATTTCATCATCATAGGCACTGAGTGGAATATGCCCATTGAAGTTGCCCCGTGCCATTTCAAATAACATGGTGTGCATGGATATAAGGCGCTGGCGGTTGTGGGGTCTTTTCATGTGTCCTGATTTTATAAACATTGACCTGTCTAGACTGGCCGAATCTGTTTTAAATAAAGTCTTTAAGGTAATCCAGTGCCTCCTGTTCTATGCTAAAAACCATTGTCGGCACTGAGGGTTTGCTGATCTGCAGATAAAAAGTACTCATTGTCATGGAGACGTTTTCACTGCCGATCAAAGCCACTGCTTTTGCAAGGAGAGATCCGGATTTGGCCAGATAATCTCGAGCTGCTTTGTCAATAGACACTATTCCTCTGGTATCGCAGAATACAGGAAGCGGTCTTTCATTTTGAAATGCAATCCTGTCTGCTACAACACGCATAGCTACTTCTAAATCAACTGCAGTATTGGGTTTATATTCAAAAAAGAGGATTCCCTTTTCAATCCAAAACCGTGCATTTTGATTCTCATAAGATTCATTTGCCACAATCATGTCCTGTCAGTTTTTAAATAAAGGGTTGTAATTTAACAAAAATATAAAGATTAAGAAACAACCCTATTGTCAAATATGGATTATTAGTTGCGCAAAAAGACCTATTTGTTATTAAATCGGGAATTACACTTGCCGATTTGGGAGTAAAATATCTGTAAATAAAAGTACTTCCAATTTTTATAAGGAATTTTAGATTTCTGTTTTTCAAGCACTTAAATCAAATAATTTCAAAAATCAAAAAATCTTATAAAAATGGCAAAAATAAAGCACAACAATTTTATCGATACAGTAGACACTGTTTTCAGCAGTGCAAAACAAAAAGGCATACTGCACCTTTACGCAGAAGGTGAACATCTAAATGGGAGAACCATAAAAATTAACGGAAATGAAATGCTTCATTTCGGAACTACAGGATATCTAGGACTGGAACAGGATCGAAGGCTCAAAGAAGCCGCTGTAAAAGCTGTAAATAATTATGGCACTCAATTTCCGCTTTCAAAAACTTATCTCTCGCATCCCCTGTATGCTGAGCTGGAAAGCAACATTGAGCAGATGTACGGTATACCGCCGATAATCACTAAGAACAGCACCCTTGGTCATATGGCAATCATCCCGACCCTTGTAAGGGATGAAGATGCAGTTATTCTCGATCATCAGGTGCACTGGAGTGTGCAGAATGCCTGCCAGGTTCTTAAGCTCAGAGGAATACCAGTGGAGATGATTCGCCACAACAGCCTGCAGATGCTTGAAGACAAAATTCGCATGCTACTAGGTAAATCGGGCAAAATCTGGTACATGGCCGATGGAGTTTATTCCATGTACGGAGATTATGCTCCTGTAAAGGAGCTTTTAAACCTCTCAAGAAAATATCCGCAGCTCCACCTCTATTTTGATGATGTGCATGGAATGAGCTGGAAAGGAAAAAACGGAACAGGTTTTATATTTGATTCTATTGGAAGACTTGAAGAAAATATAGTTGTTGTCAGCACACTGAGCAAGACATTTGGCGCCAGCGGCGCTACATTTTTCTGCAGGAATGCTAAACTGCGTGAAAAAATTAAAACTTTCGGCGGACCACTTACCTTCTCTGCCCAGCTTGAACCGGCCTCCGTTGCTGCTGCAATCGCATCATGCGGCATACATCTATCAGAGGAAATATATGAGCGTCAAGCTGAACTTGCAAAGAAAACAGCCCATTTCAGCAAGTTGCTTTCAAAAAGCAGTCTCCCGCTAGTTTCCGAAAACGATTCTCCTGTTTACTTTATTGGAATGGGAACGCCCGCTACTGCCTATAATTTTACCAAGCGCCTATTCTCCGAAGGCTTTTACCTCAATCTTGGCATATACCCCGCAGTTCCCATAAAAAATACCGGAATCCGTATCACGATATCAGCGCACAACCAGATCAAAGATATCACAGATCTTGCTCAGGCAATGGATCATCATTTCCACAAGGCAGTGGAAGAAACGGCAAGCAGTGAACAGAAGATACGGCAGGCTTTTAGAATGGATATTAAAACCAAACTGCCTGCCGAAAAACAGCATACTGAACTGCTACATATTGAAGAGCAAACAACAATAGCCAAGATCAATAAAGAGGAATGGAATAAATATCTCGGTGCTCATAATATCTTTGATTGGCAAGGAATGCTCTACCTTGAGCAGACCTTTACAAACGCTCAGGATCCTGGGAACAAATGGGACTTCTTTTACTTTATAATCCGTGACCAGAACATGCAGGCTGTTTTAATGACCTTCTGTACACTTGGGATCTGGAAAGATGATATGCTGGCAGCTGAATCCGTATGAAGACAACTGGAAGAGGTTCGAAAATCAGATCCAATGCATTTGACTTCCAAAGTACTAAGTATAGGCTCACTGTTTACCGAGGGACAGCACTGCTACATTGACAAGAATCATCCTTTGGCTGAGAAATCATTGCAAATGCTTTTGGATAAACTTGAAGAAAAATACAATATCCTTGAAGCAGATATGCTTGTTCTGCGTGATTTTGAGCATGGATTCCCCTGGGATGAGACGATCAGAAACCAAGGTTATTTCAGGATAGACATGCCGGAATCATGTATTATTGAGCATAAGCACCTTGGTGAATATAACAATTATGGTTTGATGCTTTCCTCCCGCTCCCGCCAGCACTTCAATCGGGATGTGCTCAAATATGAAAAGTTCTATGACGTGGAAATAAAAGACACCCTGAGCCAAGAGGAATTAAACAGGGCTTACCAGCTTTACTGTAGTGTAAAGCAGCGCAATCTGGCCATAAACACCTTTACCTATACCAAGCAGGTATTTGAAAACATGAACAGCTGTGCAAACTGGGAGTCCATTATCTTAAGACTCAAGAATCGGAATGCAGAAGATTTCATAGGCGTAATGTTCTGCTACAAAAATTCCTCAATCGCTTATGTTCCCGAACTGATAGGAATGGACTACACGGCAGGTGACGGTTACAATCTGTACAGACAGCTTTTATACCAAACAATAAAAAGGGCAAGAGAGCTTCAAATTGAACGGATAAACTTCGGTATATCAGCAAGTTTTGAGAAGCGAAAACTCGGCGCGTCTATAATACCCAAAGTGGCTTATGTACAAGCAAGGGATAATTTTGCTATGGAGCTCATGCAGACACTGCAGAATGAAACCAGCAACCCACGCTGATTCATCTCTACAGCGATTCAAGAGAAAAGTGAAGCATCAACTTATCCGGGCAGCTATGCCCCGCCCCTGCTTGCTTAAATAAATCTAAATTCTGTTGTCATGATAAGATCTACATGTGAAAATGCATTTCAGGTTATTAGAAAAGCAGAACAGCAATTCAGCCTGGATCCCGAAGATATAATTGAGAAATCCTACCATATGACTACCGTGATTCGAAACCTTCTTGGTACGATTAAAAAAAATGTTTTAGAAAAGGGATTCTCTGATGAAAATGAAGAGATCAATTTTTTCAAAAGCATCAAACCCCAAATACTTGGAAAACTGATTTTCTACAATAAAGTTTTCCGAATTGAGGCATCATGTCCGGTTGTAAGCGGAAAAATGCATCATAAATATTTTTCAAATGAGCTTAATCTGCTCAAGCAGGAATATAAAGAGCACTTTTACAACACTGACTTTTACCGTTACTACCGCACAGGAAGAACCGAATGGGACCACCATTTTTTCTGCCTCGGAAAAATAGACCTCCATGAAGGCGTCAATAGCTTCGTTTTTGAAATTGACCCTCAGTTTTCCACCTATTATGATTATAAAGTAGCACGTATAATCGCCAACGAACTGCTTTACGTCTACCTTACATCCAAAATTGAACCTGAACCGCAGCAGAACAGGATTTTTTCAGACGAAAATACTGTTAACAGGGATTTTTTCTGGACAGATTCGAAGAATGCCCTGATCGAATTGATTTATGCGCTTCATGCATCAGGGAGCATCTCAAATGGGAAGGCCGGCATACGAAAAATAAGTATGGTCTTCCAGCTGCTTTTCAGGATACAGCTGGGCGATGTGCATCATGCCTTCCATAGGATGAAAGACAGGACTGACAGTAAAAGCATTTTTTTGGATCAGCTTAAATTATCACTTAAACAGCACATGGAAAAAGAGCTCTAGCTTTTTTTAAATCCGTCAGTTCTTGTGCCAATGAATGCCAATTGGCAAGAAAGCTAGCTATTGTTTAAAATTGAACTTATTCACTTCTACCTATTCTAGATCAACATTTTACATACTTTTTAAAATTGTTAAAATTTTCTTAAAACTATATTTTACATTGGCATGCATTGGCAATGTAAAACTTATTTCATTGGCAACTTTGCATCATTAATGCAAAACATACAGCCATGAATATAGATAGAATGGAATTCATCTCCTGGATGGAACGGATAATAGAACGCTTTGATCTTTTGAGCGCCCATATATGCGAGCTTGAGAAAAAACGGGGAAGTGTTGATGGAGAAGAGCTATTGGACAACCAGGACATACTACAGATGCTTAAGATAAGCGGAAGATCACTGCAGCGTTACAGATCCTTAGGCAGGCTGCCCTACTATACCATAAGCGGAAAAATATATTACAAGCTGTCTGACGTGCATCAGTTCATCAGGGAGAGTTTTAATGCCCGAACACCCAAGACCTGTGCCAGAGAGTGACAAAGGATGCCCTAATATTCCAGCTTTAAACCAGTACTTCTTCCCCTTCTAATTTCGCATATAAATCTAAAAACTAAAGATTATGGACGAAAAGAATAAAGATACGATTAACACTTCCGAAGAGTTATCGGACATACTGCTGGTATTGGATAAAGAAAAAAAAAAATCATGGCTGTAAAAGGCATTGATCAAAATGGCAATCTGGAAACCGTTGAGCCCAACCGCAAAAATCAGAATCAATTTATGCGCGTAGACAAGCAGGGAGATTTGTTTTCGAATTTCTTTACCAATTTTTTCAGCCAGCTAAAGAACCCGACTAATTTTTCATTCTTCAAAGTACCAGCTCTGCTGGCAGTCGATACATCAAAAGATATGCAGAAACAGATAGATCATCCGACAGTTGAAGGGGAGCAATTAATGAAAGAGCATGAAGTAAAAGAAAATCAACAAAAAAATGAAATTAATATGGAAACAGCACAGACAAATCCAGAAACAAGCGAGTACAAATACAAACCGGAACAGATCGATTGGGAAACGCTAAACCACTTAGGCTTAAGCAAAGAAAAACTAGAAAAAATGAGCCTCCTTGACCCGCTTCTCAAAGGGTATAAAACAAACGAGCTTGTCTCTGTAAGCCTCAATCTTGGAACTGCAGTTACCAAAATGGATGCCCGCTTATCACTCAAACAAAATGATGAAGGCCAGGTGGTTCTTGCCATTCACGGCATACGCAAAACTCCCAATCTTAATTTTTCCTTTTTCGGCCACGAATTCAGCAAGGAAGATAAAGAGAATCTGCTGCAGACAGGTAATATGGGACGAGTAGTCAATCTCACCAATCCAAAAAGCAATGAAATCATGCCCTCCATTATCAGCATAGACAGACTTACCAACGAGGTGGTGGCACTGCGAACCGATTTCATTAAAATACCCGATGAAATTAAAGGAGTAAAATTGAGTGAAGAGCAAAAACAGACTCTGGCTGAAGGTAAACCCCTCGCATTGGAAGGCATGGTTTCTAAAAAGGGAACTGTCTTTGACGCGACCGTTCAATTCAACGCAGACAAACGTTTTGTAGAATTTCTCTTTGACAGAAATGAAACCAACAAACATACACAAGACAATCAGCAGAACCAGGCCCAAGGAGCGCCAAAAGCCTTCAGAGACAAAGAACTTGATAGTGATCAGCATCAAAAACTAAAAGACGGCCAGACGGTTTATATCAGCGGCTTAGTGGATAAAAAAGGAAAAGAATACAATGGATATATCACCTACAACAAAGAGACCAACAAAACAGATTTCTCCTTTCAAAATCCCGATAAGATCAAAGAACAGATCAAACCTTCTGAGGCTCATAAAACTCAGACAGCCGTCAATTCCGAGGGAAAAACTAATGAAGCGACAAAGAACATAAAAGAGCCCTTAAAATCAGGACAGACTAATCCCGATAACAAGAAACAGCAGCTGCAACAAGAAGAATCTAACACGCCTGCTAAATCAAAAGGGCGTAAAATGTAATAAAATATGATAACAATTATTACAGAAAAACCCAGTGTAGCAAGGGAAATAGCCGTTATAATCAGAGCCACAGAAAAAAAGGAGGGCTATCTGACAGGTAACGGCTATTTTGTTACATGGGCACTAGGACATCTTGTAGGATTGGGCATGCCAGAAGATTACGGGATTACGGGATTTGACAAGGAATCACTGCCCATAATCCCAAACCCTTTTTTACTGACTGCCAGAAAGGTCAAAAAAGATAAGGGCTGCACTGCCGATATAGGCGCAGCAAAACAGCTGAAAATCATCGAAAAGCTCTTTAAAAACAGCAATAGTATTATAGCGGCCACAGACGCTGGACGAGAGGGCGAGCTTATTTTCAGATACATTTATAAGTACCTGAAATGCACCAAACCATTCAAACGGCTCTGGATAAGCTCTCTTACTGAAAAAGCCATAAAACAAGGTTTTGAAAATTTGAGAGAAGGAAAAGAATTTGCCCCACTATATTTGGCCGCCCAAGCAAGAAGTCGTGCCGACTGGCTGGTGGGCATCAATGCGACACAAGCGCTCTCTGTAGCAGCGTCCAATGGGGTTTATTCCCTTGGAAGGGTGCAGACACCAGCACTGGCCTTAATCTGCAGACGATATCTTGAGAACAGGAATTTCCCCGTAAAAAATTACTGGCAGATCCAGCTGTCACATAACAAGGAACTTATAAATTTTAAAAGCATATCAAAAATTAAATGGGAGGATAAAAAACTTGCTGATAATATACTCAAAACCATTCAAAGAATCCAAACGGCAATTGTGACAAGTACAGAATCCAAAATCGTCACAGAGCCCCCGCCTTTATTGTTCGACCTTACCGGTCTGCAGAAAGAATCCAATAAAAAACTGAACCTTTCTGCCGAGGAAACTCTCAACATTGCTCAGAGCCTTTATGAAAAGAAATTTATCACCTACCCGCGTACCGGAAGCAGGTACATTCCTGAGGATCTGTGGGCAGAAATTCCCAGCCTTGTAAGAGCTTTACTGAAAAGTGAGGCCTTTAAACATTCCTCTTCCCAAATGAAATGGGGCAGGTTTAATAAGCGTATCGTAGATGATTTGCGTGTAACGGACCATCATGGATTATTAACTACTGATAAGATCCCATCTGCACTTAATGCAAAGGAAAATTCAGTTTATAATATGATTGCCTTTAGACTGCTGGAAGCCATTTCCGAACCCTGCATCAAAGAGTCAACTGATGTCATCCTGCAGGTGCTTCATTATGATTTCATCACAAAAGGCTGTAAGATTATAGAACCCGGCTGGCGTTCCGTGAAGGGCTGCTTCTCTGATGATACAGAAACCATAGCTGATCTGCCTGAACTGAAAAAAGGCGATGATCTTAAAATAAAAGAAGCCTGCATTTTAGAAAAGAAAACCAAACCGCCTACGCTTTACACCGAAGCAGGCCTTTTGTCAGCTATGGAAAGCGCAGGAAATGATATCGAAAATGAGAACGAGCGCAAAGCTTTAAAAACGATTGGTATTGGCACTCCTGCGACAAGAGCCTCAGTGATCGAAACTCTTTTTACACGCAATTATATACAACGGGAAAAAAAATCTTTAATCCCTACTGAAAAAGGCCTTCAGGTATACGAATTGGTCAAAAACCAAAAGATAGCAGACGTGGCAATGACTGCCAAGTGGGAACTAGCTTTGCAGAAAATTGAAAATAACGAAGCTGATGCTGATGCATTTCAAAAGGAAATAGAAACTTATGCTTCATTTATAACAAATGAACTATTAAATACTGCCGTTGTCCAAAACAGAATGCCGGATCTTATATGTCCTAAATGCAGAAGCCAGAAGCTCATCATACGTGACAAAATAATAAAGTGTCCTGATCAGGATTGCAGCTGGTTACAGTTTCTCAATGTCTGTGGAGTACAAATCGGCATCAAAGATATAGAAAGTCTTATCAAGCACGGAAGAACACCACTCATCAAAGGAATGAAAAGCAGATCGGGAAAGAAATTCGATGCCTACATCCTACTTAATGAAAATGCTGAAAGTTCCCTTGAATTTTCAAAAAACATAAAATATAAAAACAATGGAAAATAAAACCATCATTGAATCAAATGAAATTAAAAGTCTTATTTATTCCATACGCGGCAGGCAGGTGATGCTGGACAGCGATCTGGCCTGCTTATATCAGGTGGAAACAAAGAACCTCAACAAAGCCGTCAAAAGGAACATTGAAAGATTCCCTTCTTCGTTCTGCTTTCAACTTAGCCAGGAAGAAGTTCAAAACCTGAGGTTCCAAAATGGAACCTCAGGTGTAAGCTACGGCGGAAGACGATACCTGCCTTATGTTTTTACCGAACAAGGCATAGCAATGGCTTCTGCCATACTCCGTTCAGATACTGCCGTTAAGATTAGTGTTGAAATTATGGAAGCCTTTGTAGAAATGCGAAAACTACTTATCAGCAACGCTGCTTTGTTTAGCAGATTGGATAAGATTGAACTAAAGCAGCTTGAAGCCGGCGAAAAATTTGAGAAAATCTTCAAGGCTTTAGAAAACGACAGGCTCCATAGTGACAAAGGCATCTTTTACAACGGTCAGGTATTCGATGCATATGCTTTTGTTTGCGATATTATTAGAAGAGCCAAGAGCTCTATAATCCTGCTGGATAATTATGTAGACGACACGGTGCTAACTTTATTAGGAAAACGCAATGATAATGTAAAGGCAACAATTCACACCAAAACAATAAGCAATCAGTTACGGCTCGATTTACATCGATACAATAGCCAATATCCTCACATTGAGATTGAATTTTTTTCTAATGCTCACGACCGTTTTTTAATAATTGACGATACAGAACTGTATCACCTCGGTGCCTCGCTCAAGGATTTGGGCAAAAATTGGTTTGCCTTTTCAAGAATGGATATTGAAGTGGGCAGAATGCTTCAAATTTTAAAAAATGAGTAAGTTTTCAATTAGAATAATACCCTATTTTTTATCTCATCTAATAAGTTTCTGATCTATGGAGCAACAAAAATTTTTAAGTCCTAAGCATTTTTAATGTTTCACAGATGAAAGATATATCCAAACTATAAAAAGAATTTGCAATGGTATTCTAAACCACAAATAACTCAAGCCGTTTCCGTCGAAAGTACCTTTCTGGTAGTCAATATGCTTTATAGATGCATAAATATTTACGGGGAGTATCAATATAAGAAATGCTATCAGCAGCCAGGCTGTAATTATTCTAAAATTAGGAATAAACAGACCAATAGCAGCGGCAATTTCAATAATTCCCGTCACATAAACAGTCTGTACTTTAAATGGTATAAAGTCCGGCATCATCATGGTCATGCCTTGTGTATACATAAAGTGTCCCAAAGCGGTAAAAAGCAGCATTGCAGACATTGCTATTCTTGCTGGGAAATAAAAGTCATAACTGCCGCGAAAAATTCTGAAGCCCAAAAGCGAAATTAAAAACGCTGAGAGCAACACTATTAATGGTTTCATCTTTACTATTTTTTAGCAAAGATCAGCATAAGGAAAAAATGAAACAATGAACCCAAGTTAAGAAATTCGTTTCCTGATTCTACTTAAGGCCTGCGGGGTAATGCCGATATAGGAAGCAATATATTTGAGAGGAATTTCTTTTATCAATTTGGGCTGCTGGGTAAACAAATTCAGGTAACGCTGCTCTGCAGATTCCTTTAGCAGAGAAAGTTCACGTAATGACTTTTTGAGAAACAAATCTTCACTCGCCTTCCTTCCGATGGTATTTCCAATTTCTGTCTCTTGATAAATACTTTGCAGATCACTGTAAGTCAATCTCCAAAGCGTTGTTTTTGCAAGCGTTTCTATATTGTACTCGGAAGGTAATTGGGTCAGAAACGAATTGTAGCCGCTTACAAAGCTGTTTTCAAATACAAAAGAGAAAGTTAACTCATTTTCCTTTTCAGGTATATAAAAACGAACCATACCTGTTTCAATAAAGGAAAGATAATTTTCTGTCTCTCCAGCTTTCAATACATGATGTTTCTTAGGGAATTCCTGCTCTATGAGCTTTGATGAAAAGTACTGCCAGTCTGTATCTGTAAGTTTAACAATCCTCTCTAAATATTGCCGTACTTTTTCCATTGTTCGTTATTCTACAAATTCCGTTCAAACTCAATGTTAAGACATTAATCATCATTCAACAGCAAAAATACAAATTAATTCCTCCCGGCTATCTAGTATTGCGCCAAATTCCATCTTTCAAAACCAAATCCTGCCACTTCTCCAAAAGCATTTATCTACAGCTATACTTTTACAATTCAAGTAAAATTATAAACAAAATTAGATTATGGATGCAAAGCAAAATGACCTATCCTATTTCAGTTTAAGACTTCAAGAATTATTAAACTTCAGCTTCCCCGAAAAAGCTAGTGACCAAAAGTTTATCGAAGAGCGTTCCTTATTTGCCGCGAACGCTTATCAGAGTGCCTTTAATTCAGGAAATTCCATTGAGCAATGCAGCGAAACAGCAAATTTCATCCTTTTTGAAAATCTGCATTTCTCCAGATTTGACACTGTTTTTCAGGTCGTATGCCAGGAGTTTGATACCTTAATGACAGAAGAGGAACTTCGAGTATTTGCCTTGAAAATGTTTCCAGTCTGCACACCTGTTTTCTCCCGTTATGAGCTGACAGATAACTTTGCATACACTCATGAGTTTGACCTGCTTTATACCGAAATAACAGGAACCATCGCAATATGGATACAGGAAAATGGGCTTCATTAAAAAGCAGCATCTCCAGCTGAATATTGATGCTCTTCGAATTGCTTTTAAGCTGGAAAATGAGAAGCGGCAAGCCACCGCGGGCGAAAGACTGTTAATGATGCAATACAGCGGATTTGGCGGTCTTAAATTCATATTGAAACCCATAGCAAGTGATATAGATATCAATAATTGGAAAAAGACAGAACACGACCTTTTCCCAATCACACAGCAACTCCATCAACTGCTCAAAGAAAATGCAGAAGACAAAAAGCAGTACCAAAGGTATGTAGACAGTATGAAAAGTTCCGTACTTACGGCTTTCTACACACCGCCTGAAATCATAAATGCCGTTTCCTCTGTGATGCGTGAAAACAGTCTGAACATTAATAAATTCCTTGAACCATCCGCAGGAATCGGCTCATTTATTCAATCCTTTTCAGAAAGTGGGCAAAGTGTAACCGCTTATGAAAAAGATTTGCTGACAGGCAAGATTTTAAAACAGCTTTACCCCAAAAGCAATATCCGCGTGAGCGGTTTTGAGGAAATCCCAGAAAAGGACCAAAACAGTTATGATGTCGTTGCCAGTAACATTCCGTTCGGAGACACATCCGTATTTGACCTTTCCTACTCCAGAAGCAAAGACATATCCAAAGTGCAGGCAGCACGAAGCATACATAATTACTTCTTTCTGAAAGGTACTGACATGCTGCGTGAAGGCGGCCTGTTAGTGTACATAACTTCGCAGGGCATTCTCAACAGCCCAAAGAATGAAACGATACGCAGGGCATTGATGCAGGAAAATAATTTGATTTCGGCTGTACGCCTGCCTAACAACTTGTTTACAGATTATGCAGGTACAGAGGTTGGCAGTGATCTTATTATTCTGCAAAAAAACACAGCAAAAAAAAACCTGACCAAAATCGAAGAACTCTTTTGCCAAAGCAAACAAACGGAGTACAATACGCCTGGCAATGCAATCTTTCAGGACAAAACAAGAATTGTACATACCGAACAGAAATTAGATACCGACCCATACGGAAAACCTGCTCTACTTTATATGCACAAAGACGGAGTTTCCGGAATTGCCAAAGACCTCGAACAGATTCTTAGGGATAATTTTGACAGACACCTGAATTTAGATTTGTACAAAGGCAGGCTTAACATTGAATCAATTATCCAAATTCCGATTGTTCCAAAGACAACACCTCCGATACTCGAAGCTTTAAATACGAATGAAAAAACACAGCCAGTACCAAAACTGGTAATGCAGCAAAAAAATCCAAAGGAATTAAAACAATTGAGCATTTTTGATCTATTTGAAAATGCGGGTGAACCTGCAATGGCGGTATCTCCATCGAAAAGGCCTACACAAACCAAAAAGCAGACCACTAACAAAAAAAGCCTTGAAACGGACCGCCAAACAAGCTTGTTTAGCAGTATGATGCAACAGCCTTATACAAAGCCAAAAAACAATATAAGTGGAGATGGTACAACACAAATAGACAATAAAAAGCAGTCAGCTGTGGGCGACTTGTTTTCGGAAGTTAATGGGAATCAACAAGCGGATAATCCCGCTGTTCCCATCACAGCAATCAATACCATTCCTGAACCTGCTCCCTATGGTGGTGAACTGCGATCATTCCACCGAAATGATTGTCTTGTGGTGGATAATGGCTGGGTCGGTCATCTGCAAGATATAGATACATCAGATGGTACTGCACTATTTACCGCATTACAATTGCCTGCATCACAAAAATCAAGAGCCGAAGACTATATAGCGCTACGGGATATTTATCAAGATCTTTACATCAACGAGGCGAAACTTCAGACCGAACACAAAGAAGAAAGAGAAAATCTTAATCACTTATATGATGCCTTTGTAAAAAGTTATGGAAACCTCAACAGTGCCGATAATATCAAACTCATCAAAACTGACAGTTCTGGAAGGGAAATCCCTTATCTGGAGCGTGTCATTGGCGGCGTGGTACACAAAGCCGATATATTCAGTCGTCCTGTAAGTTTTTCTACCTCAACCATAACAACAGATAATCCCGAAGAAGCACTATCGGCTTCGCTCAACAAATACGGAGCTGTAAATTTTGACTATATGTCTCAAATCAGCGCTATGACGGAAGATACATTGAGAGAAGCTTTAAACGGCCGCATCTATTTCAATCCTCTGCAAAAAAAATACGAAATAGCCGAACGCTGGATTGCAGGCAACGTAGTGGAAAAAGCCCAGGAAGTAAAAGCATATCTGGAAAATAATGCCGATGATGCCCAGGCCAAATCAAGCCTTGCCATATTAGAAGAAGCCCGTCCAAGACGTATCGAATTTGAAGAATTGGATTTTAACCTCGGCGAACGCTGGATCCCTACTGGTATTTATGGCCGGTTTGCTACACATCTTTTTGATACGGATGTCAACATCAATTACTCAGATAGTTCTGATGATTTCTCTGTAAGCTGCAAACAAAAGAATGTTCATATATGGGATAAATACGCAGTTAAAGCTCAAAGCCGCACTTTTGACGGGATCATCCTTCTTAAACACGCCCTTGTAAATACTACGCCTGATATTACCAAAAAAGTGATGGTCGGCGACCAAGAGATCAAGGTAAGAGATATGGAAGCAATACAAATGGCAAATACTAAGATTGATGAAATCCGTAACGCTTTTACAGACTGGCTTCACTCTCAAAATGATGATTTTAAAACAATGCTTACCGACAAATACAATGATACGTTTAACTGTTTTGTTCGCCCAAATTATGATGGAACACATCAGGATTTTCCAGCCCTTGACCGTAAGGCATTAGGAATTGAAGATTTGTATTCCAGCCAAAAGGATACGGTCTGGATGATAAAAATGAACAATGGAGCTATCTGTGACCACGAAGTTGGTGCAGGGAAAACACTCTTAATGTGTACGGCAGCACAAGAGATTAAACGTTTGGGATTAGCTCATAAACCTATGATGATCGGACTGAAAAGTAATGTGCACGAAATTGCCGAAGCCTACCGCACTGCTTATCCACATGCAAAAATACTATTCCCCGGTAAAGAAGACTTTAAACCCCAAAAACGCCAGCGCATTTTTGGCGATATTAAAAACAACGATTGGGATTGTATTATCCTCACGCACGACCAATTTGGCATGATACCCCAATCGCCAGAAATACAGAAAGAAATCTTAGAAATTGAACTAGACAGCGTAGAGCGCAACCTCGATGCCCTGCAAGCGCAAGGAAAGGAAGTGACCAGGGGAATGCTTGCTGGGGTAATCAAGAGAAAAGAAAACCTCGAAGTCAAACTCAAGACCTTAAAGCACGATATTGAAAATCGTAAAGATGATGTGGTAGATTTTAAGATGATGGGGATAGACCATCTTTTTGTGGATGAAAGCCATCAATTCAAAAACCTGATGTTTAATACAAGGCATTCAAGGGTTGCAGGATTAGGCAATGTGGACGGGAGTCAAAAGGCAATCAATTTGCTCTTTGCAATCCGCACCATTCAGGAACGTATCAATGCAGATATGGGAGCAACTTTTCTTTCAGGAACCACCATCAGCAATTCTTTGACCGAACTGTATTTACTATTCAAATACCTCAGGCCAAGAGCAATGGAAAAACAGGGCATCCATTCCTTTGATGCCTGGGCTGCCATCTATGCAAGAAAAACGACCGATTATGAATTTTCAGTAGCTAATAATATCGTAGCTAAAGAACGTTTCCGCTATTTTATCAAAGTGCCGGAGCTGGCACAATTCTACTCTGAAATCACGGATTATCGCACCGCAAAGGATATCGGCATCGACCGGCCGAATAAGAACGAAGTACTTTATAATATACCGCCTACTCCGGAGCAGGAAGTGTTTATCCAAAAACTGATGGAATTCGCCAAATCGGGAAATGCCTCTTTATTGGGAAGAGAACCATTGTCACCATCAGAAGAAAAGGCAAAAATGCTCATCGCTACGGACTACGCCCGAAAGATGTCTTTGGATATGCGAATGGTAAACAGCAGTTACGAAGACCATCCCGATAACAAAGCTTCGCATTGTGCCGCAAACATTGCTAAATATTACAACCAGTATCACGCACAAAAAGGAACTCAGTTTGTTTTTTCTGATTTGGGAACCTATAAGCCGGGCCAATGGAATGTGTACTCTGAAATCAAGCGTAAACTCGTGGATGACCACCACATACCCGGACACGAAATCCGTTTTATTCAAGAAGCCAAAAATGACAGGCAGCGCAAGGAACTCATCAAAGGGATGAACGAGGGTAGAATCCGTGTGCTATTTGGTTCAACCAGTATGCTTGGGACCGGTGTAAATGCACAAAAAAGAGCCGTTGCCGTTCATCATCTCGATACGCCTTGGCGTCCAAGCGACCTTGCCCAAAGAGACGGCAGAGCTGTTCGCAAAGGCAATGAGATTGCCAAGTTTTTTGCTGGTAACAAAGTAGATGTGATTATCTATGCCGTAGAAAAATCATTGGACAGCTATAAGTTTAACCTGCTATACAATAAACAGCTGTTCATAGACCAGTTAAAAAACAACAAGCTTGGCAAACGGACTATTGATGAGGGCAGTATGGACGAAAAATCAGGGATGAACTTCTCTGAATATGTGGCTATCCTTTCAGGAAATACAGACCTATTGGATAAAGCCAAACTGGAAAAGCAGATTGCCGGACTCGAAAGCGAAAAACAGTCTTTCAACCGTTCTAAATTCAGTGCCAAGTATAAGTTTGATGACTATTCAGCAGAACTTGACAAAGCCAAATCCCGCTTTGATCGCATGAGCCTCGACTGGGAGAATTTGCAGCTGCGCATACAAAAGGGTTCTGACGGCACTCTTGCCAATCCTGTTATACTGGAGGAGTTACCGCCCGATGCCGATATCAAACAAATCGGCTTAAAACTCACTGAGCTTGCCCAGAAAGCACGTACCGGAGGGCAGTATGAACAAATCGGTACTCTTTACGGCTTTGACCTTTTGGTTAAAACCGAAATTTCGGAAAAAGAGGGTCTGGATATGCGGCTAAACAGATTTTTTATACAAGGCGAAGGCAATATCAAATATAGCTACAAAAATGGCTTAATTGCTAAAGATGAAAAGCTGTCGGTTATGAACTTCCTTAACGCACTGGAGAAATTGCCCGGTTATATTGAGCAGGAAAAAAAGAAGATTACAGAAATACAAAGAGACCTTCCGGTTCTCCAGGAACTGATAAACGCTAACTGGCCTAAGGAGAACCGTCTAAGTGAGTTAAAAACTGAAATTGCCGCTGTTGAGAGAAAGATTCAATTATCAATTACACCTGCAACCGAAAACAATAATCAGGAAGAAAAAAATGAAAACAATGATATTCAAATACAGCAAAGCTCTTCACCCAAAGTAAAGGTTTAATAAGAACCGTCTTAAATTGAATCTATTAATATATTGGAATAACTGCTCTTTCTTCCTGATTACCCCATTGAACCTGCCATGTTCTTCCGTCAAATTGGTCAAGCAGAATAAAAGTATAGATATTTGTTGTCGGATAAAGAAAGAATCTGCCATTCTTTTCCTGATCTTTACTTGCTCTAGAAATATCCGATAATGTACTTACAAACCTAGATTTACTTTCAGTGCTCCATTGAACCTGCCACATTTGACCGTTTCTAGTATCCAATTTAATAAATGTATACATATTTCGGGTTGCAAAAAGACGATAGACTAGATCATTATCTGCAGATATATTTTGCACAGGTGCACCAGCTGTACTCTGAGAAAGTACAGGGATTGAAGCTAAACTAAAAATTATAAAAAATAGAATTGTTTTCATACCACTTAACTATATCTTATTAAATATTAAAAAAAAATCTCTTCCTCAGACTGCTTCTGTTTTATGCCGCTGATCAGCCTAAAAAGTGCCTTCCTTATTAGAGAGGCAAAGATAATATTTTTATAACTCACACAAAGTCAGGAAAGTATAATCATACTCAGTTTATTAACTTTGAATAAAACAGCTTTACTTATCTCCTTTCTGCTCATCCTTTTGCACTAAATGCTGTAATTGAGGATCGTTTTTTATACGCTCCAGCTCGTTTTCAATCACCAGTACAATATCTGTTTTTATCTGTCTGTAATTCGACTCGATTGTTCTCTTAATATTGTCCTGCCCATCTTGGTCAATAAAAGATAATATATCGGGTATTTTTTGATATTCTTTAGTTTCGGAAGCAACCTTTTCATTATCCACAACAATTTCAGCATGAAAGATTTTCTGATCAATTCGCTGGTCAAAATTGTCCGATACAGAACCAACAAAAAAACCTTGGGTCAGGGTAGATATTTTTGATGCCGGTATCAAACTGTCCAATTGTGTAGATATTGAGGTTGATGTGTCGTTTCGGTTGATGCTCATACTCTGACGTTTCTGCAACACTTTCCCAAAACGTTCCGAAAGGCTTTTAGCTGTTTCTCCAACCACTTGTCCGCTAAAAATATTACCCACGGTGTTCTGGATTACCTTACTCTCTTTGTCACCGTAATCTCTTGTAAGCTGGGAATAATCCTGAAACCCCAAACAAACCGCCACTTTGTTGCTTCTTGCAGTTGCAATTAGGTTATCCAACCCTCTGAAGTAGATCGTGGGCAGCTCGTCTATGATAACCGAGCTTTTCAATTGGCCTTTCTTATTGATGAGTTTTACAATACGTGAATTGTACAATCCTAGTGCCGCTGAATAGATATTCTGGCGGTCGGGATTATTGCCTACGCATAATATCTTAGGTTCCTTAGGATTATTGATATCCAACGAAAAATCATCGCCTGTCATAACCCAGTAGAGCTGCGGGGAAATCATTCTTGACAGTGGAATTTTTGCAGATGCGATCTGTCCCTGCAATTGGTCCTGTGCACCACCCTGCCATGCATCCATAAACGGCGAAAGATAGTTTTCCAAATCTGGATAAGAGGTTAAAATAGTAAATACATCTGAATATTTTTTGTTGAGAAGCTCAATAGCATGCGGAAATGTGCAGTGTTTACCGTTATCATAGATTTTGAGAAACCAGATGATCGCTGCCAGCAAAATTATCGGACTTTCCACAAAGAAATCTCCCTGCTTTTGTATCCACGACCTGTTAAGGTTCAGCATAATGGTATATGCCGCTTCGTAGGCATCGGAAATATCGGTCATGAAATCAGGATTAAGGGGATTGCACCGATGACTTTTTCTTGGGTCATCAAAATTGATGATGTAGAATTTAGGTTTGACTTTGTATTTATTATGATGTTTCAATAAATGATTGTATGCAATGGTGGAAAGATCATCAAATTTGAAATCGTAGATGTACATACTAAAACCCTTCTCTATCTGCTGCTTGATATAATTGTTTACTACAGCATACGACTTTCCCGAGCCCGGTGTACCCAGCACGATTGTTGCCCTGAAAGGATTTACTATATTTATCCAGCCATTGTTCCATCTGCCCTTATAGTAAAATTTAGTAGGAAGGTTTATGGAATACTCATTTTCCATCAGTTTGGTTTGCTGCTGGAAACTCTCGTTTTCGTTATTGAAAACATCCTCCATGAGGTTAGTGTGAAGCAATCGGCTCATCCAAACACCACCCATCAATAAGGCAATATATCCCAATGAGATAGTGAGAATATAAAGAAATGTTCCAATTGCAAGAGAAAGCTTTAACAGAGGTTCATTGAGAAAGAACAGCACAAAACCGATCCCTAAAACCACATAAATTTTACTCCAGGTTATCTTTTCATTCTTTACGCCTTTTGTTCCCAAACAGCTTAAGGCCAGTAAAACCAGAGCAAATGTCTTGGTGTAAAGTTTATGGGAAAACAGACCGGCAGTTCTATCGAAATTGATCAGTATTTTATTGATCACTTCCAGTGTCCATGTCTTTTCTAAAAAGAAAGCATAGCAGAACCAATAAAGATGCATCAGTACCAAAAGTATACTTACTGCCCGCATAAAAGCCATAATTTTGGCAAGTCCTCTTAAATCATCTTCTCCCTGCATATCAAAACATTTAAGATTATCTATGAATTTAAATGCGAGAAGAGCTACTTGCCTGAAAGTAGCCGAAAATGGCTTAAAATGGCAGTGACTGACTGATTTTTCAAAATTTGAGCTGCGCTTATGGAAAACCGTAATTATCGCTCTTTAAAAGCTCTTAATTTTAGGGAAATTTAAATTTCATAGATATGGTACAATTTGATGAAAATGACTTAGTCAATCGTGATTATGTAAACACGACCACAAACGGCGACAATCCCAATTACACGGCTATTCGTGACAGGGAACGCGTAAATAAAAAAGAGCGCTACGAAGTAGTCTATTTCTGCGATGCTTTTGTAAAGAACTATCAGGTTCCTAAAACCAAAGCAAGCTTTCAAAAGGTAGAGAGAATAATAAGACTCCCTCAGGCAAGCAGCATTGTAATGAGAGACCAGCTCAATAATTTTGTGGCTCAAAACTGGAATTTAGTCTAGCTTTCTTTTTCTAACTAAGCTATCCGATAAAAGCAGCGGCTTTTCGGATAGCTTTGATTTTATCCTTATCTGCCTGTCCTCTTTTTTCTTTTCTTCTTCACTCTATTGGCAAAATACTGTTCCTCGTAATCTTCAGAGTGGGCTTCAGGCAGTAAACTGCCCAAAACTTCAATCAAAATGTCTTGGTTCTTTTCATCATCATTTAGAAAATTAAATAAGTAATGAAGTTCCTTCTCAGGAAGATCTGCATCATTTGATTTGGATATTTTCAATTCTAATTCCACATTTTCTTTGAAGGTGGGCTTAATGTTATTGTTCCAGTGATCGTTAAAGATATTTGCAGAAAGATCCCTGCTTAAACGTGAACCATTACAGACGATTTTGGAATTGTGGTCTATAAAAGTGATACCATAAACGCGACCTGTTTGATTTCTGCGAACCACGACATTGATGCCCTGTCCGCCTAACCGCTTTTTGAAAGCCAGCTCGTTATCTGTTAATTCAAGGGCGATAGTAACGGCAGATTTAATGGTTGGCTTTGCCGGGTGGTCTTTTAAGTTTTCAATGCTTTTGGCAATATGCAAATCCAAAGCCGGAAGTCCCGCGTTCTTTCCAAAAAGTGAAGCCTTGAACGGATGCCCTGCTCTTTCTCCTTTTTCGTTCAAAGAAATGTAAAGCAAACCCTGCTGCATTTTTCCGTGAAATTCACCCTGCACTTTCTCGGCGGTGATATTGAACAGGGATAACAAGGCATTGTATTCGCCCAAAGTTTGATATTGATAATAATTCGGCAGATGACGGATAACAGCTGCAATCTGGCTTTTCACATCACCCGCTTTATAATTGACCGGATGGAAAACCTTGTCATTCTGCTTGCGCTTCCTATCGGTTGCGGGTATTAATCCGTGTTTGTTTTCCAGTTCACGGCAAACATCCATAGACCGCATTTTCTCGAACTTGTCCGAAATCTTTTTCCCGTGCTCATCTATACAGACCGATACGATATGGATATGGCTGCGGTCAATATCGGTATGTTTGAATACGATAAAAGGCTGCTGCCCATAACCCATTTCCCGCATATATTCCTCTGCAATTTCCCGAAATTTATCATCACTTACCTTGTCATTCGGGTCTGGATTGAGCGAAATATGCAGTGTATGCTTCTCTGTATTACGGTTGGCAATCAGGTAGGGGGCAAAAGACTGGGCTAATTCTGAAGCGGAATAATGGCCGTTTGCATTTTCAATAATCTTATTTCCAAATAAAATTTTTCCAAGTTCATTCTCCACCTTTAGCTGATTGTATGCCAATGCTCCGTATAAATTTGCGCTTTTTGAAATTTTTGCTATCATCTTTAAGGCTTTTTTTTCAGATGTTTTTCTTCAAATTCTTCGGCAATCTGAATAATTTTTTGGCACAGCATCGCCATTTCAGCAGTCTGTTTTTCTAGTTTATATAGAAATGCAGCAGCCTTTTTCTCTGAAAAATGGCGGTACAAGAGCTTTACAACCTGATTATAATTTACACCTGCCGACCGAAACTGACTATAAAACGAAGTCAATCTCATATAGAAATCTACAGTTCCCTTGTCGATTGAAACAGTCTTTATTTCCCGGCTAAACAAAAGCGATATAATAAATTTTGCTTTATTGTGCATGCCAGACGCCTCATAGAGTGATGAAAGTCTGGCATTTTCCTTTTCGGTCAGACGGAAAACATGTCTGTATATGCTGGGGTCAATTTTAGGGTTTCTGCCTCCTCTGCCCGCTTTAGTGTTGTTTTTATCTTTCATCTTAAATCTATTTATTCTGCAAAAAAACCTGACTTCGGAAGGTTTTTCCAGCTCCCGGCAGGGCAAGTTGTTTTGAGGCACGAACTCAGTTTCGAGTGCCTCAAAACACAACTTGCCGTGTTCTGGTGAACACAAAAATCCGCCCTTCGGGACGGATTATATGTAACAGGGAAAAACGGCGTGCTGCCGTTCTGACTGCCTCCATTCTATCACGATGCTTTTGCATAAATCCATTAATAAAAAATCATTCTGCAAAGTAAAGTACTGCGGATAACAGTGCCGCTATACGGCACTGGGACAAACGATGTTAATAACAGCCAAAGGCTCGCATAAATCAATCAGGCGCAGATTCAAACGGTTTATTTGCCATACAGTTTTAGTGCAGCTTTTAAAAAATGTATTCCTATAAAAAATAAAGGAGTATTTGAATGCACGCAATTTGGAATAAAAACATAAGATTTTAAAAGCATGAAACTTTAAAAATGTAAAAGCATAAAACTGGTAAAACAATTTACCAGTCAAAAAGTTTGCAGTAAGCTAAAAAATACTCCCCGTCAAGAAGTAATGCTGGCAAATAACAACCATGGGAATTTACAAAATTACAATACTGGCAAAGGGCAGACAGGTACTGCTTAAAAATAGAAATATTCAAACCTGCCAAACAGATAAGATATACAACAATAAAAATGTAAATAATGGAAACAAAAAAGAAAAATTTAAAAATCAGTTTTTCAACGCCTAAAGGAGGAGTTGGAAAATCTACTATGACCGCGCTGCTTTCAAGTGTGCTGCATTACCGTCTGGGCTTTAATGTACTTGTAATGGATTGTGATTTTCCGCAGCACAGTTTAGCCAATATGAGAGAAAGGGATATGAAAACCATTATGCAGAATGATTACCATAAAAAAGCAGCAATGAGGCTTTATCAAAGCATCAATAAGAAGGCATATCCGATTCTCAGCTGTAAACCCGAGGATGCCTTGCTGAAGGCTCAGCAATATGTAGATCAATCCTCAGTAGAGCCGGACATCACTTTTTTTGACCTGCCTGGCACCGCCAACACCAAAGGCGTGCTGACGACCTTAAGAACAATGGACTTTATTTTTTCTCCAATCAGCGCTGACCGTCTGGTTATGGAAAGTACGTTGAGCTTTACTAAAGCATTCGTCGGTTTGCCGGCAACGGCAGAGAGCAATAAGCATCAAAAAATGTTGATGTTTTGGAATCAGGTAGATGGCCGCGAAAAAACAGGAATATACCAGGCGTACCAAAATATCATTAACGAGCTTGATTTATCGGTAATGGCATCAAAAATTATGGACAGCAAACGTTTTAGGAAAGAAACCGATGATACCCCAAACAGTGTATTTCGCTCAAGCCTGCTGCCTGCCGAACCACAGCTGATGAAAGCAACCAGATTGGATTTGTTTGTTGAGGAGTTTTTAAAAATTGTTAATCTCTAAAATTGTTAAGCATGTCCTTAGATAAGAGAAGAAAAGATTTCGAGAAGTCTGCTGTTGATGAAGAATTAATCATGAATATCATGAGCGGCAATCAGTCTTCTGCTTTACCTCAAGCTGATCCCCAGCAGGAAATGCAGAAAGAAACAAGACTAAAAGCCCGCAGCAGTTCGTCAAAAAAGATGGATTATGAAGAGATATTTCTGGTAAACCGCTTTCCATCGGGCCGAAACGGCAAGGTCGTTTACATACGTCCGGAATATCACGAAAGACTAATCCGAATTGTGCAGCTGACAAGGGAAGAAAAGACCACCCTCTACTCCTATATTGACAACATACTGGAACATCACTTTAAGGAGTTTGGACATGATATTACTGAATATTTCAACGAACATTTTAAACCCATCTTATAAAGCTATGGAAATAGTAATTGTAATTTGCCTGCTAATAGTCATTGCCCTGCTTTTGCAAGACAAGATCATTATTATGACCAAATCGGAAAAAGAGGTGGTGCAGGACAAAGCCAATCCAAATTTACCTGATGTTATGGGACAGCCCAAACTGCAAAGGAGCTTTTTAATTCCAAACCCTGCCAATGAATGCCAAGTCGACGAGGAAGGTATAAATCATGGTAATTTAGACATAGAATACGACGAAAATGAAAACGAAGGTATTCAAATTCCGCAGGAAGAACTTGATGAAGTTTTCAGTGATATGCCTGATTTTGAACAGGAAGAAGAAGAATGGAATGGGTATGGAATATCCGGCGCAGATAACGGTTTTGCCCAAGGGGTTACCTTCGAGGAACTAAGCTCCGTGGGGATGATGCTTCAAAAAGACAGATTGGAGCTCTCTCAAAGGGAAACAGCGATAGCTTTAGTTCAGAAAATACAGGGGACCGAATTATTCAGTCTGCTGGAAAATTCCATGGAAAGCGCCTCCCGTAAAATAGCAGAGCTGTTGGACGGGAGCCTTTCTTCTGAAAAAGAATCCGGTTTTTCCTATATGCGGAAAAGTGATCTGAATGATTTTGACATTGGGGAGTTTGTGTGAGATTGGTTTTAAAGAAGACTTTTCAACTTTAAGATAATCTTCAAAAGAGCTTCACGGTTTTTTGCTTCGTGATAAAACTTTGGCAATTTTTCAAGCAATGTAAAATGCGACCTGTCTTTATGCTCTCTTAGATTTGCAGAAATGTATTTTTCCAGATATTCCAAATGGGAAAGATTATAAGCCCAAAAGACATTATTCTTGAAAGACGCTTTCAGCCAAAGCTCTGCACCGAAATAAGAACCTGCAGGCAGCTGCCAATTTCCTGAATGCCCAAAAACAGCCACTTCGGTCGTTTTCTGTTTATTGTAACCGCAATTTTCACAAAACAAACGAGCCGAGTTATTTTCGTAATCTACTCTTGCAAAAGCTTTCTTCCCGCATTTTGGGCAAACCACAAGAACATCCGTCCAAAATTCGGAGATTTTTTTGTTTTCATCTTGGAAACGGCCTTGTTTCATATTTTACTCTTAGTAGGTCTCAAATTTTACTTTGTCTTCATATCTTTTGCAATGATAAATGATTTTGTCTACCAATGGCGGAATATTTTGATTGAGATATTTCTTTTCCGAAAAACCATCATTGTCATTTGAAATGTCTGATTTGTACAAAACTAATGATTGCAGAATGAAATTGAGCGAAGATTTCAGTTTCGCCATTTCTTGTTTGTTATCTAGAATTTTTATGATATTTCTATTGAAAAAGTCTTTTTGAGTGGTTGCCGATTTAATTAGACGGTCTAATTTCTCTAATTGTTGTGGCTTTTCTTTGGAATTGACAGTCGTTCTGATTTCCAGCAAATAACTTTTCACCAAGAACAAACTGTCAACAACTTTAGAGGTTTGGGAATTTGCCTGAAATGAAATCAGAAAAAATAATAGAAATAACGTCCTCATAAATTATCTTTATTTAAAAAATTTATCATTAAGATAATACCTGAATTTTGTTGTCAACGAACCGTCATTCGCTTTAATTTTAATGCACGCCATATAGTGTGCTTTTATGTATTCATGAGTCCCTCTCTGATAGTAGACAGGTATTTTTTCATAAACTTTTTCAGCCACTTCTTCCATATAGGAATAATTAGTTTTCTCATATTTTCTCATAAACCAATCGTCTTTAATTTTATATGAACTATCGCCAAAACTTTCGGCTTCTTCCATTACCACTATCCACTTCCCATCGTCGTCTGGCTTAAACCAATAGTATTTAACATTTCCTGTTAAATTACCATACATATCCATATCTCTTTCTATAATCCAATAATTTCCATCGTCTTCTTGCAGGTTTTCATAAGCCTTGTTTGTATAGCGCTTAAAGTATTCTACAGCTGCATCATACTCCATTCCTAAATAAGTTTGTGCACAAACATTCCCCGAAAAAACAAGGAATGCAGATAATACTGCGGTTTTAATTAATTTTTTCATAATAAAATTATTTGATTTTAAAACTTGACGTATCAAGGTAAAAACTTAAAATTAAACTAGGAACCAACATTACATAATGAGGATTATTTTTGAAATATTTATCATTTGCCTTGTAAACAGGTACATCAAATGAGGACTGCACATAATTAGTTTTTTCATATCCATTTTTTAGAGCATCAGCTACGCTTGCGCTCTTCCATAATGAACCGTAGAATTCTTCTGGGCTGTAGACCTCTATTTCGTTGCAAATCATTTGCTTTCCTCTTTTCACGAAATAAAAATTTCTACTTACACTGCCTCTGTCTTTATTTTCAACATATTCTTCAACAATCCTTCGCTCATTGTCAAATTTTTCGACTTTGTATTCTCTTTTGTCTGAATCTATTTTTTTTATGACATAGTCATACTCTTTTCCCAAAAGCTCTTGTCCGAGAGCTACAGTAGTCTGTCCGACGGTATTCCCCGAAAAAATCAGGAATACAAATAAAACTGCGGTTTTAATTAAATGCTTCATAATTCATGAATTTCACTATTTATCAATCTATTTTTTTTCCGTTTTTGTAATGCTCTATGGTTTCCAAACGTCCATTTTCATAAACTTTCTTTTCGCCTTCGTATAATTCGTCAGCATTTAATTTAACGGATGCTATCAAATTTCCATTTGGGGCATACATTTGCAATTCTTCTGCTTTTCCGTTTTCGTCAAAATATTCCCAACGGCCGAATTTTTTTCCGCTATCGTAATGACCACTGTAATAGATTTTTCCATTATCATAGTAACCTTTTACTTTTCCAGCCCAGTTCCCATCTATTGCAAAGCCTTCTAATTTCGGTTTCCCGTTGTAATAATATTCTATGTAATCTCCGTCCCGTTTTCCTGTTACAAAATTTTGACAGGCTGCTATTTTCAACCTTCCTCCGCTGTAGTATTCCTTATATTCTTTGTAAGTTTTTGGGTCAGATTTTATTATTTGTGTTTTGTCATAAACTTTCCTGTTTTGTTCGCCATACATTAGCGTCATAATAAATCCTTCCTGAAAATCTTCATCAGAATCAATATCAAATTTCCGTTCCGAAGGGTTCTTTTCTTCTAAAGATTCTGCACCTTGTGCGAAAATAGTTCCCGAAGAAATAAAGAAACTCATAAGAAATAGGATTTTAATTGAACTTTCCATAACTTTTTTGTTCAATAATTATTTATATTCCTGCGGAAATTGAATATTAAACGAAGTGAAACCTTGTTTTTTTGAACTGATTTATGACCCAAAACTTTAATCATGCCAAAATCCCTTTTGTATTGCATATTTCGCCTTTTTGAAAGCTTCTACCAAATCTTCTGCTAAATATTCGTTTTGCTTTTCATAAGACAGCTGAAGGAAAAACATGTCGCTTGTTCTTATGCTTTTTTCTCCATTTTCTTTGGTTTGGGTAATTTTTACTGCATCGGGTTCGGTTTCAAAAATTACATTGATATCTTTTACCACGGCTTTTATTTTTTGTAAATCTACTTCCTGTCTTTCGGTGTAGAAATCTTCCCCATAATCACTTTTCTTTTTCACTTCTATGCTCAGGATTTTCATTGTAGTCTGCATTTCTCCCACTTCTTTTCCCTCAGAATTTATGGCAGTAATTGTCAATATGCTGTCCTTAATGCTGAAATTTTTCTGCACTTCAAATTTTTCTGCATTATAATTCCCAAGGTCTTCTTTTTGAGCTTTTGTTTCTTTTTTCAACTGTAAATTCAAAATTTTTACGATTTCAGAAGTTTGGGAAAATGCAAAAAAAGATTGAAGAAGCAAAAAAAGGGCGATAGCATTTTTCATTTTTTAAAAGTATTGTTTAGATGCTGATATTTATGATATTTTCCGCCGCCTTGTTTTACGATATCAAACATCTTTGCTACTAATTCTTGCTCTTTTGAACCCGGAAATTTCTTATCCCAATAATCTTTTTCTTCATATACATAATCCATAATATTCATACCGTCAATTTCATCTATCACATCAAGAGGAAATTTAAAAACCGTAACGGCACGTCGCAAGAAATCTATGTTCCCGATCGCTACAGCTACTTTTAACAGTTGAATATTTACCTTGTGCGTTCTTATTGTACTGCACAGAATACATTTGTAGCATTTGGCAAAATAGGCTTGTATTTTTGCAACAAATAGTTGGTCACCATCTTTTGCATAATCGACTTTTGCCAATCTCGCCATTTCCTCTTCATATTCATAAAAATAAGGAGATTCTTCATCTTCTACTTCACTCCAATGTTCCAACGCACTGCATAATTTCCCGTATCCATTATAGGTTTCAGATGTGCGTTCGCACTCATAATTTGGAATTTTTACCTGAGCGGAATTTTTAGCAGAGAAACAGAGAAGTATTATTGAAAATATGAATTTCATAAACTATCCTATTTGGTTTGCTAATTTATAAGTTGAGAAAAACTCCTCATCCAATTCTTCTGGAGAGTATTCTATAACAATACCTTCTGGTAAAAACGCTTTTCCATAATCGAGTTGTGTGCGAATTATTTCTAACAGAAATGGAGGCTGTCCTGTAAAACCTTTAACAATGTTTATCTTGAAACTCTCTTTTGAGGTAAGCCCATTTGACGGCACTCTTATTTTCAAAGAGTTACGAAAAATTTCTATTCCTTTGATAACTTCAAGATAAGGCTGTAAGTGCAGGCTTTCACCTACAATTTTATCATTAACAGCCGTCACCGTAATGTTGGCAATAGTTCTTTCATTTTGGTCAACCACCAGTACAGTTTTATATTTATCAGTATGTTCAATGGGATAAGATCTTTCTACTGAAAAGAATACAGAACCTTCTGTATTTGCAAGGGTCCCGAAGATTAGCGTAAGCACAAGTTCTGTATCCACTATACTTGGAGGATCTTTTTTTTCTAAGTGATACAAAGGTTTTTGCCCAAATGTTGGGAATGTTCCGTTAATTACAATTTGTGGAGTTTTGCCAGTGTTATCTACAGCAGCACTCCAGTTTCCGATGTTTTGATTTGCTTTCATTTTATTTTCTTTATGGTTCTACAAAAGTTACATATGACATTTTTACAATTTTATAACCCGGATTCTTTAATTGAATGCCAACAATTAAAAAAGGGGAAGAAGTCCCTTCAAATTGATTGTCCAATCCCAAAATCTTAAATTGTTTAGGTCTTATAATATACAATGCTCTATATTTTCCAGGATAAGGCTGTGTAGAATAAATGAAATAGATGTTTTTATCGTACACAAAATCTGTTTCATAAGCCAGATTGGTCAATGTCCCGTTAAAATTTTCTACACTAACAACAGTTAAGCCTGACTTTAAAAAGTCTTGTACAACCGTATCGTTTGTATTTGCTGTTTGGGCAAATCCATTTCCTGCCAACATAATGAAACAGACAAGGATTGCGTGCTTTAATTTTATTTTCATACTCCTTCGGTTTTGCTGTTGCTTTAGTTAAAAGATCTATTTTGATTTTTAGCCAATGTTTTCATAATTCATTTTTTATAACCGTAAAATTATGGCAGCATTAAAAACCAAACAATCGCTAATGGTAGTGAATTTTTTATGAAATTTTGTATTTTTGAAATAATTAACCGGCTAATCTGACAATACTTATGGAAATCGTGAAATTTGACGAGATGAAAAAAACGTGGTTTCAGATTGCGAAAAACCACGATGGAAAAATCGATTCCAAGTTTGAGCTTGAAGTGCATAAAAAGCTTCTTGACATTTTCCAGGCAGGAGACTTCTATTATTACATTTTCAACACTGCAAACGCCGAAATGGAATTTATCAGTGAAAAAATAATTCCTATTCTGAAATTAAGTGATGTTTCCGAGTTCACTGTTAAATATATCTTTGACAATTTGCATCCTGATGACAAGGAAAGATTTATCCTCTATGAGCAGAAAGTAACTGAGTTTTTTAATAATCTTAAGCCTGAGCAGGTTACCAGATACAAAGTAATTTATGACTATCGACTCCGGAAAACCGATGGATCCTATATCTGGGTGCTTATGCAGACCGTTACAATTCAAAGCACCGATGACGGAGCTGTAATAAGGGTGCTGGGCATACAGACAGACATCTCCCACTTGAAGACCGGCAGCATAGGATCGGGATTATCGTTTATAGGTCTTGAAGGCGAACCATCTTTCTACAATGTAAATACCCATTCCAGCCTTTTACTGCCGATAAAAGATCTATTCTCAAAAAGGGAAAAAGATATACTGCGTCTGGTCTTAGATGGAAAAAGCACCGTTGAGATTGCCGAAATTTTAAATCTTTCCATACACACAATAAACTCACATCGCAAAAATATTTTATCAAAATCTAAATGCAGTTCTCTGGCAGAACTTGGCTCAAAATCAATCATAGAGGGCTGGATTTAATTTTTTTTTCAATTTCACCTAACAAAGGCTGTATCGAACGATACAGCCTTTGTTTTTTATTATCATAACCACTCACTGCCAAATACTTCCTTTACAAACCTTATTGCCGGCTCATCCTGATTTCTAAAACACCTTTGTCGCGAAAGCCCGCATACTGCGGGATAAAGCAATAATTTAAAGTGTTTAATCATGGAAAAACAAAGAAAAAAAATCCTGCCGGCAGCAACTTTACTGCTTTTATCCTTAAAGATCTCCGCTCAGGGAAATGGAACAGCAGGTATTACAGAAGCCACCCAGATGGTTACTTCCTACTTTGACCCTGCCACCCAGCTCATCTACGCTATCGGAGCTGTAGTGGGGCTGATTGGCGGGGTTAAGGTGTACAACAAATTCAGCAGCGGGGATCCCGATACCTCAAAAACAGCGGCAAGCTGGTTTGGTGCCTGCATATTTCTGATTGTCGCGGCCACCATCCTCCGATCCTTCTTCCTTTAACCCTGCACTATGAATACTTACAAAATCAACAAAGGCATCGGGAGAACGGTCGAGTTCAGGGGGCTCAAGGCACAGTACCTGTTTATCTTCGCAGGCGGACTGCTTGCAATGCTTATCCTGGTTATGATTTTATACATGGCCGGGACTGGTTCCTATATCTGTCTTTTTCTAGGAACGGGCGGCGCCTCGCTGATTGTCTGGCAGACTTTCTCGCTTAACAGAAATTACGGGGAACACGGTCTTATGAAAATGGGTGCTAAGAAAAGGCATCCCCGTTACATCATTTGCCGCAAGCCTGTACGACGCTATTTGAGGTTGACCGCTAAATCAAGCATCATATGAGAAATACAGCCAAAACCACAACACTGGAAAGACGATTTCCGCTGCTTGCAGTGGAAAATAACTGTATCCTTTCCAAGGATGCGGATGTTACAGCCTGTTTTGAAGTCCTTCTGCCTGAGCTCTTTACGGTCGCTTCGTCTGAATATGAAGCTATTCATTCTGCCTGGCATAAGGCCGTTAAGACCCTTCCGGATTTTACGATCGTTCATAAACAGGACTGGTATATCAGCGAGAACTATGATCCTGAAATGAATAAGGATGACCAGAGCTTTCTGTCCAGGTCTTATCAGAGGCACTTTAATGAGCGTCCGTTCCTGAATCATTACTGCTACCTGTTTCTGACCAAGACCAGTAAAGAACGAATGAGGATGCAGAGCAATTTCTCCTCGCTCTGCAAAGGTGTACTTATACCTAAAGAAATCAGGGACAAGGAAGCAGTCCAACATTTCATGGAAGCAGTCGCGCAGTTTGAGCGTATTATAAACGATTGCGGATATGTCAAAATCCGCCGCATGAGCGAAGAGGATATAATGGGATCCGAAGACCGATCAGGACTGCTCGAACAGTACCTGACCCTTTCACAGAAAACAGGGACGCCACTGCAGGATATCGCCTTGGGCAGCGAAGAGGTACGTGTGGGAAACAAAAGGCTCTGCTTGCACACGCTCTCGGACACCGACGATCTGCCTTCATCTGTATCGGCTGATACAAGGTATGAGAAACTCTCCACCGACCGCAGCGACTGCCGCCTGTCCTTTGCAGCTCCTGTAGGGTTGCTTCTTGATTGCAGCCACATCTACAATCAGTATCTCTTTTTGGACAACAGTGAAGAGAACCTACAGAAGTTTGAAAAATCCGCCCGAAACATGCACTCTCTGGCACGCTACAGCCGCGCCAACCAGATCAACAAAGAATGGATTGAACGCTATCTAAATGAGGCGCATTCTTTTGGGCTGTCCTCTGTAAGGGCGCACTTCAATATCATGGCATGGTCTGAGGAGCCGTCCGAACTCAAACAGCTCAAAAATGACTGCGGAAGCGCGCTGGCCCTTATGGAATGCAAGCCTAGGCACAATACAACAGATACTGCAACGCTGTATTGGGCAGGCATGCCCGGAAATGCAGGGGACTTCCCCAGCGAGGAAAGCTTTTACACGTTTATAGAACCCGCTTTGTGCTTTTTCACCCAGGAAACCAATTACCATGATTCGCCATCGCCTTTCGGCATCAAAATGGCCGACAGGCTCACGGGCAAACCCATTCATCTGGATATTTCGGATCTGCCCATGAAACGAGGCATCATTACCAACCGCAACAAATTCATACTTGGCCCTTCGGGAAGCGGCAAGTCTTTTTTTACCAATCATATGGTAAGGCAGTATTATGAGCAGGGCGCGCATGTCCTGCTAGTGGATACTGGAAACTCTTATCAGGGTTTGTGCGAGCTCATTAAAGGAAAAACCAAGGGCGAAGACGGAGTGTATTTTACCTATACAGAAGACAACCCTATTGCCTTCAACCCATTCTATACAGATGATGGGATTTTTGACATCGAAAAAAGGGAAAGCGTCAAAACGCTGATCCTGACCTTATGGAAACGTGATGACGAGCCTCCTACCCGCTCCGAAGAAGTCGCACTCTCCAATGCCGTGAGCGGCTATATCGAAAAGATCAAGCACGACGATGCCCATCCTTCCTTCAATGGCTTCTACGAGTATGTTAGTGGGGATTACCAAAGCGTGCTGAACGAAAAGCAGGTCAGGGAAAAAGACTTTGACATAGCCAATTTCCTGAATGTCCTGGAACCTTATTACAAAGGCGGCGAGTATGACTACCTGCTGAATTCCAACAAACAGCTGGACCTTCTTTCCAAGCGCTTTATCGTCTTTGAGATTGACGCCATCAAGGAGCATAAGATCCTCTTCCCAATTGTGACGATCATTATTATGGAAGTGTTCATCAACAAGATGCGAAGGCTTAAAGGCATCCGAAAGCTTATCCTGATTGAGGAGGCATGGAAGGCTATTGCCAAGGAAGGAATGGCAAATTACATCAAGTACCTGTTCAAGACCGTGAGAAAATTCTTTGGAGAAGCCATCGTAGTGACCCAGGAAGTGGACGACATTATCCAGTCGCCCATCGTCAAGGAAAGCATCATCAACAATTCAGACTGCAAGATCCTTCTGGATCAGCGCAAATACATGAACAAGTTTGATGATATACAAGCTATGCTGGGGCTGACCGACAAGGAAAAAGCGCAGGTGCTTTCCATCAACATGAACAACGACGCATCACGCCTGTATAAGGAAGTCTGGATCGGATTGGGAGGAACGCACTCAGGGGTATATGCCACCGAAGTCAGTCTTGAGGAATATCTGGCTTACACCACCGAAGAGACCGAAAAACTGGAAGTGATGCAGCTTGCGGCTGCACTTGGCGGAAATATTGAGCTCGCCATCAAGCAGATTGCCATAAGACGCCGCGAGCAGGAAAATCAATAATCTAAAACAACTTAAAAATTAAAAACAATGAAAAGAATACTATTCATGGCGTGTGCCGCAATTATGCTTTCCGGCGCGCCATCAGCAAAAGCGCAGTTTGTAGTGACCGACCCGGCCAATCTTGCCTCGGGAATCCTCAATAGCGCAAACGAGATCATTCAGACCTCCTCAACGGTGAGCAACGTTGTCAAGAATTTCAAGGAAGTAGAAAAGGTCTACAAGCAGGGCAAGGAATATTATGACAAGCTGCAGGCCATCAACAATCTGGTAAAAGATGCCCGCAAGGTACAGCAGACGGTGCTATTGGTTGGTGATGTATCTGAAATGTACGTAAAGAATTTCGGCAGGATGCTCAATGATCCAAACTTTTCGGCAAGGGAACTCACCGCCATTGCCAAGGGATATTCGGCGCTGCTGGGAGAGAGTACCGAACTTTTGAAAGAACTCAAGCAGATTGTCACATCCTCGAGCCTGTCGCTCAGTGACAAGGAACGAATGGATATTGTTGACCGAGTATATAAAGAGGTGAAAGAATACCACAGCCTGGTACGGTATTACACCAATAAAAATATTTCAGTCAGTATCCTAAGGGCTAAAAAGCAGAACAGCACCAAAAGGGTTCTGGAACTTTACGGCACCCCAAACCAAAAATACTGGTAAGATGGAATTCAATAATCTTCATGAGGTCCTCCGCTCTCTGTATGATGAGATGCTGCCACTGTCCGCCGATATGGCGGCGGTGGCCAAAGGACTCGCAGGACTCGGAGCTCTGTTTTTTGTGGCCTTGAAAGTCTGGCAGGCACTCAGCCGCGCCGAACCCATTGATGCCTATCCGCTTCTGCGACCTTTTGCACTGGGTCTCTGCATCATGTTTTTCCCGACCATCGTACTGGGCTCAATCAATGCTGTATTAAGCCCGATAGTTCAGGGAACACATGGCATTCTGGAAGATCAGGTATTGGACCTGAACGATCTGCAGGCAAAAAAAGACCTTCTGGAGCATGAAGCGATGATCCGCAATCCTGAGACCGCCTACATGGTATCGGACGCTGAGTTCGACAAGAAGCTTGACGAGCTCGGCTGGTCGCCCTCAGACATCGGAACGATGGCCTCAATGTACATGGACAGGCAGACTTATCAGATAGAGAAAATAATTAAGGAGTGGTTTCGCAACCTGCTCGAAATACTGTTTCAGGCTGCGTCGCTGGTAATCGACACCATACGGACTTTCTTTCTTATAGTGCTGTCCATCCTCGGACCCATCGCATTTGCCATTTCAGTGTGGGATGGCTTTGAGTCAACACTCACCCAATGGATTACCAGATATGTCAGCGTTTATCTCTGGCTTCCCGTAGCGGATCTTTTCAGTTCTATGCTGGCCAGGATACAGTCCCTGATTATTGAAAGGGACATTGAAATGCTTGCCGATCCCGCTTTCATTCCTGACACGTCAAACACCGTGTACATCATTTTTATGATAATAGGCATTGTAGGCTATTTTACCATTCCGACTGTGACAGGCTGGATAATCCAGGCAGGCGGCGCAGGAAACTTTTCACGCAACATCCATCAGACTGCCATGAAATCCGGAAATATCGCAGGCGCCGGAGCAGGTTCCACCGCAGGCAACATTGCTGGAAGGCTCATCAATAAATAACTATTAAACAATCGATAAGATGGAATTTAAAACACTTAGAAATATAGAAAACAGTTTTCGCCAGATCAGGCTCTACGCCATCGTGTTTGCCGTGCTCTGTGCATTTGTGACCGGCTACGCGCTTTGGAAATCTTACCGTTTTGCCGAGCAGCAGCGCCAGAAAATTTATGTGCTGGACAATGGCAAATCACTCATGCTCGCTCTTGCCCAAGATGCCTCGATCAACCGTCCCGTGGAAGCCCGCGAGCACGTAAGGCGTTTTCACGAGCTATTCTTTACCCTTGCCCCTGACAAGAATGCCATCGAAAGCAATATGAAAAGGGCATTCAACCTTGCCGATAAAAGTGCCTTTGATTATTACAAGGATCTTTTGGAGAAAGGCTATTACAACCGGATTATATCGGGCAATGTCCAGCAGCGCATTGAAATGGACAGCGTGGTCTGCAATTTTGAGACATACCCTTATGCAGTGCGCAGCTATGCAAGGCAGATTATCATACGCTCTAGCAATGTTACCAAACGCAGTCTGGTCACCTTTTGCCTTCTGGTCAACTCGGTACGCTCGGACAATAATCCGCAGGGCTTTAATATTGAAAAATTTGCCGTGGTTGAAAACCGGGATATAGAAGTAATCCAGCGCTAAAAAAAATCTTATGGAAGCATTATATAATTTAGAAACATTTACGGGAATCCTGACTGGCAAAGGCTACAACGGCTACTTTCATACGCAGGGTGCATACGCAGGAAAGTTAAAAGACAGCATCAGCGAATACCTTGAAAACTGCCAAAAAGGGACAGACAGTCTGCCTAAAGCAGACTTGCTGCTGACAGGCTACCTGGAATGGTCGGGTGATTACAATCCAAGTGTGCAATGCATTATGTGGGTAGAATATCTGAACGGTAAATTTTCCCTCAACAGAATGGAGGTTGCAAGGAAAGATCAATTTGGGCAGCTTCTGAAAAAATCGGAATTGACAAACCTCTCCGTGATGACTGCGCCTACCGCATCGCAGGCAGTCGCCCTGGTCAATGACGAACAGCAGCAGCAAGCAGATAAACCCTCCAAAGGTTTTAAACTCTGATAACACAAACAGCAACGGTTATGAAAAAATTAAGAGTAAATATAGACCGATGGCTCGAAAGGCTTGACAGTAACTGGGACGCAATGCCGATAAAAAGGCAGCACCAGCTGATACTGTGCTTTTTTGCAGCTTATGTGCTGCTGACGGCATTTGTCATTTTCAACGTATGCCTTGATACGGCACTCGCGAGAAACAATATCGCTGTCGAGCACATCCAAAACCCGGCGCAGCCAGAGAAAGAAAGCCAGGCATCTGTAAAAGACACCCTAAAGCCAATTTTAAAAAAATAGGATTATGAAAGAAACTAAAAAAAAAGTCCGCCTTCTATCAGATGAAACCGGACAGAGCAACTCGCGCGTGCCTGATGAAAAGAAGACAGCTCTCGAGCGTTTTAAAAAGCCGGTCATTTTCACCCTAATGGGAATTGTATGCTTCGGATGCATGTACTTAATCTTTAAGCCGTCGAAGGATAAAAGGCAGATCGAAGATATTGGTCTGAACGAGAGCGTTCCGCAGGCAAGCGGATCCGTACTGCAGGCTGACAAACAGAAAGCGTATGAGCAGAAAATGCTCGAAGACAAAGAAGAGCAGAAAAAGAACGCTTTAACGGACCTGTCCGATTACTGGAACGAGGACAGCGCTGGTCAGGAACAATCCCCGCCCGATGACACAGAAGATCCTAAAAATCCGGCGCTGAACACCTACCGCAGTGCCCAAAGCACTCTGGGCTCATTCTATCAGGAGGATAACAGCGAAACAAAGGAACTCCGCAGGCAGCTCGAGGAGATGAAACAGGAGCTTGCACAAAAGGAAATTCCCCCGCCGGCAACTGTTGATGACCAGCTGGCGCTTATGGAAAAATCCTATCAGATGGCTGCCAAATACCTTCCCTCAGGCTCTGTTCCCGCCACTGCTGCAGGCAAAAACACTACTGTGGAAATGGCGGAATCAGAACAGAAGATTTTTTTGGCTCTGGCTCCTATAAGAAAAAGCAAGGTTTCCTCCTTGTACCGTGCTCCTTCCGACAGCACTTTGCATGCAGAATGGAACACATACAGAGGGTTTAATCCTGCAGCTTCAGTGCAGGAAACACTTAATACAAAAAACAGCGTCAGGGCCTGCGTGCACCAAACCCAGACCATCATCGGAGAGGCAGGCGTATCGCTTCGACTACTCGAACCTGCAAAGATTTCAGGCCGTATCATAGCCGCAGGTTCTATAGTCACTGCACATGCCAAAATTCAGGCAGGAAGGCTTCAGTTGAAAATCACTTCGATCGAACTTGACGGATCCATTATTGCGGCGGATATCAACATTTACGATCTTGACGGCCAGCAGGGAGTGCCTGTTCCGTATTCTGCCGAAAGAAGCGCCCTTACCGAAATGGCGGGCAATATGAGCCAGCAGTCCGGCACCAGCCTAATGATGACCCAGTCGGCAGGACAGCAGATGGCCGCCGACCTGAGCCGCGGGGTGGTACAGGGCATCTCGGGCTATTTCTCCAAGAAAACAAGGTCGCCCAAAGTTACCCTTAAAGCGGGGCATCAGGTCTTTCTGGTTTCCAAAAAATAACAGCAATCTCTAATAAATCAATTATGAAAAATCATTTAAAGACATTTTTGGCTATTACCATTTTTATAACCCGCGCAGTATTTGCATCAGCGCAGGAAAATCATATTTCAAACCTGGATTTGGCAACAATAGAGCCATACGACATGCAGGTCACTTACGATAAAACTTCCCATCTTATTTTCCCCTCCGCTATAAGATACGTGGATTTGGGAAGCGACTTTCTAACGGCCGGAAAGGCCGAGGATGCAGAAAACGTCCTTCGCGTCAAGGCAGCCGTCAGGACTTTTGAGCAAGAAACCAACTTTTCGGTCATTACCGATGACGGACGCTTTTACAGTTTTAATGTTCAGTACAGCTCCGCACCAACGACTCTGAGCTATGATCTGCAGCTGATGCAAAGGGCCACGGACAAAACCACAGCAAGCAGTGCGCTTTTTGAAGAGCTAGGCAAAACACCGCCTTCCCTCGCTGCCTTGATCCTGGAAACTATTTACAAAAACAATAAACGAGTCTTAAAACATATTTCATCGCAGAGTTTCGGGATACAGTTCAGCCTAAAGGGCATCTATATCCACAGCGGCAAGTATTATTTCCACACCCAGCTTGAAAACAGCACCAATGTCCCCTTCTCTATTGATTTTATGAGCTTCAAGGTTGTCGATAAAAAAACAGCCAGGCGCACTGCCATCCAGCAAAGGCCGATTATCCCGCTGCGCACTTATAAAATGACGGATGAGGTTCCAGGAAAAACCGCAGACCAGAATGTGTTTCTCTTGGACCAGTTTACTATAGCGGATGACCAAGTGCTGCTGATTGAGATTTTTGAGAAAAACGGAGGCAGACACCAGACACTCAAGATAAAAAATTCAGATCTGGTCAAAGCCAGGCTGATAAGCGATATGCACCTTAAATTTTAGCACTTGCCAAAAGTATTGAAATGAAATATATTACAGCCCAAAGCAATGCTTTGGGCTGTTTTGTTTGCTGCCCTTCTTAATCCTTTACTGCACACCGAATTGCATAACTCAATTATCCTTAATACCTTAGCATTGAACATCAAGAACCAAAACCTATTTTGGCAATAATGATTTAACTTATATTGTTATGCAAAACAAAATTGACCGCACCAACGCCTTTTATATCGAAATGTCCAGAAAAGTGCTTCCTGAAAAGGAATATCGCCTGCTTCATAAACTTCTGTTAGAAAAGCCCCCCCTTAAAGAGGCGGTAGCTCAATATGGCATTACATCCCAATATGTCGAGGCGCTTTATGAGAGAACATTGAGTAAAGCAAACGTAGTGAGAGAACTGCTTTCAGAAATCAAAGGGTATATTGAGAAGCTGCAGGAGCTAAAACGCGAACTAAACCCCAGTCCCGCCCAGATCAGAAAAGAAAAAACTAAAAAAGACAGGGAAAAACGCGTCTCTGACAGCCTGTATCCGTTAAGCAGAAGACTGCTGTCGGTATTCGATGCAATGGAGATCGAGACCTTCGGGCAGATCGCTGATTTCCCTCTTAAGGACTTCCTTCGTATCCGGGGATTTAGAGCCAAGTGCAAAGAAGAGCTCATAGCCCTTATCGAATTTGAAAAGATGCAGTATCTCTTCAAAGGCTTTTCCCTCTGGAAAAAAGAGCCTATACCACAATTTAAATAAAAGGCGTTGCCATAAAGCGGCCTTCTTTTGCTTCTTTTCTTTGGCCGCCCCGGAAAGAAAAGAAGCCCCACCAAAAACAGCAAAAGGGATACAGCATCCCTTAAAAAAAAAAACGCAGCGGATTTGGTAAAATAGCGGGAACTGCATTTTGGCAAAGGCGCTCCACCTTTTTAAACGCAAAAAGACGCTCCGACCGGAAGGAAGGAGTGTCTTTTTGCCGCCCGATTCAGGGCTTACCCAACTGCAATGGGCTGAGAGCGGAACTCTTTCAGATTCAGGAAAAACCCCCTGTTTTCGGTCATGCCCTCTCGAAAGAGATTCCACAAAAGCGAGCACCCCATCTGCGCCAAGGCAGAATTAATATACAGATCCTGTTTTTCGAGCGCCTCGGCAAGCGAACAGCTCGGCATGTTGTCCTGCTGTTCGGACTGATTTAAAAGTTCCCCAAATTCCTCGGTCACAAAAGGCAGGCACGCCACGGTTTCAAACTTTTCTGATTTGGGCTGTACAATCTCCCCAACAGTGGACAGTACAACCTGTCCAGTGCAGGTGCTGTTGCCAAAGTCCATCCAGTATTTAGGGTCATCCCTGTGATGCGCGCGGTTGCTGTATTTTAAAATTTCGGCAATTTCAAAACGGGAATGCACGCTGTCCGTGCAGGTGATATAAATGGTGGCTTTCGCATTTGCTGGCAGTTTTCCAAAAATGTCCTTTTCAAATTTGACCGTTTCGGCTTTCCAGTTCGTACCCGTAAAACGATTTGCACGGTTTATAAGCGCCACGGATTTATGCAATCCTGTCTCACTGGGCGCAAAACGCTGTCTGCCGAGGTTGGCACTTGTGATAATATCATCATCCCATAGGCGGACTGAGAGCCCTGCATGACCCAGAGCCATGAGGCTGTGGTTCATTTCCATAAGGGCAGTAAGCACCTTTGACCCTGTACCGCCCGCCCCTATCAGGTTTACGGTAATGGGATTGGTCGGGCTAATCAGGTATGGGTCTGTAAAATGCATTTTGGCTTTCTCTGTTTTCATGGAATTAGGTTTTTAAGTGTTTTGTTGCTGCTTTTCAGAATTGCTGTCGGAAAAGCTCTGCCCGATGCGACAAGGTCTTTCCAAAAGCTCACGCAATTGCCTTTTACAGGGCTGTTCTCCCCCATAAGGTGGCTGAAATAGCTTTGGAAGAAATAATCCTCCCACGCCTTTGTAAACTCTTCAATTGAGGCAGACTGCTTTATCTCGATATTTACCGAGCCCATGCACACTCTGCCGTCTTCATAAATGTTGAAAAAAGGCGCATGATACAATGTTGCTTTTTCCGTGGGTCTGCGCCTGCCCATAAGGGCAAACACCCTAAGGCTGTTTTTGTCCGCCTTCCAGACCATGGCAGGCACAAACCCCTGACCGCAAGGAATACCTAAGCCCTCGGTAAAATAAAGCAGTCTTTTTTGGGGTTTGGTATGCCATATCACAGCACTTTTTTCATTGTTTGGATTGATATGCAGAATGTTTGTCGGCAGAATCCCGCCCGATTTTAAAAAGGCGGTCTGCTTCTGCTTTTCAGTTGTAAGCGCCTTTGCAAGCGCTTCTGCTTCCCGCTCTGTAAGCGGATGGGCATTGATGGGCGAACCGTTTTTATCCATATCAAAATGCTCGACATATACCTCTTTATCTAAAGTGTTGCTTTCATAGAAGACAAGGGCGGATTTCGGGTGGTAGAGCTTACAAAAGTCTTGGGTTATATCATTTAAATTATTCATTTTCGTTGTTTTTATAGTTATACAGCAAAGCGCACATATCGTCCAAAAGGGCAAACAGTCGGCTTTCAAAATCAAGGCTGTCCCCTGTCAGCTCATTTCCGTCAAAACATTTTATGATTGTCGGCTCATCCATTGCCCCGTACTCGTTGAATTCATTGTTGATGCTCTCCTCAATGCTTTCATACAGCCAACCCTTCGTATCGGAGATAAAGGAAATATACTTTTCCATACCTATGCTCTCATCTTCCGTTTCTACTTCTTCATCTCCGCCATTAATGGGCGCATTTCGGAAAATGTACTCATTTGGGTACTCGGCAAATAAGGCAAAACCTTTTTGGGCTATATCCAAACACTCCTTATCAAAAGCATCACGGCATTTGAAGGCATTCAGCCGTTTTTCAAAAAAAGTCAGGTTCATTACACTGAAAATCTTCTGCTGTATGCTGTCTCCTATAAATTCCGTCTTGTCAAACTCACCGATGTACCTTTCGTTTTCCTCCCTGTCCTCATCCTGCTCCGTCCATTCCCTGTGCATTTCATAGAGCCAGTACAGGTAGCTTCCCTCATCTCTGTAGTGCGGAATCCCCGCACTTCGGTACAGGTAGGAACAGACGGAAAGAAGCAGGTGTGCGCTTTTTCTGCCTTTGGGGTCTTTGAGCATCTGATAAATCGGCTGTATCGGGATATAATACAGGGTTGTGCCTGTATGGTATTTTTCCTCACATGTCAGATATGTTTTCTCTGAGTCCTGCAAGACCCGCAGTTCGGAAAAATTCCCTACGTTTTTTTTGAGCTTTTCATGCAAATCCCATAAAGCGACTGCCGTATTGTATGGAAACCCCAAATAGCGGGTCGGCATCGGAATAATGCCGTAATGCTCTGCAAGCCTGTTAAGGGATATATAAAAATCGTCCTGTATTTTTGCAGATTCCTCGCCAGCCTGTACCGCACTGGTTTGTTGCAGTACAGGAAGGAAAGAAACCTTTAGAAAACCATTGGCAGCATCCCCGCAGGAACCGCCCTTGGTTTGTCTTTCTGCACCTCGCCTGCGTCTTTTGGTCTGCCCATCCAATGCATGAACCCTGCGAGCTGTGCGTGAAGCTGTTTTTGCCTTTTTCCCTCGGGAAGTTTCACTCTCCCCGATATTATTGTCTTTTGCATAAGTCATGGCTTTAGATTTTCGGTTAGCCTTTTGTTCCCATTACCGTTTCAAATCGGTACTCGACCGCATCGTCCCTGATGGCAGGGGCGGATATCTTGGCTGTGGTCAGTATCGGATAGGTCGGGGCATAGAAATTCAGCACCGCCTCGGTGCTCCATCTCGGTTCGGGGTCGGAAAGCCTTATTTCCTGCCCCTTGTCTTTGAGTATAAAAACCCTCTGCAATTGTGTCGATAGTATCATGACTGCTGTATTTTAGTTAATATTCCTGCTCTTCGGGGTCTTCTTCCCAATATTCCGCCTCTTCGGTTTCTCTTTCATCTTCCTCTGCCTGCTCATCTTCCCCAGTATAGCCATGCTCGGGGTAAAGCGCTTCTCTTGGCGGTTCGGGCGCTGTCTTCTCTGGCGCACTGCCGAAAAGGTCGGGCGCAAATTTTGCAGACAGTTCGGCTTTTCTTCTGCGCAACTGCTCCGCTTTTAAAGGATACTCGTGGATTTCTGGCACTTTCATCCATGCCTCGCGGAATTTCCCTTCCTTTTCAAGCTCGTCCGCCTTTGCCATGGCTTCATTGAACTTTTTATCCTTGACTTCGGCTTCCTTCTTTTGGCTTTCGGCTTTCTGCTTCTCCATGGCAGACTGCGTTTTGGTCTGCTCGAGCTGTTTCATATACCCTTCCATATCCACCATAAGACCCGAAGCGCTCTGCATGGGCGTGGTGATATTCTCAAAAAAGCCTTGGTCGAGCTCCTCTGCCGTTCCCCGCAGGCTTAGAGGCGGTATGCTGTGCTTGGCGCTGTCCCCGCAAGCCTCGTTCTGTAGCATGACTAGCACTACAAGCCTGTCCTCTGTCGCTTTGGCTACGGTAATGTGCAGATCTCCTATGATGTCCATCTGCGCTATCTGATTGAAAAAATTAGTGTTCATTGTTTTAAGTTTTAATTGTTTCTTCTGCTGTTTGTAGGTTTTTCAGCTTTTTAATCCCAATGGGCATAGCTTTTTAAAGGCTGTCCCATTTTGGCAACAGCCTTTTGTTTTCTGCCCCTAATTTAAGTTGAGGATTTCCGCTCCGTCTGTCTTGAAAGCCATGCATAAATCAAACGCCTTCTGCGCTTTTTCCTGCGCAGTGCCACCCATGACAATCGACTGCAGTTTTGCCTCGCCGTCTTTGTATTTGCGGACATTCTGATAGTAGCCCGTCACGGCATTGTAAGCCCCGAAAAGCGTGCCTTTGGTAGTCTCCATCTGCTGTGCTTCGCTTGCCATGGCGTAGGCGAAAGCATCCTCTACTGTATTTTTGAAGATGGCGGAAGCCTCTTCCTCCGCACCTTTTTTGATTAGTTCCAAGGTTTCTTTATTTGGGCATAAAGCCAACTGTATAAGCTTTTTGACTTCCCTGTCCGCAATCTTTACTTTAGACCAGTTATTGAAGATGCCTTCAAGTTGTGAACTGAGCCTGTCGGCAAGCCCCATCACTTTATGGGCATCGTCAAGGCGCTGTTTAGCCCCCGAGGTATGGCGGATGCGCACCACGTTGCTCATCGAGCGGAGCGATGCGTTAAGGGTGTTCTGACATACTATGCGGATGGGTGTGAATGCCGCTGTGATGCTTCCGCTTCCGTCGTGGGAGGTGGTCAGGAAAATGTATTTTTCGGTCACGTCATCCCCTTTTCCCACACGGATATAATCAGGGAGCTTTGCTGTAATAAAGATGCGTTCTCCCTGCCCGAGAGCTCCTGCCGTCTCGTAGAGTATCCCGTCGCCCCCGCCCACAATGGCATCAAAGAAGCTGAATGCCTCGCGGTTCTGCACGATATGGTAGTCCTTTCCTACCACGCCCAAAACGGCATTGCTGTCGGTGCGTATGGTGGCAAAGCAGTCAGGGACTGCCAGTTCGGAGCTTCCCACCTCAATGCCCTCACGGGTAACTAAGATTTCCGAACCCTTGGTGTAAAGCGGGCTTTTAGCCACCTGATAGTCAAGCCCTGCGTATTTGATGGCTTCTGCGCTTGTCGGGTACTGCTCTACTGTCTGACCGAGCCCGTGCCACGCCTTTTCCTTCACGCTGAAAAACGAATACTTTCCCGTTTTGCTGTTGTAGTTGATATTGTGTGCCATGATGCATCTATTTTAAAATTTATAACTATGTTCTGCTTTTCTGCCGTTTCTTAAAACGGCAGGTCTTCTTCGGGCTCTTTCAAATTGGGTTTGCTGTTGTCTCCCTGTGCCGAATCCTTCCCGCCCTGCGCTTCCTGCGGGGTTTCCGCTTTTCTGCCTCCTGCGTGCAGTTTGATATTCGACGCATTGAAATTCAGCCCCGCACGCGGTTCTCCGTCGTTTCCTTTCCACGCCCTTGCGCTGACCATTCCTGTCAGCTCCACCACTGTGCCTTTTGTAAGCCAGTCGGCAACCCTTGGGCTTATCCAGTAGGCGCAGTCGAAAAACGTGGTCTGCTCCACCCTGTCGCCCTTTTTGTTTTTGTAGCTCTCGTTGATGGCTACTGAAAAATTTACTACCTGTCTGCTGTCCGACAATGTGCGCACCTGCGCATCTCTTGTCACTCTTCCTGTAATGTTCATAATTTTGATTTTTAAATGTTTACCCCATTTTACTTACTCTATTGCTTTATAATTTATTCTGCCTTATATCTTTTACATTTCCCGCACCTGCAACCCACAACCAAAAAAAAATCAAACTCGAAAACTTCTATCCAAAAACTGCAAATCCCAAAACCTAAATCCCAAAATCCCGAAAAGGAAATCCTAAAAAAGAAATCCCGCAGACACCACCCCCACACCCAAAACCATATCCTAAATCCTTTTCATTTCCCCCTCACACCGCCCTGCTTTGTCCCGTTCTGCATTTTGCTTTCTTTTACTGTCTCCGCATTTCCTTTTCGGCTTTTGCTCCCTGCATCCCCGCCTTTCGCTTTTTATTTTTATTGTCACTTTTCACTTTTTATTTTTTTCAGAAACTTTATTCGGCAATGAGAGCTGGCGCTGTTTTGTTTCACCACTTCTTTTATCAATATTTCAATCCTTATTTCTGACATTTTTTTTATTCGTCTAAAGAGCCGCAGTATGCTATGTTTTGTTTCATGAGCATAAAAAGGTTAGTGTCCGCCAAAAGCACGGCTCTGCTTGAAAATACTATCCAAAGGGTTGGAGATTTTCAAGCCAGACCCAAGGGGCTTGGCCTTGCTTTTGGCAAAGGGCACGGAGTTACCTTTGCTCATGGAATAAGACAGAAGCATACGCGGTTTTGATAAAAGCAACAAGGAAGCAATCGGGATAAAAGGGAAAAAATGCAGTCAGGAAGAAAAGCTGTGTGCTTCGTGTGTGAATTCTAAAAAGAATTATCAAATTAAGTTACTGCAAAAAATAAATCGCTTAGTTTTTCTCACCAGAAATAACGTATAAATACCTACCCCTTTATATAGCAAAATTGATATTTTTGAGAAAATTATGTGAAACTGTATGGTTTTCCGTAAAAAAAGTACAAATCATTCCCGCACCTTTGTTCTAGAAATTTTTGAATTATCTGCCGACTGGCTATAAGAATAATTGTGAAAAGATTAATAACACATAAACCATGAGCGAATTATTCAGAAAATATTATTTAGGAGATTTTGTAGTTGAATACAGAAAATCTCTTTTCGAACGCATTGATAAGTTGGAAATTACTGATAATACTAATATTCCCGAACTTGCTGAAAGACTAAAATCTGAATTCACTATTTATCCAATTATTATAGGTGAGCCAAAACCCTCGCAGCCAAAAGAAACAACCAAAGAAATGTACAATCCCTGGGGACAATTGATCAACCAGGCTGTTCTTGAGATTATTGTGACAATTCCATTCGAGGGAGACCATAAGTTATTTTACTGCATGCCTTCGCGATCCACGATTGTATATCTTGAGGATAACGTTGTAATAGGCAATACTAATATCAAGGCAACAATCACGCTGACTCAGTTTGACGAGAAGGCTTATTTTTCAGAAGTAAACGAAATTATCAGCACTGTAAGCACAAACTTACCCGCAATTCACGATGAAATCAAACCTTGGAATGACAGACTTGAAAATTTAATTCAGCAAGCCTTAGAAAGCAGAAAAGGAATTGTATCAAAGAAGTTTGATTTTATGGAAAAAATTGGATTGAAAGTTAATCCAAAATCTACAGAGTATTTAGTGCCGCCAACTATTACAAAAAAAGCAATTCCGACCCCGGCAACTGAAACAAGTAAAACAGTAGCAAAAGAACAAGTTCCTATACTACAAGAAGAAGTTTATAAGGATATTAGAGAAGTTTTGTATAATGTTGGAAAGGCAATTGAAAGAAAACCTTCATTATACAAGGATAAATATGAAGAAGACTTGCGAGATATTTTCCTGTTGTTTCTTGAAACAAGATATGAATCTACAACAGGAGTTGGAGAAGCGTTCAATAAAAAAGGTAAGACAGACATTCTCCTAAAGTATGCAAAAGACGGTACTAATCTCTTTGTTGCTGAATGCAAGTTCTGGAAAGGACAAAAAAAATTAGCTGAAGGCATCGACCAATTATTAGGCTACTTAACACATCGAGACACTAAAACAGCGTTAATATTTTTTGTTGACCAAAAAGAAATGACTAGCATTGTAAGTACAATAAAAACAGAAATTAGTAAGCACGCAAATTACAGCAGACATATCAAAGACACATACGAACATTCCATTAATTACGAATTCAATTTACCTGGCGATGGCGACAAGAAAATTCAAGTTGAAGTAATGCTTTTTCACTTTCCTAAAATATAACGAACCTACACTATCGATATTTTGCAATTTTAAAATTAAAAACTAAAAAAAACAGAAAATAATAATGTCGAGTAATATCCATTTTTTAGATGATAATGCAATAAGTAAACCTGAACAGGATTTATTTAATTTTAAATTTTATGCAGATAAAGTTCAAAGGCTTATCCAGCTAAATTCAAGTAATCCAGATCCAATTACAATAGGAATTTATGGTAAATGGGGAGAAGGGAAAACTTCGTTTTTGAATCTGATTGAAAACAAAATAGATCATTTTGAAAAAAAAGAAGGTGACAAGGAGTATCTGATTTTCCATTTTAATCCTTGGAGATATTCAAATGAAGATGAAATGATATTTGATTTTTTTGACAGTCTTGCTAAAAGATTTTATGTAGAGAAAACGACAAATACACAGAAAGTCGGTAAAGAATTGAGAAAATATGGCAGATATCTTAAAGCGATTAAAATATCAGCTTCCTTTGGAATACCTGCAAAATTTGGAACAAAAATTACATTTGATCCAGGACTTATACTTGAAAAATTAGGTGAAGATTTAGAAGGACAGGAAATTACATTAGAAATATTAAAAGACAAAATTAACGCTCGATTGGTAGAGGTTAATTTTAAAGTAGTTGTATTTATTGATGATTTAGATCGATTAGATAAAGAAGAGATTTATACTATTCTAAAATTAATTAAATTAAATGCAAATTTTAAAAATTTCATTTTTATTGTGAACATTGATGGTGATCACGTAGCAAAAGCTATAAAGGACCGCTATGGAAATGACATTGAAGATGGATATCAATTCTTGGAGAAAATTATTAATATCCCTATTCATCTTCCAAGAATTGAAAAAGAAGATTTACAATATTTTTTTGATGTCAAACTTAAATCTATCATTGATAAGTTAACTTTTTTACATGACGCAAAAGATGATACGTTAAACGATATTAGTCTTGCATTTTCTGAAGCAAACTTTGATTCTCCACGAGAAATTATAAAAGTGCTTAACAGCTTTTTCATAAGTGCTTTCGCACTTGAAAAAGAAGCAAATATCATAGATGTATTTTGGATTGAATGGTTAAAAATAAAAAATATAAAATTATATAATTGCATTAAAAACTATAAATATGACAGTAGTTTTATGCCTATATTCTCTAATCAATATCCAACAATAAACTTTAATGATGAACTTGGCATTACCAATTATCCAAATGGTACTAGAAAGAAACTAATTAATGATTTTAAGGATTATGAATGGTTTTTAGATAAAATGTTTCCTTCAAATATTAGGCCTCAAGATATCCCAAGTGACAATTTAATACCTCATATAAATCTACAGGACCATTTTGAGAAATATTTTTCATACCATACCCTAAGAAAAATTTCAAATATAAAAATTGAGAAAATTAAAAATTTCATAAAAGAAGATAAAACCGATGAAATCACCGATATAATTTTAGATTTTATAAATAATGGTATTGAAGAGCACAAAATAATTTATAAAATTGAATCTCTAATTACTTCGGTAGGATTTGAAGAAGGTCGAAATTCATTTTATCTTTATCTATTTGAAAAATATATAGCATCTAGTGGTGTATTTAAAGATAATTATAAGATTCGTTTAATTGAATCAATTTCAAATGTTTTAGATAAAGATGACGACAATAATAACGAGTTAATTTCAATGGAGTTAGCCAATAAACTTAATGTAAATCAATTGTGTCATTTTACAAGAAAATTTGATAATACCAAATCTTATAAAAAAGAGTTAGAAGATCTTATTGCAGAAAAAGCTCAAAGTACTTTTAATCTTGAGAACCTTGTTTATAATGATCCCCTAAATCCAACTAATCGAATGATTATGCAACATTGGAAATTAGCTGATAAAGATGGTTACAACAGCTATATGGAATCGACACTCGCAGATGAAAAAAACATCCGCCTTCTAATTAGAAATTTTCCTACTTATTGGAATTCATCTTTTTTTGGTCCGTTAGAAGCAAGTAACTACGACTACCTAAAAAAACTTGCGAATGTAGAATTGATCTTTAAAAAAATTACCGAATTCAATCCTGAATTAGTAAATCGAATAATTCCGCAGAATTATAATTTTCCCGACATTAGCTCTAATACAGAAGAGCAAAATTTAGAGCAATTTATTTATTGGTATAAAAAAGATAAGGAATCTGGAAGTAAAACAGCGACCTTGTAGTGTCATTAAGTAATTCTTAAACTTTGTTAGCTGAAAGCAGCCTATCTAATTGACAGAGAATTAACCAGATATAAGTACTTATGAGCGAATTTGACATTACCGGCAAAATCCTATTGCCCTATTTGAAAGATTTAGGAATCGATTCTTCAGAAATATCTTTTGAAGATTCCTTTACCATACGTCTGGGAAGAAACAAGCATGCAACAGGCAGGTCTGATATGCTAGTAAAAGGACATGGAAGGAATCTTTTTGTCATTGAAGTAAAAGCTGACTCGAAGCAGCTTACAGATGCAGATAGGGATCAGGGAATTTCCTATGCAAGACTGCTTGATGAAATAGCCCCTTTTACCATAGTTTCAAACGGGATTTCGACTAAAATATTTGACTCCATAACAAAAGAAGAATTATCGGGAACCATTTCAGAAAAATCTGCCTTTTATAGAAATGGATATACCTTGTCTACAGATGAAGAATTAAAGCTTAGATATGAGGCTCTTAAGAACTTCATTGCAATGTCTCCTGAAAACCTGAAGATCTTCTGCGAATCAAATGTTAATGACCGTATGGGCATGATCATTGGCAATTCTGACAGTCGCTATGCGAAATTTATACAAAAATTATATGTTCAGCGAAAAGCGCTGACAGACTCATTCGAAGCCTTTACGGCTTCCGGTGATTCTGTCTTTGGTCTGGTGGGCGATGCGGGGGTAGGCAAAACTAATACGATGTGCTCCCTGGCCCTACAGAAACTGGAAGACTCCTTCGTATTCTTCTACAATTGCGCTGTCATCACATCTCCCTGCGAATGCATTGCTCAGGATCTCAACATTACTTTTTCTACCAAGACCGAAAAAGATGTTGCGCTGAAAAAACTTGACGAATTGGGCCGTTATGCCGATAAGACCGTTCTCATATTCATCGATGCTGTTGATGAGAGCACCAATCCTAACATAGCACAGGAATTAAGCGAAATGGCTCTAATTGCAAAAAATGCTGATAAAATAAAGATTATTGTCAGCTGTAAATCGAATATCTGGAACTCAGTTCTGAAAATCAAAAATAAGCCTACGCAGTTATATGACGAGATAGACCGCTTCCACAATTATAACAGCAGCTTGGAAAACCCGGGGTATCACTTAACTGAATTCTCCGATGAGGAATTAACCTCAATTCTTCCCCTCTATCAGAAAGAATTCGGTTTCAAAGGTGAAATTTCGGATGAACTCCTTCCTGAACTAAAGAACGGGTTCTTTTTAAAAATATTCTGCGAAGTCTACACTGGAAAACAGATTCCGCAGAAAGTCAGCGACAGGGAACTTATAGCAAAATACTTGAAACAAACCCTTGAAGAAACTGAGATAGGCACTGAGGCTGGAACAAGAACACTTTCCGCCATAGCAAACCTATTGATGAATTATATATACTCTCATACGGAAATTCATAAAAATGACGGTATCGATGTGAACCATATCGTTGAAAGATTAAACTATTCTCTGGACCAGAAAATACCCGAAGATCTTTTCACCAGAAACATCCTAATCAGATCCAACAAAGAGGAATTCTACAATGTCTCGTTCTATTATTCGAAAATCCGTGATTATATTATCTGTTTCCTGATTCATAAATTGGATAAAAAAAGCAATACAGAGTTTTATGATCTCCTCACCTATTTTTATCAAAATCATATTGGTAAAAGCGCCTTGGACTTCTACCTCGAAAATGCATCTCAATCCCATAAAAGTACACTGATTACATTTAAAAAAGACAAGTGTCTTTCATACCTTTCTGCCTACAATTCTTATCTGGATGAAAACTTTTCCACTTTCAAAGAAAAATTCGAGCCACATACAGCAGGCCAAATCGGTATTATCCTGTCCGAAGATCTCATTAACGGCGATGGCTACGCTTTATTTCCATTAGCTGAAAAGCAAAATCCCAACGTGATATATCTTGATCTCCGGAATCCGTTCGATGCTCCATATAATAGCAACCCATTTTTACAAACAGGTGCAAAATCCTACAGAACAAGCAATATCTCCCTATTGGCAGAAGACCATGATAAGATCGTAAAGCAGTCTATTTTTAGCCAGCTCAGAGAAATAATTGGTAAGGAGATCATCGACACGTTTACTCCTGATGTCCTTCTATTGGAGCAACTAGCAGCAATAGTATATCACTACAATGAAAAACTAAACTACAGCTGCAAAATTGACGATTATTACATGCCGCGATATCAGCAAATTTACCCGATTGACCTTTTGGATTTAAAAGGTAGAATAAATCTATTTAAAATCAGGGAGCATTATAAATACGAAAAGGTTACAATTGAGGAACTAGCACAGATTACTGAGAAAATTATAAGGGAAAATCTTCCGATTCCTGAATTTACAACAAAGGGGCAGGTTCCGCCATTCGAGGGATTGTCAAAAATAGTGGATATGCTATTGGCAAAAGGATATTTGCAGATTGACGAGCACTATCTGCCACTAGCCGATATTTCTATAAAGGAAACAAAAGAAATGTACCAAAATAACAGACTGCAGAATTCAAACCGCATGCGGACGGTCCAGTTCAGTGAAAGTCAGGCCAAAGAATATACAACAAGCTTTTTCAGGCATTTGGAATACTGTTACAAAGAATTTGTCGAATACAACTTCCCAACTTTAAAAGATTCTTTTGAATTCTATAATACCATGCCGCACGAGTACATTATTTACCTGAAAAACGGTGACATCCTGCAGTGGGGTGGTGTTGGTTACCGCCATTCCCAGACGGGTACTTTTGCTATTTATTTCGATGATTTAGAGGCGGAAAAAAATGCATTTATAGAAGAAGGCATTATAAGCATAAGGCATTTTTCAATGGAAGTGATACTGAAGGTCAACGACTCGTATCGATATAACGTCCAAGTGTTCGAAGGAATAAGCGCTTCAAAACTAGAGGAAAATTGCATTATAAGAAGCTGGTTATACAAAATGCTTGAAAGTGACATCGACGATTTACTAAAAATGCATGAGAATTAAATTTTTGGTATAAAAATTCAGAACCAATAACATAAGGAACAAATTATTTACCATCTGCATTTCAAGACATTGCCAATTAAATCGGCTAAAGCAAAATAAACAAAGCTACTTCTGGAGTTAGTTCTTATTTGAATATAAACAACGTCTTATATGCCACTAAAAAACAGGTTTCAACTTCCCTAGCCCCGATAGCAGCGTAAATCCTTTTGCGCCGGGGTTCGGCGCAAAAGATTGGAGCGGATAGCGGGAACAGCTCCAAAAAAAATAAAATAAATAAAAATAAAAATCAAAACTAAAACACGCAATACAATTGACGTTACTGCCCGCTCCAGCCTGTCCAGCTTATCATGAAGGCTGCGCCATTAAAAATAAAACCCCTAATTTTGCCTTTCACATTAGAGCCAACGCCCAATACGGCATCCGCGGCGCACGAGATATGAAGAAGTTTGAAATAAAAAAAGATAACACAGGGAGCTGGCTGGTTTCCCATAACGAACAGCCCAGGTTCACCTGCCTCTTTGAGGACAAAAAATTCCATTACTCAAGAATCCTGACAGGGCTTGCAGACCCCACAGGCAACCCTCAAGAAATCCAGCTGCTCCAGAGGATGGAAAAATGGCTCTCGCGCTGCCATAAGGAAAAAATAAACGGCTGAAAAAATTTTGAATCTGTAAATAATATCACAAAAAACAATGTCAGATATATTGCAAAACCATATCGCCAAGTTCGCACAGCTCACTGATGATGAATTCGGCCAGATCATAAAATTCTTCGACACCAGACAAGTTGGCAAGAAAGAAAACCTATTGGAAGAGGGAGAAATCTGCCGGCATCATTATTTTGTGCTTCAGGGCCTGCTTCGAAAATTCTACATAAATGAGAAAGGCACCGAGCAGACCACTGAATTTGCCATAGAAACCTGGTGGCTCACCGACAACTATGCCTATGAAAACCAGCTTCCTACCGAATTCTATATCCAGGCAGTCGAAAAATCGACAATCCTTTACATCACATCAGAGAAGCAGCAGAAGCTCCTGGAGGAGTTTCCGGTGATGGAGCGCTATTTCCGTTTTGTCTACCAGCGCGCCTATGCCGCGGCCCAGAAGCGCATACAGTTCCTTTTCTCGTTCTCCAAAGAAGAATTTTATTACCAGGCAGCGCGCAACCACCCTGAATTCATACAGCGCGTCCCGCAGTACCTGATCGCCTCCTATCTGGGATTCACCCCCGAGTATCTGAGCGAGATCCGCCGCAGGCTTCTTTCTTAAACCAGTTTAAGTTTTTTCATTTCCTTATTGCCCAATTTTGCAGGGAACAATTTTAAAACGATAATTGCCATGCAAAAACGACTTAACTTTAAACAGGCTGCGCCAAATGCGCTAAAAGCGATGATAGGACTGGAAACCTATCTTGCATCCTCGCCGCTATCCAAGACGGTAAAAGAACTGATAAAAATCCGCGCCTCGCAGCTCAACGGCTGTGCATACTGCATCAACATCCATACCCAGGACGCGCTTAAAAACGGCGAGGCCAGCCAGCGCATTTTTCTTGTTGGTGCCTGGAGGGAAGCCGGGGAAATTTTTACCCAGGAGGAAAAAGCAGTGCTGGGGATAACCGAAGAAATAACAATGATCCATCAGAATGGGCTCTCGGATAAGGCCTATGCAGATGCCCTTGGGTTTTTCAGCGAATCCGAGATTGCAGATATCATAGCTGCCGTAATTGCGATAAACCTTTGGAACAGGGTCGTGCTGAGCACCCGCCTGCCTATTGGAGAGAGCCTTGCATAAACACTGCAAAAAGAGCCGGCTGAAACAAGCTGCACACACAAAATTTAGAATTATGATAATGAGCCCGATCTGTTTCGGGCTTACCTTTTACGGAGAAACCCTATTTAATATTGCGAGACAGCAGACCAATCACTATTTCCAAAGGACATTCCATAGCGACTCTCTCCCCTCTCTTCCGCAAAATCATCTAACCCATCTCCCCAGCCCCGATTGCTTCGCCGGTTCACTTTGCTCGTGTGCAGCGGAAATCCTTCTGCGCCGAGGCTGGGCGCAGAAGATTGAAGTGAATAGCGGGAAAAGCTCCCCAAAAAATTAAAACTAAAAACTAAATCTCAAAACTCAAGCTTCAATTCCATGACACTCAATCGCATCAAAAAAAAGCTCCCCAAAAAAACCAAGCCTCAAAACCAAGCCTCAAAACCAAACCTAAAAAGGAATATCATATAAACACTTCAATGAATGAATAAATAAATAAATAAATAAACAGCCAGCCTTTTCCCTGCGTGTCAGGACCCTTGAAAAAAGAGCCGGAAAACACCTCCAAAATCTGATGCCTCTCCATGGTGAGCTTGACAGAAAAGGGATTTTAGCTTAAATTTGCCCCATGACCCCAGAAGAGATAAAAAAATACTTTGAAGCCTTTCCTCCGCCTCAAAGGGTGGACTGGAAGCCCTGGGCGAAGATCACCGATTCGCAGGTCTTCCTTAAAAGCTGCTATTCCACCATCAGGAACTTCAACGGACCTCTGGAGAGATGCCCCGCGTGGTGGCACCTGAAGGATTTCTACCTGCTGGTAAAGAAAAACGGGCAGGCCAAGAGCGAAGATCTGCCCCCGGGAGAGCAGACTGCAGATTAAAGCCAAAACAGCCGCACGCCGGTAAGGCAAACCAGAGAGCCCGGCAGAAAACAGCCGGACTGCCTCTTTTGCCGCAAAATCCAGAAAAGGGCCTCTATAAACTCTTTTTCTGTTTTTCCCATACCCATAGAATTTTCTTGAGCCCATACAATGAGCAGAAAAAAAACGCTTCGAAAAAAAGTCTTAAGCAGCCATTTTTAAATTATAGACTACACAATGGGAAACATGGCATTACCGCTGAGGGTTTTCTCTGCCGGAACTTATTCCTGCAGCACATCCCTGTGTTCCATTGGGCACTGCCGTATTGTGCTGAATATGATCATCGCTGAAATACCCGCCGACTGCATCCATATTTCTGTTACTGAATACCGCTGTTACAGCCTCTAGTACTAATTCTTTATTGGTAATGCCTTTATAAGTAAAATTGTTGGATTGATTTAAAATATGGCTTGCAGTAATAATGCACAACTCTCCAATAAGAGGTTATTTGATCCGCACCACCACTTTGCCTTTGGCCCTGCCGCTCTCTACGTATTCCAGAGCCTCTTGTGTCTGTTCAAATGGATAAACCTTATCTACAATTGGTTTGATAATTCCCAATTCAATCAATCTGGTGATTTCTTCAAGCTGCGCGCCATTGGCCTTCATAAAAAGAAATGAATAATCAACATTGTGCTGCTTCGCTTTTTTGCGGACTTTACTGCTTATCATCCAGAATACAAACTTCATCACCCATGACAAGCCCAGTTCTTTAGCTGACTGCGGTGTTGGAGGACCGGAAATAGAGACCAGCTGTCCGCCTGATTTAAGAATGGTAATCGATTTTTGAAGTGTTTTTTCATCCTGGCTGTTCAGGACATAATCATAATCTTTTAGGATGTTTTCAAAATGCTGTGTTTTATAATCAATAACAACATCCGCCCCTAAATATTTAACCAATTCAGAATTTTTGCTGCTGGCGGTGGTAGCTACTTTCAATCCCAAGTGTTTTGCCAACTGGATAGCGAACGTACCTACACCGCCAGAACCTGCCTGAATGAAAACTTTCTGACCTTTTTTCAAATGGGCTTTTTCAAAGAATGCCTGCCAGACTGTTAATCCAACCAGAGGAATAGAGGCCGCTTGTTCCATAGAAATGTTTTTGGGTTTTAAAGCGGCATCTGCCTGGTCAAACGCTATTAACTCTGCGAAAGTTCCAATCCTGAAATCTGCCGGACGGGCATAAACCTGGTCCCCGGCTTTAAATTTCGTGACTTTTCTGCCTGTTTCAACAACCACGCCAGCCAGATCATGACCTAAAACAAGGGGCATTTTGTAGGGCAGTAATAATTTGAATTCTCCGTTCTTTATTTTAGAATCGAGCAGATTAAGAGCGGCGGCATGTATTTCAACCAGTATATCGGTATCTTTAATTGTTGGTTTAACCGCATCGGAAAGCTGAAGCTTTTCCTTCTTGCCGTATTTATTAATTACAAATGCTTTCATAGTCTATGTTTAAATGTTTTTTGACCTGTTATTGTTTAGTTTATGATAGTACAGATAAGAAATTACCAAAAATACGAATGGTATGAGCGGAAAAAGGCTCTTGCTGAAACCATCAATCACAAAATGGGCATAAGTGCCGGAGAGGAACGTGATTCCGAAACCAAAGTAGGCCCACTCTTTAATTCTTGAAGCAACACCAGGAATCAGAATCGCAAAAGATCCCAATATCTTGAACACTCCAAGTTCAATCCTGAAATGATCCGGAAAACCAAGATGTTGAAATGCTTCCAGCATCGTTGGATTGGTAAAATAAAAGTAACCGGAAGCGGCTCCTGTAAGCATTGCCAGTAAGGTTGTTATCCAGTAAATTATGCTGTTTTTTTTTCATAAAGTTACACATTAGGTTAATGCTTCTATTTCAGATGATTGTAATGCTGTTCTTTGTTGACCATTTTATAGGCAGTATCAGGCATCAAACGGTTCAGGAAGTAAAGTGCTTTTGTATCTCCGACCCGAATGGTATACGTATCGCTATGCAGACCTTTAATCAATCCGTTGACTAATTTTTCAGGACTGATTTTCTTATCCGGGCGGTCTGCCACCATATCTGTATCCACCAAGGGCGGTAATAATTCAAAAACCTTTACCGAACTTTGGATAGCCTGCAAATGGGATCGTAAAGATTTGGTGTAAAATGCCAAAGCCGCTTTTGAAGCCGAATAGGTTGCTTCTAATACCGAAGGCACAATGCTCAATATAGAGGTAGTGTTTATGATAGCTGCTTCCCTGCGTGATTGAAGCATATCCATAAAAAGATTGTTCAGGCGGATGACGCCAAAATAATTGACATCCATTTCATAAACCGCACCGCCTAAATGCTTGTCATTGGCAACACCAAGATTTATCGGAGCAACGCCGACACCGGCATTATTAAAAAGAATATCGATTCCTCCAAGTCCAGAAACCTTCTCAAAAAGCGCATTGGCATCTTCTGCTTTGGAAACATCGCTTTTAAGGGCGATAAGCTCTGGAAACTGTTTTTTGGCAGCATCCAGTTTATCCTGATTTCTGCCGGTAATAATCACCTTCGCGCCATCTTTCAAGAACTGTTTGGCGGCCTCGAATCCTATTCCTGATGCACCGCCGGTGATTAGTACTGTTTTGCCCTGAATATCCATAACAATAGTTTTTATAATAAAAGTTAATTAGTGGTCTGCCTGAGATGCAATTTTAGACATCGCATCGGCAATGGCAGCGGCATAAATCTTTGTTTCCCCCACCGGAATATCAAACTGGTTCTCTTTTAAACCAATAAATAATTCGTCGGCAACTTCGCTTGGCGGGATTCCGTTCTCACCTCCGATGTAAGATGAGAATTCGGTATTGGTAAGTGGAGGATATACTTCATAAATCTGAAGGTTTTTCTGCTCTTCATAAGTGTATCTCAGAGCTGCGGTATAGCTGTGCAATGCCGCTTTTGTAGCACCGTAAGTCGGCAGGAATTTATGGCTTCCGTAAACTGCAAGCGAAGAAATATTTACTATCGCAGATTCTTCTTTCTGCAGTAAATGAGCAATCATCAGTTCGTTAAAATGGATGATGGCAAAATAATTCACATTCATTTCAATCTGCGCTTTCTCAAGGGCATTGGCTTCTTCACTTAAAAGATAGCCAAAAGCAGCACCCGCATTGTTTACAATGACATTTACATCTGAATATTTATTTTTGAGTTCATCAGCAATCTTGATTCTGTCAGATTCACTTGCAAAATCCCCAATTATAGCAGCTGCACCGTCTAATTGGGAAAGTGCTTTCTGCAGACGCTCTTCATTTCGCCCGTTGATAATTATTTTATTGCCCTGGGCATGTAATTTTTTAGCGATTGCTAAACCTATTCCGGCACTTCCGCCACTGATAAATATTGTATTTCCTGTTGTTTTCATTTTACGTTATTTTAAAATTTATTTTGTTTTATATTAATCTCCTGCGCTTTTGTTAAAATATACTTTTTAGTATATTTCTGATTAAAAAAATTACAAACTGTAATTTTCAAGTTCCTCTTTTAAGTCATTTACCAATTCATACATTGGCTGGGCAGAATCTATAGTACGACAAATTATGATACCCCCTTCAATTGCAGCAACCATCTTAAATGCAAATCTTGCAGGATTCAGCTGGGATGAAAACTCACCGCTTTCAATGCCCTGCTGAAGGACTTCACTTAGTGCCTTCTGGCCTGCCAGGAACCTTGCCGCTACCTTTTGTTTGATAACAGGAAAGTTGTCATCTGCTTCCACTGCTGTGTTGAATAGAGGACAGCCACCGTCTATATAAGTATTGATGGGATTTTTATAAAAATCCATGAATGCATTGATTTTTCCTTTTGCGGTAGTTTCCTTAAAGACAGCTGCGGTAATTTTTTCAGTCAGATTGTTCAAGGAATACTCAATCACCTGTTCAGAAAGATCATCTTTACCTTGAAAATGCCCATAAATACATCCTTTTGTTAATTTGGTAGCTTCCAGTACATCATCAATGCTCACACCAGAAATACCCTTCTCGTTGTAGAGCGGTGCTGCTGCCTCTAGAATAAATTGTTTTGTTCTTTCTGCTTTAGTTGTCATAGTACTATTGTCTTAATTTAGTTGAGCAAGATATCAAGAAATAGGAAACATAGTGTTTCCTGTTACTGTTTTCTCCGCCTCTACTTCTTCCTGCAGTACATCCCAATGTTCCGCCAATTTTCCCTGCTTAACTTTAAAAATATCAACAGCGATATAATTTTTTCCATTCCAGTTGGAAAATCGCCCATGAATCATCACAGTGTCTTCATTTTCAGTTATTGTTCCAACTTCGTACTTAAAATCTTCAGGTAAAGCAGGAATAATTTGTTTCAATATTTCTGTTCCGTTAGGCAAAGCCGGATTATGCTGTATATAATTAGGGTCAAAATATTTATCTAATGCAGATAAATCTCTTTGACAAAACACTGCTGTGATCGCTGTCAATACCAATTCTTTATTTGTCATTGTCCTATTTTTTAATTTCCTTAAAAATTATCGGGTACAAATATACTAAAAAGTATATTTTAAAACCAAATAAAATATACTTTTTAGTATATTTTAATTCCAGCCATTTCACCAGCTTAAGTTTTATGGCAGAAACGCAGAAACCAGTTCTTCAAAGAACAAAAAATAAGTAAAATAAATTTCCCCAGTATTTAGGTTCTATATGTACCCATAGGGCTCCTCTAATCTGGTTATACATTGAGCCCCAAAATAGATCCGGATATAGTAATTTATCACTGTGAATATTTTCGATTCGATTTATGGCTATTTGCCCTCCTTTAGTAAATTTCATATCCATATAAAAAGAAGTTATAAAACGATAATGGATAACTTAGTGGACTTTTTTACATAAAATTTGAGATATGTAAATATCTTAATTAAAACAGCGGGTGCAGTTCTGACCGCCAACCCGCTGTAGGCTGCTCCTCTCCCAAATTCGCAGGCTTTTTTCTAAAGCCAATTTCTTGCTTTGCCTGCAGGCAGGTCATGTCTTACCCTTAACAAATTTGAAAACATTCGATTCACATCAGATTTAATAGCCTGAAAAATTATAGCTGTAAACGTAATGCTCTACATCTAATTTATGGCCTTTGAAAAAATGGCAGAGGATTGATACAGTATTTTGAAAGTCTGCTTTATCAGATTCTATCAGAATAAAGGTTTCTTTTGAAAATGTTTTTTTAAATTTTTGCTTTAACTACTTCTATCAATTTTCCGGCAATTTCTTCGTGTTCGACACTGTAATGGATAACATTCATTTTCGTCTTGGATTTAGCCGGCATTTAAAGCAGTACCCCATAAAAAACAGCTCGCCAAGCTGGGCTGGCACAGCTTGCTGTTTTCTTTTCATGGAGCATCTTGGCAGGATAGTTTTTTATTTCAGGAAGTCTTCATCCTTTTATTCCGGATTTGGATACTTGTAAAAGCCTTCTCCTGAGAATATGCCGAGCTTGTTTTTATCGATAAAATTCTCCTTGATAAAATCTCTTCTTTATTTCCACATCTCATCACCTGTTAATTCTGCAAATGAGTCCATAAACATTTCATTGGTCACAATAGCTATTCTCAGTTAGCAAACAGATTTATATCAGGCCATCTTCAAACAAACCCTAAAAGCTGTTTGATTTTTCTGGAATGCATATCCTCATGAAACAGCATTAAGCGTAACGATTCGTCGCTTACCGGAGGGTAATCTAGACCGCCCTGAGATATTAATTTGCTCACTGATCCGGCAGTATCCAACATTGATTGCCTGATCTGTGCGATGATACCATCGCTAACAGCCATATCAGGCTTTGTTCCTATCTTGAACTTCTCAATGTCAAATTCGTACCGGGGAATTTTAAATGGCGTATTTCTGTATAAAATACCATCTGTAATGACAAGTGAATGCGCCAAATTCCAAATAATATTGTTGTTGAATCCAGAGGGGATAAGGTTGTACTGCTCTGTTGTAAGCCGCTCTGTAATTTTCAGTAGAATTACCCTTTGCTCTTCCAGTAATTTCAGATATTCTCTGATAACTATTTATTTTTAATGAAAAGAGATAAAGTTTGGCCTGTCCCGTTGAAAGCTTCATATTGTTAGCTGAAGAAAAAACAGCCTGTATGATTGTTAGATCTTCTGACAGTACAAATGCCACAATGCCTTGGAGCTGATATTTGAATTTTTAAGCTGATTATTTATATAAGAGTCATATGACCCGTTTGGATCTAACTAAATGGTTGTTTTTTTAAACCACACAGAAACATAGTTTTTTAGTGTCTAGAAGTTTTTCGACTATGCAACTTTTCCTGTGTGGTCTATTTGATCAATAGATGTTTAGACTTCTTTGCTATCAGCATTAATTTCTAATGAGGGCGGAATCAATTTGTACATTACTGGAGTTACAATTCTCGATAATATTGTCGAGCTGATCAATCCGCCGATCAATACAATGGCCAATGGCGCAATCAAAGGATTTGAGTTCAGCGCAATAGGAATCAAACCGCAGATTGCAGTAATGGATGTCAGTACTACCGGCAGAAAACGGGTTTCTCCTGCAATAGCGATTGCCTCGTCAATCGACTTTCCTTCCTGTCGCAGCTGGTTGGTAAAATCTACCAGCAGGAGCGAATTCTTGACCTGTATTCCCGAAAGACCTATAAAACCGATAATGGCCACCATAGACATCGGTATGCCGTTCAGAAGCAGCAGAAGTACGCCTCCTAAAATTCCCAATGGTATAATAGAGAGTACGATAATGATTCCTTTAAAAGTTTTAAACTGAAGCAATAAAACAGCAACAAACAAAAAGGTGCTTAAAATAATTACCGCCAGAAAATTGCCTCCAAGAGCATCGCCTTCAGATTCTTTTTCACCTGATAGTTTATAGTAATACCCCTTTGGCATTTTCAGCTGATCCAGTTTTGGAACAATGTGGGTCAATAAATCATTGGCATAATATCCTTTTGCAGACAAAGCCGTTACTTTTGAAAAGCGGGACTTATTAAAATGATTGATTGCCGTTGGAGAAGTTTCAAACGAAATTTCGGCAATCTGATTCAGCGCGACCGGCGTTCCCTGAAGGTTATTGACATACAGGTTTTTCAGAGCATCAAGATTTGAAAATTTATCTCTTGGCAGTGTAAGTGTTACATTTCTGGCATCTCCCCTGTCGTCTATGTAATCGCCGACAGTTAATCCTGCTACCGAAAGACGGATTACCTTATCGACTTCACTGGTCAGCACACCGAGTGTTCTGGCTTTCTCTTTGTTGATTTTAACTTTAACATCAGTTTTATACGTATTGAGTTCGTTGTTGATGTACATCGTTCCTTCCTGGTTTCTCAGGATAGTTTCTACCTGTGAAGAAAGCTTACGCAGAACTTCCTGGTCTTCACCAAATAATCTTACAACAATATTGGCTTCTATTGGTGTCCCCTGTTCAAAATCTTTTACCTCCACCTTTGCGTAAGGCATCGTTTTAAATTTATTTCGCAGCTCTTCAATCAAAGCTGTTTTCTGTGCCGGTTTGGCTTCATCGTCAAGCTGGACAAAAATCTGCGCAAAATCAGGTTTTCTGTCCTGCGGGTGCACATTGTAATAAATCTGCGGATTTCCTTTGCCCACATTCGAAGTGTAATACACTATCTCTTTATGATTTTTCAGCTCTGCTTCCACAATTTTGGCAACACGGTCACTTTCTGAAATATTGGCCTGAAGCGGCAGTTTTATATTGATCAGAAACATCGGCTTTTCTGAGGTTGGGAATAATTTAAAACCGGTTACTTTAAACAGTCCAAAAGCAGTAATGCTTAAAAATATAGAAATGGCAACAGTGGTTCTCGGATATTTTAATGCTTTTGGCATAATATTACGATAGGACCTGCTTAGGAACTTCTGCAGATACTGAAGAAAAATATTACCCTCTGCATGGTCGTGTGTTTTTAGAAAGCGGCTCCCCAAGAATGGCACCAGTGTCAAAGCCACGAGCATTGACGCCAGAACGCTGGTAATAACAGCCATTGGCAGGCTCCTCATAAATTCACCTGCAACATCCGGCAGAAAAGCAAGCGGCAAGAATGCAATGACAAGTGTTGCGGTACATCCTACTACCGCAATTCCGATCTGCTTGGTCCCTTTAAGCACTGCATCCATTTTAGAATGTCCTTCCCTGAGCCAGCGTTCTATATTTTCGACCACCACAATACTGTCATCTACCAGCAGTCCTAAAGCCACAACAAGACCAACGATGCTTAACTGATTTAAAGAAAAGCCGAAAGCATTCATTGTAATCAATCCTAATGCAAGAGACAATGGAATGGAAATCATCACAATTCCCGATGCCCTAAAACCTAATGGAAGCAGCGTAACAATTACCAGGACAATCGCCAGGGTAAAATCAAAACCTAAATGTCCCAGACGCTGTGATACCATATTGGCTTGGTCAAAGTTTTTTACAAGTTTGATGTTTGGAGGCAATTCTTTGGAAAACACGTCTATAATCGGCTGGAATTCTTTCTGCACATCGGTAATGTTTACATTCTCTTTCATACCGGCTGTCACCAGCACACAGCGATGCCCGTTGATGCGGGTTATGTGATCGACAACCTGCGACTTATAGCCTACCTGGGCCACGTCTTTAATGTAGACTATTTTCCCGTTGGCGTTGTAGATAACTGTATTGGCTACGTCATCGGCATTTTTGAATTTACCGCTGGTTTTCACATTAAATACCTTGCTGTCCAAGTCAATGCTTCCTCCAGGAATATCGGCAGCTTCACTCTGGAGGCTTCCCATAACAACGTTTAACGGTATTTTTAGCTGTGCCAGCTTTTCCATCTGTAAGTCAATGCGGATTTCCTGCTCGGGAATCCCGGCATATTTTACATCTTTAAGATTGGTTATTTTTTCAATTTTAGATTTAAGTTTATCGGCCTCATCGCGAAGTTTCTTGTCCGACGCATTTTCTGAAACCAAAGCCACCTGAAGGATTTTTACATCTGATGATGCAATTTTTTCAGTTTTTATCTGATAAATATCTTTTGGAAGTTCGCTGCTTTTAAGTGCATTGATTTCCGTAGAAATCTCCTGATATTTATTGTCAACATCAACACCGTATTTAAATTTTACCTGAAAAGCGGCAACACCGTCTTCTACCGTGGTTAAGATTTTTTCGATGTTTTCGAGTCCGTAAATTTTGTTCTCGATGGGTTTTACCACCTGTTCCTCCATGTCCTTCGGACTTGTGCCGGGATAAATTACCGTAATTAGATAATCAGGCGGATGCGTTGCAGGATCTTCAGCTCTTGGCATTGTAAATAAGGTAAGATACCCCACTACAGCAACCAGCATAAATATTATCAGCGTAAACTGATAATTCTTGACAGCAAAGTTTGTTATTTTCATGATACTTATTATTTAATGATCTTGATGGTTGATTCTTCGTTGAGATAAGCACTGTTGGAGATCACGATCTGGTCTGTTTTTGCAAGACCTTCTTTGATATACACTTTATTGTTTTCAAATTTATTGATCGTCACAGGCTGGCGTTTTACTTTGCTGTTTTCCACAATAAAAACAAACGCTTTGTTTCCGTCGGCCTCAATGAGCGAATTGTACGGAATGATGATAAAATCCTCCGAGTGCTCTGCATTTATTTCAGCTTTCCCAAACATTCCCACTGCTGGTCTGCTTTTTCGAAGATTAAGTTTTAGTTCTACCTGAAAAGAACCAAGTGCTGTATCTGCCGCCTGCGATTTTCTAAAAATAAAGGCATCGAATTTTTCATCAGGATAACCGTCAAGTGTCACTACAGCTTTCTGTCCTACTTTAACCGCAGCCCATTCTTTGTCGGTCAAGCCGACTTTCAGAAGATAATTATTGTTCTGGCTGGTTTCATTTATGGCCAGAATTGGAGATCCCGCACTGACAACTTCGCCTTCGCTGGCTATTTTTTTTGAAACAAAACCATCCGCGGCCGCATAAATTTTAGAATAGCGTGCATTAAAGGCAACCGCATCTTTCTGTCTTTTGGCAATGTCAAGGCCCGTTTTGGTATTCTGAAGCTGTTCCAATGTATAAACGCTGTCTTTATACAGATTGCTCGCACGTTTATAATCACGTTCGTATTTTTTCAAGTTTAAATCGGTCTGGTTCAATCCGGCGTTGATCTCTGTTTCGTCTAATGACGCCAAAAGCTGGCCTTTCTTAAAAAACTGGCCTTCTTCCACATAAATGCGATTGATGATCCCTCCGATTTTAAATCCGTAATTGGCCTGGTTTTCTGTTGTTACCAATCCTGATGCGCTAATGGTATTATTAAGAGCGAAAGATTCGACCGGAGCTGTTTTAATCGGAATGACATCTGCGCTTTCAAAAGGCGAATTTTCCTTTTTTTCTTCTTTGCAGGCAAAAAAAAGCGGCAAAACAAGCAGTATAACCAAACCTTTTTGAGAGGCTTTAACCTGTTTTTTTAGATATTTGTGAATGGTTGATTTCATGATTTTTGTTTTTAGTTAAAAGTAAAAGTGGCGTTGGCCCGTTCTAATTCTGCAAAAGCAATCCAGGAGTTATAAAGCGAAATATTGGTGTTAAGCTGCGCATTTACCCATTGGTTCTGCGCATCCAGCAGTTCTATATATATCGCCTGACCCTCCTTGTACAATTTGGTGATGTCGTCATTGTATTTTCTGGCGGACTGTTTTTGATTTTTATCGGCATAGAACTGCTCTAAAGCCGATCTTAGATTGTTCTGTGAAACCTGAAACTGAAGCAGCAGCTGCTGTTTTGCATTATCAGTTTGCGAACTTATTTTTTTCTGATCCTCTTCAACCTGTTTCAGTTTCCATTTGTTTTTATTGCCCGAAAAAACAGTCCACTCCATACCGACTCCGGCAAAATAATAACGTGATTGTTTGTTTACCTCAAAATCAAAATCCTGAATTCCGAAATCGGCAAAACCATTTACTTTTGGCAGCCAGTAGGAGCTGGTCAGTCTGCTTACATTTTCGTTGATTTCCTTTGCCTGGGTAAGCTTTTGGAGCTCTTCCCTATTCTGGGTATTTTCTGCCAAAGATCCAACTGGCGGCACTTCATTTTCATCTACTTCTACAGCGGTATCCAGTTTTTGATTCAGTAAAAAATTAAAATACGATCGGGCATTATTACTGGTTTGTCTTGCCGTTTCTAAATTGGCTTGTATCCTAATTACCTCATTATCGCTTCGCAGAACTGCAGTCCGGTTTATTTTTTCATTTTTGAATAAAGACAAATTCACTCTCTGATTTTCTTTTACCAAAGCCAGAGCATCTTCATAAATCTTAACTCCCTGGACCGACTGCAGATATTTGTAATAGGCAATTTTGATTTCCTTAACCAGCTCCCTCTGGTAGATTTCAAGTTCAATTTTTTGAAGCGAAGTCTGCTGGGTTTTGATTCTTTTATTGTAAATAATTTCAAAATTCAGAAGCGGCATCGCGGTATGAATTTTTGCATCATAAAAATTATCCGGATTAATCAGAACCGACTGATTTTCCAGCATGGGAAAAGCGCTTGAATTGGTAATCTGGTTTAAGGTGCTGTAAACCGGATTGAGCATATCTCCAATGGGGATATCAATTGTTCTTCCCCCTTCTGCTTTGGTATAACTTCCGTTTAGGGAAACCGTTGGATAATAAAGGGATTTCGCTTCTTTTAAAGCATACATGCTTTTGCTGATATCAAAATTGTGCTGCTTTATCACTTCATTATTTTTTAAGCCAGTCTGTATATAACTTTCAAGCTTGTTCTGTGCATACCCTAAATATCCTAGGCAGAGTATTGCAAAAGTCAGTTTAATTTTCATTTATTGTACATTGTTTATTATTTGAACATTGTTCATTTTTTTGGGCAAAAAAATTTTTAGAGTTTTTCTATCATTTTTAAATATTCATTGTATCCGTCATGCAAAATAGTATTCGGATTGGTAAAATTTACGTTTTTTATTCTCTGATGAATTTCGAGACAGCACATACCATGTACCAAACTCCAAACCATGAATGCCAGGGGTTCTACACTATGACCTTTAAAATATCCTTTGTCAATACATTCCTCAATAGTTTTTTTTACTAATCCAAATGCAGTACAGCCTTCGTCCCAATCTGCATTCTCAGAGCCTTCCAGGAATTCTATTGGAGCTTTTAGAATAAACATCAAATTGTACATCTCAGAATTTTCCAGGGCAAATTTGATATAGGTAAACCCCATTTTCTTTAATCTTTCCTTTGGATCTTCTATAGTATACAGCTCCATAAAATAACTATATAATTCCTGAAAACCTATTGTATGAAGATCATGGAGAATATCGTTTTTATCTTTAAAATAAACATACACAGTGCCTACACTGTAGTTGATTTCCTCAGCAATGTTTCTAATGGTGGTCTGTTCGATTCCTTTTTCAACAAAAAGCTTTTTGGCACCTTTTAATATAAGGGCTTTTAAAGCTTCTTTCTCTCTTACTTTTCTATCAACTATACTCATACTTATTCTATTCCAGACTTATTGAACACAAATATATAAAATAAAATGAACAGCGTTCATTTTATTTATTCGCCACCAAATTAAGACAGATTAAGATTGCAGTTTAATACTTACCCCCTTTGGATTTATTAATTTATGCGCCGCCTTTGGCAAAAAGCGATTCAGCAGATAAATCGCTTTTGTATCTCCAACACGAATCGTATAGTTATCATTTTTCAATCCTTTAATCAAACCCGTTATCAGAACATCAGGCGTTATCGATTTTCCATCCATACCTTCCGACATGTTTGTTTTTACAAGAGGCGGCAATAGCTCGAATACCTTTACCTTACTTCTGACAGCAAGTAAATGTTCTCTTAATGCCTCTGTATAAAAACGAACCGCAGCTTTGGAAGCAGAATAGGTCGGCACTAGAAGAGACGGCGTATAACTTAAGATTGATGAAGTATTGATAACGGCCGCCTCTTTTCTGGATTTAAGCATCTCCATAAATAGGTTATTCAAAAGCACAACCGCTAAATAATTGGTATTGATTTCTGCGGCCGCTTTTTCAAAATGTTTCGTGCTGCTTATTGCTAAATTATCTAAACCGTTCATAATTCCTGCATTGTTATATAAGATGTCGATCCCTCCTAGCTGATCGATTTGTTTGTATAATGCTTCGGCCTCTTCTTTGTTTGACGCATCGCTTTTGATTGCAGTAAGCGATGGATACATTTTTTTAGCCAGATCAAGCTTTTTCTGGTCCCTGCCTGTTATAATTACTTTAGCGCCTTCTGCAATGAATCGTTTTGCAGCCTCCAATCCGATTCCGGCAGAACCGCCGGTAATCAAAACCGTCTTACCTTTTAATTCCATAATTTTTCTATTTAATTTATTATTTCTATATTTGCTTGCGAAATGCAAGTGCAAATGTAAACATATTTACTTGTGAAATGCAAGTGGTTTTGAATTTATTTTATGAAAACGCAGAAAAAGAGATCAGACTGCCCGATAAGTTTTTCACTTGAAGCCTTTGGTGACAAGTGGTCACTGTTGATTGTAAGGGATTTAATGCTTAAAAAAAAATGCACCTATGGCGAGTTGGCTAAATCTGATGAGAAGATAGCAACTAATATTCTGGCCGCGAGGCTGCTTTCACTCGAAGAAAACGGAATTATTCAGAAACTGGAGCATCCGGACAGTAAAGCAAAAGTATTATATCAATTGACACAGAAGGGAATGGATTTAATCCCTTTAATTGTTGAGATTAATCTTTGGGCGGAAAAGTATACCGACATTCCCGAAAAAAGAAAAGAAATGCTGGCACAGATGAAAGCCGATAAGGAAGGATTCATTAAAAATGCTTTTAAAGAACTTGAATCAAATCAATAAGTGCCCCTAAACTCCTTATTTTGAATATTTAAGCAAATATCTCTTATGGACAAAAACATTGCTCAAGAAATCATAGAAATGCAGCAGGCCGATTTCGAATTAAGAGAAAGGCTTTTCAGGGAGGGAAAACTCTCCTTGGGTTATAATCCCGATATGGAGCGGCTTCATAACAGAAATGCGCAAAGGCTCAACGAGATTATAGAGCTGCACGGATACCCTACACTTAGTAAGGCAGGAAAAAAAGCTTCCCAGGCCGCATGGCTCATCATCCAGCATGCTATCGGCAGACCTGTCTTCATGAGGCAGTGCTATAAAATTCTCTCGGAGATAAAAGATGAGGTAAATGCCCAAAATCTTGCCTATCTCCATGATCGTATATCTTATTTCGAAGGAAAACCGCAGAGGTTTGGAACACAATTTGACCAGAGAGGCATATATCCGGTTGAGGATAAAATGCAGATGGCCGGACTTCGCGCAGAATTAAATCTACCTGCCCATGATCCCTCTTTGATTACCGAATGCGGCACGGGGGCAGAAGGCCCTGATCTGCACCAAAGCGGCACAGAATTTTATCACTGGCGCAGAAAAACAGGATGGATATAATTTTTTAATGAGCCGCAAGCCTTCTATCCAATTTATAGTCCGGGGTTTGAAAAGTCAAATTCATAATTCTCAAAAGTTAATAAAATCATAATTAAATTCTCAATATGCCTTTCCCATTATTGAAAATCTGCATTTGAGCAAGTCAAACATTTAAAGATGCAGGAAGGTAGAGTAAAATTTTCCAATGAAGAAAAAGGTTCTGGATTTATTACGCCAAATGATCGCGGGAACGAAATTTCTGTTCATGCTTGACAACCGCGGCGAGTTTTTTTGCTGCCTATTCGTATAAAATTTTCTTTGATTCTTAGTACGGCCAGGGAATATGGGGGACTTGCGATCCTAATATACTGTCTTTCGGGATGAGTGCCGGAGGAACTAAATACAGCGAAGACCTATTGAGCCTCAATATTGGGAACGCCCCTGAATTCCAAAACAACATCAATGCTTTTGTCCCAACTTTGGGAGTTGGCATCCTCTACAATAGAGACCGTCTTTAATAGGGGCTTTCAGCGCCTAACATTTTAGGAAACTCCTTATCAAAGGAAAGAAATATCAATTTTAAAAATCCTTATTACAGTTATTTCGGCTACCCTTTTTTAACCTCTCAGCTTGAAGAAGTTATGGTAAATCCCGGCATTCTGCTTAGATATGTCAGCGGGGCACCGTTTCAGGCCGATCTCAATGTTATCGTGAACTACATAAATAAGGTGGGATTTGGGGCAGGATACCGCACCAGCCAAACCATCAATTTTCTGGCCGGATTTCACCTGGGAAATCATTTTAAATTATTGTATAATTACAGCCACGCTTTAAAAGCATACAACAATATCAATACCCACGGTCTTATACTCAATTACAGATTTGGCAGAGGGTATGAAGAAAAAGGCTTTAGATAAGACTTTTTCTCTCTTTTAAACTGTACAGATTTTATTAAATCTGATCAGCTGAAATTCTTGGATAAAAGCAGTCAGCGCAATAATGCCGCAGACTGCTTTTTTTAATCCTCTTTGATTATCTATCCGCGTAAAAATTGACTATCTGCTTCTGCAGCACCCAAGGCAGATAAACTGCATAACTTACAATGATCCGCAAAATAACAATCTATTGAAAATCAATCTAACCTCACATCAAATAGAGAAAAATAAGTTTCCATATTAATTTTATATGACATTGAGATATTTAACTAATCATTGTCTAAAAAACCGTCTCCCCCTTAGCCCCGATAGCAGAGGAAATCCTGCTGCGCCGGGATCCGGCGCAGAAGATTGCAGCGAATAGCGGGAACAGCTCCAAAATATTAAAACTAAAATTAAAACAGCACAATAAAATTAACGCCGCAAATACGCCAGGCTTAAGATCAAGGGCTGCCAATAAAAAATAAAACTCTATTTCTGCCCTTAAAATAGATGAAAAGCAAAAGGCATAGAATGAAAAAGTCTGCAATAAAAAAACAAAAAGAAAACACACAGCAAAAAAAACATCCCTGAGGCTTTCCCCCCTTGACCGGTTTTTTATTTTTTTCTAATTTTACCCAATGACCCCAGAAGAGATAAAACGCTGTTTTGAAGCCTTCCCCCCTCCAAAAGAGCTGCAGTGGAAACCGTGGGCAAGAATAAGCGATTGGCAGATTTTTCTCAAAAGCTGCCACTGGGCCATAGAGAATTATAAAGGCACCCTTGAGAGATGCCCTGCATGGCGGCACCTAAAGGATTTTTATCTCTTTATAAGGGAAAGCCCCCAGCAGGATCCGATGAGAGATGCTGCCCCGTTATAAAACAGCATTGACTGCTTAAATTACGCCGCAAATAAAAATAAGACGGCCGCTGTCTGCGAAAGGCCGCAAAAACTATCTTTGACATAAACTTAAAGAGCAGATACTAAAAAAAACAAAAAAATGAAAGGCGTATTATTAGTAAACTTAGGTTCTCCGGACAGCCCGGCTCCAAAAGACGTAAAACCATATTTAGATGAATTTTTAATGGATAAATACGTGATTGATGTTCCGTATTTATTGAGGGCATTATTGGTCCGGGGCATTATCCTGAGAAAAAGACCAGAAGAATCAGCGCACGCGTATGCAAAAATTTGGTGGGACGAAGGTTCACCGTTGGTAGTACTTTCTGAAAGAATGCAGCAAAAAGTACAGTCTTTGGTAAATGTTCCTGTTGCACTTGCAATGCGTTATGGAAGCATGACTATCGAAAAAGGACTTCAGGAATTAAAAGACAAAGGCGTTACCGATGTAATGCTTTTTCCATTATATCCGCAATATGCAATGGCTTCCACGTTGACTATTTTGGTTAAAGCCGAAGAAATTCGTAAAAAGAAATTCCCACACATGAAATTTACCGATGTTCCGGCATTTTACAATAAACCGGATTACATCAAAAACTTAGCAGATTCTATCAAGAAACACTTGGTTGGATTTGATTATGATCATTTATTGTTTTCATATCACGGAATCCCGGAGCGCCATATCCGCAAAACCGATGTGACAAAATCGCATTGCAAAATCGACGGTTCCTGCTGCAGCACGCCTTCACCGGCACACGATTTCTGCTACCGCCACCAATGTTATGAAACTACAAGACAGGTTGTTAAACTATTAGACATTCCAGCGGACAAATACAGCCTTACTTTCCAATCTCGTCTGGCTGGCGATAAATGGCTGGAGCCTTATACCGATGTCGAAATCAATAATATGCCCTCACGCGGCATCAAGAAACTCGCTGTTGCAACTCCTGCATTCGTTTCAGATTGTCTTGAAACGCTCGAAGAAATAGCCATGCGCGCCAAAGAAGATTTTGAGGAAAACGGCGGAGAAGAATTCCTGGCAATTCCGTGCCTGAATGACGACCAGCAATGGTGTGAGACTGTCAGCAGCTGGATTAACAGCTGGACTGAATGAAATGATATGAAACGGAAAATAACAGCAGCGCGGGCATTTAGGTGGAGCTGCCTGAAGGCGGAATCTCCCGCGCAGCCTGCTATATGGTCCTGATCGTCTTTAGCTCAGCAAAGGTTCAAATAAAATAAGCAGTAGATGCTGCAGTTCCCTTGTTCTTTTGATGATGCAGTTATTAAAGTTTATATATGGAATCCCGCAACTAAAAATCCCCGGTGCGCATTTAAAGGCTCTGGTTTTAACTTCACAAAGGGCCTGGGAAATACAAACAAAAAAACACCTAAAACACTGGAAAACAAACACAAAAAAAATAAATATAGAAAAATATTCTTAATTATTTTTATAGCATTTTCATTATTTTAATATTATTTTAGCATGTAAAATACTAAAAAAGATCCCTTAACGGTAAAACATTAACGGTAATGATCCTGATCCTGTAATATTAAATACTCTAAACCATGAAAAAGCTCATAAAGACAGCGGTCATAATATTCCTGCTTCTGGCGGCGGGGGTCTCTGCCCAGAATAAAAGCACTGCCAAACTGGACAGGATAATAAAAAAAGATTACCAGGTCATCGAGTGCAGCATATCGAAAATGTCTGATACTTCGGTCGAATATTCCCTTCCGGGGGAAACAATGGTGATTTCTCTGCAGATAAGCAGAATTGCCAGAATTGATTTTGCAGGCGGCAGGTCCCAGACATTCGATACAGCTTCTGGCACCGGCACCGCTGCGGGTCCGCCGGCAAACCAGGCTGTTGAAAATGCCCCGGCGAAAACCAATACAATCGTCGTTCTGCCCATCCCTTACGTGAATTCGGACAACCTGCAGAACTCTGAGGAAATGGCCAGATTTGCACAAAACGACATCTACAATAAACTAATCGACAAGTCATCGAATATTTTCCCTCTCACCGTGCAGGATTTAAGGGTAACCAACAGCCTGCTGCACAAGGCAGGGATCAGCAGCGCCAATATAGATGAAACCCCGATAGAGGATCTGCAGAAAATTCTGGGAGCCGACAATATTATTGCCGCCAAAATATCCTATACCATCACCCAGGGGCAGACCACTTCAACCTACAGCTCGGGAACGGCAAAGGCAAACGACACCTACACCAAAGCCAAAACAAACAATAGTTCGGTGACCACTGCCAGCACGCAGGAGTATTACCACTACACTGTGTATTTTGATATGTATAAGAACGGCGCTAAAATCTACACCCAGAGCAGAAAACCATTTCTTAATCTGAAAGACAGCTGGATCGATTCGATCACTTACCTGCTAAAACGAAGCCCTATTTATGTTAAATAACAGCATAAAACAATGCCGTTTTATGACTGCCTGCGGCAGGCTGCATAGAAAGGGAAAAAAATGTTTGAAATATCAGCCGGCACCAGTCCTTGTGCATTGCAAAGAGAAGCTGGCGCAAATAGAGATGCCAAATCCCTGCCGGAGCAAAAAAACTGACCAACAGCTAAAACTATGAGCCATATCTGCAAGAACTGCGGGCATACATTTGAAGGAAACTTCTGCAGCTGGTGCGGACAGCCCGCCGCTACCCATGAAATAAATGCATCCTTTGTCATGGATGACCTAAAGCGCGGGCTTATCCATCTGGATGGGGGCATACTGCACTCGGCGCGCGAACTCTTCACAAGGCCCGGGCACAGTATCCGGGAGTATATCGAAGGGAAACGCATCAGGCACTACAGGCCTTTTTCAATGCTTTTGGTGGTGGCGGGATTCTACGGGCTTCTCTACCATGCCCTGAACATAGATCCTTTCAAGGATATGCATGACGATACATTCAATTATGAGGATTTCCACCAGTGGATTTCGCACCACTTCTCCATCATAACCCTGTTGCAGCTCCCGGTGCTCTCCTTGAGCTCTTTCCTGCTTTTTCGCAGCCAGGGCTATAATTACACCGAACATCTGGTCCTTAATGCGTTTTACAGCACACAGAAACTCTGGCTGCGAATTTTAACACTGCCGGTGCTTATCTGGTCACAAAACGCACAATTGGCGCTTCAGGTCCTCCTTTTGGCAGACTTTGCCCTGCTTTTGTGGACCTACGGACAGTTCTTTAAAAATATCGGCACAGCTAAAACATTTGTACTCACACTCTCGGCTGCCGTGCTGAACTACCTGATGGTGCTGGCCGCTACCGCGATAGTGATACTCTGCATCATGTAACGGTTTATTTTCAAATAATTGGGCACAAAAATAGTAAAAGCGAAAAGCCGCGCATGCAGAAGTCCTTTTTTGGAAAAGTAAACTTTTTAAAGTATATTTTATCAATTACTGCAGGGGCAATTGCTGTGCAGGATCAATTAACACTCTTCCCATGACGGATATCGGGTTTCAGAATTGCACAAAACCAGCTAAAAAGGTCTTATTGGCACCATTTTATAAACTTGTATAAAGTAGCTGGCAGAAAGTTTAAACAAAAAAACAGGACGAGTAGTTTATATATACTATCCTAGTCCCGATAGCAGAGCAAATCCTTCTGCGCCGAGGCTGGACGCAGAAGATTGGAGCGCATAGCGGGATAAAGCTCCAAAAAATAAAAATTAAAACAACGCCATACAATCCACGGAGCTGCCCGCTCCAACCTGCCCAGCTTATCATGAAGCCTGCGCCATTAAAATAACACCCTGTTTCTGCCCCCCAAATTAAAATAAGGCGCGCCAAAGCATTTAGGGCAATACGAAAATGAAAAAGTCTGGAATAAAAAAACAGCCCAGGGCAGCCGGCCTGCATAATGAACATCTCTGGCACTTCAGTTAACCTTAATATCGCATTTCAAAGCTGATTTATCATACAAAATCTTTCTGCAAATCCTTCAAGAGCCTTATCAGATCCCTCATTTCCTGTTTCTCATAAGGGCTTCTCGGGGCATCTGTATACTCGCGTGACAGGATTTCTATAATCTCTGACTGGACTGTAATGATCTCAACTAGTTTATCTGCTTTCATAATAATGGCTTTTAACCAAATATAATCACTAATTTTGATACTTTAAATTCAATAATCAGAAATACTGGAAAAAGGCTTCCAGACTCTGCCGGACCCGGCGGCAGATCAAATACCCGCAAGCCTTTCAATTACAATGTCCGATATATTCAAAAACCATATCGCCAAGTTCGCAGATATTGCTGACAACGAGTTTGAGCAGATCATAAAATTCTTCGACACAAAACAGGTTGGCAAAAAAGAAAACCTATTGGAAGAGGGAGAAATCTGCCGGCATCATTATTTTGTGCTTCAGGGCCTGCTTCGAAAATTCTTTATCAACGAGAAAGGCACCGAGCAGACCACCGAATTTGCGATTGAAACCTGGTGGCTCACCGACAACTATGCCTATGAAAACCAGCTTCCTACCGAATTCTATATCCAGGCAGTCGAAAAATCGACAATCCTTTACATCACATCAGAGAAGCAGCAGAAGCTCCTGGAGGAGTTCCCGGTAATGGAGCGCTATTTCCGTTTTGTGTACCAGCGGGCCTACGCGGCGGCCCAGAAGCGCATCCAGTTCCTTTTCTCGTTCTCCAAAGAAGAATTCTATTTCCAGGCGGCGCGCAACCACCCAGAATTCATACAGCGCGTCCCGCAGTACCTGATCGCCTCCTATCTGGGCTTCACCCCCGAGTATCTGAGCGAGATCAGAAAAAAGCTTCTTTCTTAAACCAGTTTAAGTTTTTTCATTTCCTTATTGCCCAATTTTGCAGGGAACAATTTTAAAACGATAATTGCCATGCAAAAAAGACTTAATTTCAAAGCTGCCGCTCCAAACGCGCTAAAAGCGATGATAGGCCTGGAAACCTACCTTGCATCCTCGCCGCTATCCAGGACGGTAAAAGAACTGATAAAAATCCGCGCCTCGCAGCTCAACGGCTGCGCCTACTGCATCAACATCCATACCCAGGATGCCATAAAAAATGGCGAATCCAGCCAGCGCATTTTTCTTGTGGGTGCCTGGAGGGAAGCCGGGGATATTTTTACACAGGAAGAAAAAGCGGTCCTGGTGCTGACCGAGGAAATAACAATGATCCACCAGAAAGGGCTCTCGGATAAGGCCTATGCAGATGCCCTTGGTTTTTTCAGCGAATCCGAGATTGCAGATATCATAGCTGCCGTAATTGCGATCAACCTCTGGAACAGGGTCGTGCTGAGCACCCGCCTGCCTATTGGAGAGAGCCTTGCGTAACACTGCAGAAAAAGGTTCAAGACACCCAAAAGCTGGGAAGTGCAAGTGGATCTGACGATAATGGGCCCGGTTTGTTTCGGGCTCATTTCTTTTACAGGAACGCCCAAAGCCAATCAGCATCACAGTTCAAAATTAAGAACCCAGCCCCGAGAGCTTATGAATGCTGCTGGCATCAATTAAAAATTATTTACTTCTTTTCATTATTTTAAATAATCCGTCAAATCAGTTTTTGAAAGATAATCCAAATCATATACAGGTTCTTTTTGAATATCATTTTTTTATCGGAAATGCGGCAAAAAAAACAGTCGCTGCATTTTCAATGCTTTCTGCCCAGATGTCTCCTCCAATATTACGCAGCATATCATAGCTTATTTTCAGGGCCACGCCTGCCCCGCCGTTAATAGAATCAGCACTGCAATCTGAATACTGGTCAAAAAGAGAATCCAGAACTTCTTTCCGCAGGCCTTTTCCCATATTGTGTATTCTAAAAACAATACGGTCCTTTTCATTTATACAGCTGACTGTTATGGCACTTCCGATGGGAGCATATTTTGTAGCATTGCTTAATAAGTTTCTAAATATAAAAAGTGCAATTTGTTTTGGCGCAGAAAAATTAAAGTCCGAAGGCAGCTGCAGACTTAGATTTATTCTTTTCTCTCGCTGCACATTTTGAAAAAAAAGATTTGCTTCTCTGAAGAGCTCCGCTGCATTAAGCATTTCTGTATGAAGGTTAAAATTATGCTTTCTGGATTTAATCCATGCTAAAATTCCATCCATGAAACTTATACCCTGGCGCGTGATCTTGTTGAGTTCGCTCATAACAGTTTTAAATTCTTCCGGACTTGAAATCAGTCCCTGGTCAGAAAACCGGCTGATCATCTCTATATTTGAAAATGGCTCTCTTATATCGTGGGCCAGAATTGAAATAAGCATGGTATTAAAACGCTCTGAAATTTCAAGCTCGCGGTTTTTTTCAAGAGAAGCCGTATGAAGCTCCTGCTCTGCTTTCAAGAATTTCTTTCTGTTTTTTAGTGCCAGCCAGAGAAAAAACAATACAAGGAGCATGGTCAGGGTAATACCCGCAAGCAGCGCAATGAGCTTTCTCTGGTACTGGTATTCTTGTTTTGCTTTTTCCAAAAGTGACTCTTTAGAAACATAAGACAGGTAATTAAAGCCTGATTTTTTGACTCTCTGGGCATATTCGTTCTGTTTGGTTAAAAGAAGTGATGCATAATAGAAGGCCCTGTCAGTTTGTTTTTGCTGTTTATAATAATTATAAAGCCTATCGGCAAAAGCAAGGTAACGCTCCGTGTAACCAAATTTTTCAGAACTGTTGATCCCTTTCTGGTAATAAGAAATGCCTTCTCCTACCCTGCCCATGTCCAGCATCATTTCTCCAAGGGTCATATAGGCAGAAACTTTCACGTATTCGCTCCCTTCCCTTTCTGCCATCTTTACAGACTTTTCCAGAACGGCAACACCCTGCGGCTTTTTACCTGCGTTATAAAGCTGTGTCCCTAAATTATTCTGGTACGAAATTATCATCGGATAGTCTTTATACTTTTGGGCTTTGGCCAGCCCTTTTTTAAATATTTGATGCCTTTCTGCATCGGACAGATCAGTGTCAATAGTCAAAATATCACTTAATATTATCGATTGTATAGAGTCCTTCAGCGTCTGTCTGCTCTTTTTAAAAGCCTTATAAATATATTTTTTGGCTTCACTTCTATTATTATCAATAAACATTAATACACTCATATTCATTAAAAGCTGGGCCTGATTCTCGGTATCCCCTATTTCTTTGTAAATCACCAGGGCATCATTGAAATATTTAGCTGAAAGATAATTGTTAAGTGACAAATAATAAATACCCTGGCAGTTCAGCGCATCAGCAGTTCCTTTGAGATAACCGATCTGCTGGGAAGTCTTTAAGGCTTTGGCAGAATAGAAATAACAGGAATCCCGGTATCTCATCTGGGAAAGCATGGCCAGCCTATTGTATTTATCTGCTAATTTTTTTTTATCTGCTGTATACCCAATACTTCTCTGGAGCTTTTTTATTTCACTTATCTGCGATAAGCCTTTAGGAGCATATAAGAGACATACTGCTAAAGTTGTAAAAAAAATGGATTGAGTTTTTTTCATTTGTACCCGTTTTATTGAGAGCCAGAATTATCAGCCTTACACTATATTGCTTAAATGGCGCATTTATTTACAGGCAAATCTAGCATATTAAATCATTAACTAAATAAAAAAACGGATTCAGCATATCATTGCTGCAATATTTAGCGCGGCAAATCCAGACAGCTCATCTGCCTGATTATAAAAAAACTGCTTTTAAATGCAGCCACTTCGTCTTTTTTTGACTGCCATAATATAAAAATGATTATTTTTGTTTAACAAAAAATAAAAATAGTTAAACAATATACATGAAGCCGATTCTGGGAAAAATCGATAAAAGTGACTTAAATGAAATTCACATAGACCGGATCATCGAAATGGCGTGGGAAGACCGAACCCCTTTTGATGCCATACAATTTCAGTACGGACTGGCCGAGGCAGATGTCAGGGCCTTGATGAAAAAGCAGCTCAAATTCAGCAGCTATAAACTATGGCGTGAGCGCGTTGAAAAATCCAGAACCAAACATGCTGCCAAAAGGCCCGAAGCGGTAGACCGTTTTAAATGCAGCAGGCAGCGCGCCATTTCAAACAATAAGATCTCAAAGAGATAAAAAAAGGCACCGATCATGAAAAAAGAAAAAACCGATAATGTCGTATTTTCCAAGGAGCATGGCTATAATGCAGGGCTTCTGCCTTACGCGACCAATGCAGGCGCACCGGTCATCCAGGCAGATAATCTGGCAGGCTGGAAAAACATGGGAATCAGCAGGGTGAATAAAGAATTTGAAAGTAAATTCAATGAATTAAAAATTCAATATCAAAATTTAATCGAGGAATTCCAATGGAATGAGCTTATTTACAATTCCAGATTTTCTTTTGAACCCATCGTGGGCGAAATCTATCATTTATACAAGGATGCCGCCGGTTTTAATTATCTCTCGCTAATTGCGCCCCACCAATGGAACAAAGAACATGTGGGCACCATCAGGCTCAACACCGATAAAAAATGGATCCTGCTCAAAAATGCAGATACTGCCCATTAATAGAAACAGATGAAAAATAAAATACATTTCAACACCAGTGAACTGGAAAAAATGGAAAAGCAAAATGCAGTGCATCTAATCAACAGCCTTGGCGGATTTAAGAGCGCGGCACTTGCAACTCATTATCCGTTTCCGATCGTCGATATCGAACAGACCAGAAAGCATGCCAGTGATGCTGTTTATAGTGCCAGAAAAAAACAAGACAATAGATCACAATAGAACTGCCATATCAAATCAGGGATCATGCGAAGGGTTAAAAAACAAAATCTTCCCGCTAAAACCTGCCCGGTATGCGGCCGGCCATTCTCCTGGAGAAAGAAATGGGAAAAAGTCTGGGAGCAGGTAAAATACTGCAGTGATAAATGCAGAAGCAATAAATAGTATGGCAGATAAAACGTTAAGGCTCATTCTCGGCGACCAGTTGAATTATAATCATTCCTGGTTTGAAAAAACAGATCATTCGACCACCTATGTGATGATGGAAATCCGGACTGAAACTGATTATGCCGCACATCATATCCAGAAAACAGCAGGCTTTTTTGCCGCCATGCGGCAGTTTAGCCATTTCCTGAAATCCAAGAAACACCACTGCATTTATTTGAAAATAAACGACAAAGGCAATCTGCAGTCATTTGAAGCCAATCTGTCTTTTCTTACAGCAAGAGATCATTACAACAGATTTGAGTATCAGCTGCCTGATGAATACCGTGTAGATCTGATATTGAGAAATTTCACATCGCAGCTTGCTATTCCCTTTAAAGTTTATGATACCGAGCACTTTCTAAGCACCCGTGAAGAACTCGGGAAATTTTTTGAAGGCAGCAAAACTTTTTTGATGGAAAGCTTCTACCGTGCCATACGAAAAAAGCACCGCATACTCATGTCGGGAGATGCTCCTATGACGGGACAGTGGAATTACGACCAGGAGAACAGAAAGAAACTGCCCAAAAACCATAGACCTCCTGCCCCGCTGGTTTTCAGCAATGATGTTTCGGATATAGTGGAAACAATTCTGCAGACCGATATTAAAACCATTGGCCTGATTGACAAAAACAATTTTATCTGGCCCATAAACAGGGATCAGTCTTTGGAACTGCTGGCTTACTTTACAAGGGAATGCCTTCCGCTTTTCGGTTCTTATCAGGATGCTATGCTTCCGGGTGAATGGTCTTTATATCATTCCAGGTTATCCTTTTCATTGAACACAAAAATGATTTCCCCTTCCGAAGTCATACAGGCTGCCCTTACTGCATGGCAGGAGAAACCTGGCCGTATTGCCTTTAACCAGTTAGAAGGTTTTGTACGGCAGATTATTGGATGGCGCGAATACACGAGGGGAATCTACTGGCTGAAGATGCCGCACTACGCCTCCCTGAATTTTTTCAATCATTCAGCAAAATTACCCGATTGGTTCTGGACAGGCAGAACGAAAATGAACTGCCTTAAAGAGGCCTTAACCCAATCTCTTGCCTCTGCCTATGCACATCATATCCAGCGCTTAATGATTACAGGGAATTTTGCCCTTTTGGCGGGAACAGATCCTGATGAAGTGGACAAATGGTATCTTGGTATCTACATTGATGCCCTGGATTGGGTGGAAATTACCAACACACGCGGTATGAGCCAGTTTGCAGACGCAGGGATTGTCGGTACAAAACCCTATGTTAGCTCAGCAGCCTACATTGACAAGATGAGCCATTACTGCGGCACCTGTTTTTATAATAAAGCAAAAAAAACCGGACACAAGGCCTGTCCATTTAACAGCCTTTACTGGAATTTTTATGACAAACATGAAAGTAAACTGGCTCATAATCCCCGGATTGGAATGATCTACAAGCTATGGCACAAAATCAAACCCGAAGATAAAACAGCTTTATTGGAACAGGCCGATTATTATCTAAAAAATATAAACAGCCTATAAACAGCTGCAGTCAGATGTATCACCCATCAGCTGCGGCAGCAGCCATAGCAGGCCTTCGGTATGTTTTATCTGCAGGATGGCTTATGCCCGCTCCAGTATCCCCCTGCATTAGAATATTGGAACAAAAATAGTTTAAAAATACACTTTATAATTAAAAATATAGTATATTTATATCCTAAATAAAATCCGATGAAGTATAAAATCATTACAGACCTTATCGGCCTTATTGAAGAATTTGAGTCCGAGCATTTAAACGACCTTAGATATTCCAATGATGCCGAGGGGTTCAAGAAATGGATTGCTGACGGGTATAAAGGTCATCAAAGCCGTAAAGATGAGCCCAAATGGGAGGGAAAAGAAAATGGCAGAAGCGCAGAGAGTGTTATTGCCACCTTACTGGTCCATTTAAACAGATATGCGAAAAACTATTCTAAATCAGCCATAAATGGTTCTGAATTTTCGAGCCAAGACGATTTCAGTTATCTGATAAACCTTAAATCAGCAGGAGAAATCTCTAAAATGGATCTGATAAAAAAAAATGCCCATGATAAGCCTGCCGGAATGCAGATTATAAACAGACTCATTGCAAGGGGCTGGATAAGCCAGACCGGTTCTGAGCAGGACAAAAGAAGAAAGCTGTTAAAAATAACCGCTGAGGGGCTCGGGCTGTTGGAGCGGCAGATGGATAAAATCAGAAAAGCAACCCAGATAGTTTCGGCAGAGTTAACCTACAATGAAAAAATGGATCTAATCAGGCTTCTCACCAAGCTTCATGATTTCCATGAGCCCATTTTCAATAAAAACGCAGGTGCGGCCAATTTATTAAACGATGTACTAAACGATAAAAAACAATGATAAGCAAAACAGCCCCGGTCGGATCTGTTTTTTCGGGCATCCCTGTAATTTCAGAAGGAATTGCCTCGGATCAGATAAGCGGATTTAAAAAATAAGCACATGAAAGAGTTATTCGATGAACTTTCCTACTCTGTAAGCAGGCTGGCAACAAACAAGTACAGCACGAGCTTCTCTCTGGGCATTCTGGCCCTAAAGCCTTCGATACGCTCTGCCGTGTATGCCATTTACGGATATGTAAGACTGGCAGACGAAATTGTGGATAGTTTCCACAATTATGATAAAGAAAAATTACTCTCCCGGCTGAAAACAGAAACCCAGGATGCCCTTGAGGAAGGCATTTCACTCAACCCGATTCTGCACTGCTTTCAGCAGACTGTAAATCACTACAAAATCGAAAAAAAATTAATAGACCATTTTCTTCACAGTATGGAAATGGATCTTCAGAAAATAGATTACAGCCCTGAACTGTACAAAGAGTATATTTTCGGCTCTGCCGAGGTAGTGGGCCTGATGTGCCTGCAGGTTTTTACAAAGGGCGACAGAGAAAAATATGAAGAACTCAAACCTTATGCAATGAAACTGGGTTCGGCCTTTCAAAAGATCAACTTTCTAAGGGATCTGAAAGATGATTATCAGGTACTTGGGCGCATCTATTTTCCCAACATTGAAATGAATGTGTTTGACAGCGATGCAAAATACAGGATCGAAAAAGAAATTGAGGAAGAATTCCGCACAGCCCTTATCGGAATAAAAAAACTGCCCGACACCTCCATGTTCGGCGTGTACCTTGCCTATAAATATTATTTATCATTATTTAAAAAGATTAAAAGCAGATCACACAATGAAATATTAAACAGCAGAATCCGGGTGGCAGATTCTGAAAAAGTGCTCGTGGCCTTTAAAAGCTACCTGAGGTATAAGGCTGCCTGCCTTTAAAAGCCACGTTACTGCTGCTTTCGACTGCTGTTTTTGAGTTTATTAAACATAGCTTACAGCTTAATATAAACTGGAGCGTGATTAATACTTGATCAAGAAAAAAAAAAAAAAAAAATTTAGCACAACGGGGCCATTATTCATTAAATAACACAAGATTATGAGAACAGCAATAGTCTGGTTTAAAACTGATTTGCGGCTGGCCGATAATGAAACTTTTTTTAAAGCCGTTTTACAAAATGACAGTATTGTCCCTGTTTATTGTTTCGACGATTCACATTTTGGAGAAACACCTTACGGATTTAAAAAAACCGGTGATTTCAGGGGGCAGTTCCTAATTGAATCCCTTCTTGACCTGGATGCCTCTTTAAGGGCTGCCGGCTCAGGCCTGCTTATTTTAAAAGGTAAACCTGAAATCGAAATTCCAAAAGCCGCACTGCATTACAGGGCTTTGAAAGTATATGCCAAGCGGGAGGTTGCTTTTGAGGAAAAGCGCACCGAAAAACTTGTCGAGGCTGAGCTTTTTAAAATGCGATGCGAACTTCTGACCTTCTCCACCAGCACTCTGCACCATGCAGAAGATCTTCCATTTTCCATAAAGAACATACCCGATGTATTTACTGAATTCAGAAAAAAGGCAGAGAAGGATTCTATAATTAGACCAGCCTTTGAAAAACCAAATTCTATCAAATCCCCGGATATTCCCAAGGCGGATATTCCAGATCTTCAGCAGTTGGGATTAAAGCAGACAAAGAGAGACCCCCGGGCCGCTCTTGAGTTTGTCGGAGGAGAATCGCAGGGTTTGAAAAGAATTGAATATTATTTTTTTGAATCGCAGTGCATCGCCGTCTATAAGCAGACCCGCAATGGGATGACAGGTGCTGATTATTCTTCTAAATTTTCTCCATGGCTTGCCCTGGGATGCATATCACCAAGATTCATTTATCAGGAACTTAAAAAATATGAATCGATTTATAAAGCAAATGAATCAACCTACTGGCTGGTATTCGAGCTGCTATGGCGTGATTACTTTAGATTTATGATGAAAAAGCACCACAACAGCTTTTTTCAAAAAAATGGAATTAAAAATAAAGCGACCGCTTCAAAACCAATCCTTTTTGAGAAGCTCCGCAGCTGGACTGAGGCAAAAACGGGAGTTGATTTCATTGATGCTGCCATGACTGAACTAAATCTTACCGGTTTTATCAGCAACCGCGCTCGTCAGACTGCTGCAAGCTATCTCTGCAGCAGTCTGGATGCAGACTGGCGTTACGGTGCCGCTTATTTCGAGCAGCAGCTCATCGATTATGATGTCTGCAGCAACTGGGGTAACTGGGCTTATTTAGCCGGGGCAGGCAATGATCCAAGAGGCAGAAGGTCGTTCAATATTGATAAGCAGGCGCAGGATTATGACAAAAATAAAATCTTTCGAAATTTATGGTTAAATAAGCAGCGTTGACCTTGGGAAATATATCGGATACTGGAAGCCGGCAGCCCATCGCCCTGTATATACGCCTGCAAACAGAAACACGCGGCCCTTTTCGGCAAACAGAAGGTTAATGAGGTGTTCTGAATAGAAAATACCAAATTAAAGGTTATGAAAAAAGTACTATGGATAGAGAAAAACTGGGGAGGCTCGATGAATGATATCAGCGCGGAAGACTTTGGCGGCACTCTTGACCAAATCATGAAAACACAGCATAGCGGCGCGGCATTCTGGATGGGATGCAGCGATGGCCAATACGTTTTAAAAATTGAGAAAAACCTGAATCTGACTTTCATCTGCGGCAAAAATCTAGACCTGGAGCTGACTGTAAAAACGGCCTGCTGGGAAGATATTTATTCTCTGGGCATACTGTTTATCTGGGGGGAATTCAAACTGCTCGAAGATCTTATGGAAATAACAAAAAAAACGCCACCCCTTCCTTTAAGTTTAAATTGAAAGTGAGTAAAATTGACATTCTATCAATAATAGAGCAGATAAAAAAAAATTGCATCAGGTTGTAATGCATAGATATCAGGTCGGCAATTTTCATAAACAAGTAATTTCTCCAATGCCCTTTCGGATCAGCCGCGACGCGCCAGCTGCAATTTTGGGCGGGAATATTTTTCACTTTTCATTTTTACCCCAGTCCAAGGTCAGAATATGATAAAGCAGCTCTTTGAGGGCCTGGAACGAGCTGGGCTTCACGGCATAGAGATCAGCTCCCAGACCATAGGACATTTCTATGTTCTCAGGCGAGCTGCTGGTGGAGAGCATGACCACTTTCGCACCTCTGAAATCCCTGCCTGCATTTTTTATTTCCTTTAGGCATTCAAAGCCGCTTCTGCCGGGCATATTGATGTCCAGAAATATAATTTCAGGAAGCTGTTCTGCTCCCTGATAAAGCATATCAAGTAGACGCTGTCCGTCCGGAGCCTGTTTTAACTGAACAGGCAGCTCCAGCTCTGCAAGAGCATCTGCAAAGAGCATCCTGTCATCATCATCATCATCGGCCATATAAATAGTTTTAGGGCAATACTCCTTCAGCATCTCCTGTGTTCTTTTCCGCAGTTACAGAAAACAATAAACTGAAAATCCCAATCGGACTGGCCAAAGATGCCGGCATCCGGGATCAGCAGATAATCGGATCATATCCCTGAAGTGTTAATAGTCGGCAAATATACAGACTTTAATCCAATAAATACACCTTTGCAAAGGGGGTACCGGTAAAAAGACCTGCAGTGAAATTCAATGCTGTAAAAATGCCTGCCGCAAGGGCAGGCATTCAAGGCAAGCGCCTTTAAAAGCAGTTAGTTTAGTTAATTAATCTATTTGGTTATTGTTATGGTTTCCAAAAGCTGCTCACCGGCGATAAAAGATGTTATGTAATCAAGCACTTCACGGGTCTTTTCTTCGGAGATTCCAAAAGTATTGATATAAAACTGATCGTCCTGGTCCTCAATATGTATGATCTGGGTATAGCCCATTGAAACCAGGCTGCCTTTTAATCTTATGATACTGTTGTGCTGCGAAGGGACCGTTTCTTTACGAACCCTGAGACGTATTGTCTTTTCCATATTCTGTTAAAAACCCATTTCTTTTCTATATCCAAATATAAAGATTTAAAGTGTTCCTTACAACTTCAATACTGTTAAACTTGAAAGGAAGCTTTTACAGCACTAAATGGTGCTCTGTGCCTGATGCAGGGGAAGCACTACGGTGAAAACCGACCCTCCGCCGGTATTGGGCGAGACCGTTATGCTCCCCCCATGCCTTTCTGTGATTTTCCGGCAGAGCGAAAGCCCCAGCCCGCTGCCTTCGTACCGGTCCTTGGAATGAAGGCGTTCAAAAGCCTTGAAGATCCTTTCACTAAAGCCTTTCTCAATTCCGATTCCGTTGTCTTGGATACGGATACTCGCTGCAGCACGCTGTTCAAATTCGGTGATCTCCCCCCCTATTATAATTCTTGGAGGCTCTTCGGATCTTGAGAATTTAAGAGCATTGTGCAGCAGATTATAAAAAAGCTGCTGGAGCAGCGCCTTGGAACCTTCAATTTCGGGGAGTTCCAAAATGATCAGAACCGCATCCTTTTCCTCAATGGCAAGCTCCAAGTCGCCTTTTACCTGCTCCAGAACCCCATTTAGGTCTACGGTTTCCACGGGCCGCTTTTTCTTATCGGCCCCCGAATAGGCCAGGATCCCCTCTATCACATTGCCCATGCGCTGGGCGGTATGGTCTATCTTATCGAGGTAGAATGCCTGTTTTTCAGAAAAAACATCCTCTGAACTGCTTCTCATACGGCTGATGAAGGTTTTGATCTTGCGCACCGGCTCTTTGAGGTCATGGCTGACCAGATTGGCAAAATGAAGCAGCTCCTCGTTGGATCGGCGCAGTTCCTGGTTGCTCTTCTGGGCCTCTTCGCGGAGCTTTTCCTCAAGGGCCTTCCGGCATCCTATATCCTCTATTATTCCTGTAATTTTAACGGCCCTTCCATTTTCATCCCTGAGTATCTTGCCTGTGATGCTGGTCCAGCGCACGCTCTGGTCCTCATTTATGATACGGGCCTGATAGCTGATCACACCGGTAAGCTCCGCCTCGCGGTGCGCCTTCTCCCTAACAGGTATGTCCTCAGGGTGCAGTTTTGATATAATGGCATCGTTTGTAATGGGCCCCTGAATATTCCAGATCGAGCGGAAATTGCCCGAGGTCGTGATGTTTCCCGTTAGAAGGTCAATCTCATAAGTGCCCATGCCCGAAGACTCAACAGCCATGCGGAGCTGTTCTGATGCACTCTGCGCCTGTTCACGGGCCATGTGAAGCTCGGTGACGTCCATCCCGGTGTTCATCACCCCGTACACTTGTCCGTCCGCATCGAAAAGGGGTATAAAACTGTAATTGAAATAAAAGGTCATCTCTTCTCCATCCATTACAAGGTCAACCCTTCTGTCCATGGCATGAAATGGGATGCCGGTTTTAAAGGCCTGCAGCGCCTCCTTAAAAATATGCTGTTTTTCAATTTCGGGCACCACCTCAAAATAGGTCCTGCCGATCACATCCCCCCCTTTTCCTAAAGTCTTAATCATCGCCGGATTGGCCGCCTCTATCTTTAATTCTTCTCCTGTATAGACCCCGATGGGCAGGTGCGTATTCTCCACCGCATCCTTTAAAATCTGTAAAGTTCTTTCCATAAGTAGTCAGGCTGTTTCCAATGCAGCAAATTACTGCTTTTCAAACAGCAGGGTTTATATCAATTATTTTATCTTTTTCAAAATTCCAACACAGTCATCCCGTAAGGCATTATGCAGGGATAATTTTAAAGGCATCCATCATAAAGTCCCAGGTGCAAAATCAGCTTTCTGCTTTGATGCCTTTTGGCGGCTGATGCCGCTTGTGCTCATCGGGCACCAAATATCCGCTGTCCGCGTGCCCGTCCCTCCCAGCCGGACTCCATGATCACCCTTACAAGATCTTTCAGGTCATTGTAGCTGGCGGGCTTCACGGCGTAAAAATCCGCACCCAGATCAAAGGCTCTATGAATGCTATTCTCGCCGCTCCGGCAGGAATAAATGATGATCTTTGTTTTTTTGCGGCCCAAAGGTCCGTTTCTGAGCCTCTCCAGGCACTCAAAACCATCCATTCCAGGCATCATCAGATCAAGAAAGATGTAATAAGGAAGGCTCAGGGGCTTTTTTGCTAAGTGGTCCAAAAGATCAGCAGCGCTGCATAGCTCGAGGATTTCAAAGGTTTTGTCTAAGGTCAGGATCGCTTCATGGAGCAGCATTCGGTCATCCTGATCGTTGTCGGTAAGGCAGATGATCTTTTTGGAATTTTCATTTTCAGGCATGATTTATAGTTTCTCAGGCTGGCATAAGACTATAATCTAAAAATCCGCGAAGGGTCATATCACTATAGTCCTATGAAAATCAGTAAAGAATTGAATTATATCCGTTGCCGGGTTAATAATATTTAAAGATAGATTTTCTGATCCTGGAAAACAAACCCATCTAAAAAAATTTACATAATTTCCACCTCAAAGATGGGAATTATGTAAAAAGAAGTTCAAAATGCGTAGGTATATACTTAAAAAAAACATTGGAACATTATAAGGCCCTAAATTCGCCTGCGCCGAAGAAAGACAATCCAATATTGAGCAATATGTTAAAGCCTTAAAGCAATTCTGCCGCATATCTGCAAAAAAAACCTTTCCCATGCCTTGGGCCGGGAAAGGTTAAAAAATACCTGCTTTTTTGTTTAAATTTTAAAATCCGAAATAAAAATAGATGTAAAAATTAAAATTCCAAACCTTTTACATCTTCAATCCATCCTTTTCAATCCAGGCTGTGAGAAAAATAAAAGCAGCCTGCAGTGCAGTGCTCACAGAACAAGTTTAATGCCGCTATTCCATGTCGTAAGGCAGCGTCAGCAGAGTATTTGCAGCCTGTGGGATCATAAAACTTTACAACAAAGAGTAACAACCCATGCAGAGCCCAGCTGCAGGCTTTGTCTCAATTTATTCTATAAATCTGAATTTTCCCCAATAGATCAAAGCTCAGACCATAAGCTTTCTTCAGTATATAATTTTCATCTGTCAGTATGGCAGGCATAACTTTATAAATGATATCACAGCTGCTCTGCAGCGCATTATTTCCAGATAAAATAATACAGTGGGGAAACAAGGAAGCACTCAATGAATTCAGGTCAAATATATTCCCGTCTTCCTCTTTGGCCTGCTGGGTAAAATACTGTCCTGGGAAATTACTTTTATTCAGCTCAATGAAACTCTTAAATTCTTCAATTTCAAAGTCCTTTAATGGAACTCCCTGTATCTGCAGATCGCTTATCAAAACGGATTTGAACCATGTGATATTGGCCAGCATCCTTTTGGGATCCGCGCCGTATTTGAAATAAGCCAGCTGTGTATTGATGCTGTACATTATACTTGATCATTTTATGGTCAGACTTCGCAAATCGGCCCTTTTATACCCAAAGAAAATAATTCTCATAGTCCCTGTCGGGTAAAAAAGAACCCAGCCCCTTTTTACAGCGCTAACATACTTCAATTCTGCTTTCAAAAATAATATCAGGAGAAATTTAGAACCATTCTAATAGTCTTTTTCGTTCAATATTTCGCTTTTCAAAGTAACTTTACTTCTTAAAAGAGCAGATAAAATGAATATAATTGCAGATGAAAACAATTTCAGGCAGAGACTCAGAGAAATCGACCAGAGGATCGGCCACCTGAACAATCAGAAAATAACAGCATTTCTCGAATCGCTGGGCCTGCAGGAAAGAGAGGATTTTCCAAAGGATTATCTGCAATGGGAAATCATTCTTATCGTGGTTCCAAGCCGCACTGTTTTAAATGATCTAAAAAAATTTAAAGCTTCAATATCCGGCATCGCATTCGCTGTAAATACAAATGCAGCGCACATCCATATCTATAATTTTAAAATGTGGGAGAACATGACCCGAAATAAAACGCAGTTTCAGATCCGCGAGATGCTCAAAACCAATTTTGGCGGGGTTGGTAAAAAACCAGAAAACCGTGACTGGACCAAAATACCCAAAGAAAAATAGTTATGAAGGATGAGAATCACTATACCAGCAGGAGCGGCTGGCTCAGGGCCGCTGTCCTTGGAGCCAATGACGGCATATTGTCCACGGCAAGCATCGCCATAGGGGTTGCCGCGGCAAGCGTAACCAGAGAGCCTGTGCTGCTGGCCGCTGCGGCAGGTCTCACGGCCGGCGCCCTTTCAATGGCTGCAGGGGAATATGTATCGGTGAGCTCCCAGGTCGATGTTGAGCATGCCGACCTTCAGCGTGAGAGGGCCGAACTCGAAAATATGCCCGAATCCGAACTTGAGGAACTCGCCCAGATCTATATCCAGAGGGGCTTGAGTTCAGAACTTGCCAGAGAGGTCGCCCTGCAGCTGACAGCCCACAATGCCCTGGAAGCGCATGCCAGGGACGAGCTGGGAATAAATGAAATGACACAGGCCAATCCTTTTATGGCTGCCTTTGCTTCGGCCGTTTCCTTTATCATCGGGGGGATCCTGCCGCTTTTGACAGCAGTTTTTGCCCCGATAAAACACATGGTAGCCTGCCAGTACGGCTTTTCAATCATTTTCCTGGCCCTCTCAGGGATGCTGGCCGCCAAGGCGGGAGGCTCTCATAAAGGAAGATCTGTGCTGCGCATCTGCCTCTGGGGCACTTTTGCCATGGCGGCATCTGCCCTTGTAGGCTGGCTCTTTGGCGTACAGGCGCCGTAATAAATTTATGGGCGGTATGCCTGAAAAATTAATCCAATCTTAAGGATCAAAGAAAAATAACAAACCATCCTTTTCGTTATTTCGTATATACCTTAAAATAAACAGCACAATGAAACTCCTCTCTTTATTTATCGTCCTTACCCTGCTTCCCATCAACTGGGAGCCTGATTTTAACGCCGCCAAAAAAACCGCGGCACAGCAGCATAAACTGATCCTTCTGAACTTCTCGGGTTCGGACTGGTGCGGCCCGTGCATTATACTTCGAAGGGACTATCTTGAAAATGCCGACTTCACAAAGATGGCCGAGAAGAATCTAGTTCTTGTCAATGCTGATTTTCCCAGAAAAAAGAAAAATATGGGGTCAGATGAGCAGATAAAACGAAACGAAGGGCTGGCCGAAATATACAACAGGGAAGGCAGTTTTCCCCTGACCCTTCTTTTGGATGCCCAGGGAAAAGTGATCAAGACCTGGCATGGAAAGCCTGAGATGACCCCTGAGCAGTGGAATGAAGAAATACAAGCGGTCTGTGAAAGCCGAAAATAAGCCCTCTGCAGGCCAGAAATATTCCCAGACCCTGAAGCTCATGGGAAACAGCTTTACCATTACAGCGGTAAGTGGTGAAAAGAAAAAAGCAGATGCGTTTATCAATCTTGCCGTGGGGGAAATCAGGCGCATTGAAAACCTGCTGAGCACCTTTAAGCAGGACAGCCAGACCAGCCTGATCAATGACAATGCAGGAATTAAGCCTGTCAGGGTAGACCTGGAGGTTTTTAACCTTATAGAAAGATCTATGGGGATTTCCAGAATAACCCAGGGCGCATTTGACATCACCTACGGCGGCATCGATAAAAGCCTCTGGAATTTCGACAAGACCATGACAAGGCTCCCTGATGCACAGACGGCGCTTAAAATGGTGCATCTCATTGATTACAGAAATATCATCCTGGACAGGGAAAATACAACTGTTTTTTTAAAAGAAAAAGGCATGCGGATCGGTTTTGGGGGCATCGGCAAGGGATATGCCGCGGAGATGGCCAAGCAGGTCCTGATTCAAAATGGCGTACAGAGCGGCATTATTAATGCGAGCGGGGACTTATGCGCCTGGGGACTGCAGCCGGGCGGCAGCAAATGGACCATAGGCGTTGCCTCGCCCGACGCTCCAAATGCGGCATTCTCCTACATGGAAATATCCAATAAAGCGGTGGCCACTTCAGGAAACTATGAAAAGTTTGCAATCATTGGCGGGAAAAAATACTCCCATACCATCGACCCAAAAACAGGCCTTCCCATATCGGGCATAAAAAGCGTGACCATAATTGCGCCCAATGCAGAATTTGCAGACGCAATGGCCACTCCCATAGCGGTTATGGGCATCAAGGCAGGCCTTTTTTTAATAGACCAGATACCTGATCTATATTGTATCATCATCGACGACAGCAATAAAGTCTACACTTCTAAAAACATCAATCTGAAATGAAAAAGCCAAAACAGAAAAATCTCAAACTCATCTGCGGCACTGCCCTTGCAGGACTGCTGCTCACCTGCTGCACTCCGGTAAAAGAATACCAGAAAGGAAAAATCAACGATTCTGAAATGGTCCTTTCCAACAGGAAAATTGAAAAGACAGAACTCAGTTTCCAATCCTACCGCGAGGGAGCTTCCGGTGCCAATTCAGGAAAAAGCGGCGGGGGATGCGGCTGTAATTAATCTGATACGATTTAGCAATGAAAAGAATATTCATTACAGGATTTGCCCTTTTGGCCTTGTTTCAGGCGAAAGCGCAGGATGTACCTGCTGATTCAAGCAGTTACAAAAGCAGAAAACTAAAACTCGAAGAAGTCAACCTGGTCTCAAGCTATTACAAACAGAATGGGGACAATTCAGCGGTTATGGGAGGACGCGGTTCGGAGCATCTGACCGATATTGCCAATACCATAGACGTGAAGCTGGTAAAATACGGCCAGACGGGTATCAAGCATACCTTTGACATTGAGGCGGGCATTGACCACTACACCTCGGCCTCCTCGGATATGATCGACCTGAGCGCCAATTCTTCGGCATCCTCTTCCGACAACCGCTTCTACCCATCGCTGACCTATTTGAGAGAAAACGAGCAGAAAGGAAGAACACTCGGCATCGGGGTATCTTCCTCAACGGAGTTTGACTACCAGTCCTTCGGGGGAAATATCAGCTTCTCACAGAAAACCAAAGACAGAAACGGGGAATTTACAGCCCGGTTTCAGACCTTTATCGACCAGCTCAAACTCATCGAGCCTGTCGAGCTGCGAACCGCAGGTGAAGGCTATGGCAGCGCGAACCGAAATACTTTTGCAGGGACTTTGAGCTACAGCCAGATAGTAAATAAAAATCTTCAGATTATGCTTGTCGGCGACCTTATCAGCCAGAACGGGTATTTAAGCCTTCCCTTTCACAGGGTGTATTTCCAGGACGGATCGGTGCACCAGGAAAAAATGCCCGATACCAGGCTGAAAATCCCCCTTGGGATCAGGGCCAGCTATTTTGCCGGGGATAATATCATCATAAGGGCCTACTACCGCTATTACACCGATGACTGGGGACTCAGGGCGCATACCGCTGATCTTGAAATTCCCGTAAAATTGACCCAGGCATTCTCACTGAGCCCTTTCTACAGATATTACACCCAGACAGGCACCAAGTATTTCAAACCTTATGGGGAGCATACGGCCGCGGATCAATTTTATACCAGCAATTATGACCTGTCCAAGTTTGACAGCGGTTTTTTTGGAATGGGAATGAAATTCACGCCGCCTAATGGAATATTCGGGCTCAGACACTGGAATACGCTGGAGATCCGTTACGGACATTATACGCGCACCACAAATATGGCCTCGGATATCATCAGCATTAATATAAAATATAAATAAGCGTAAGCTTTAAGCAGATAATGCCGTCTCAAAATGGGACGGCATTACTTTTGTGCAGAAAAATCCCCTTAAAGGACTTCCTGCTCTTCATTACAGCCAAAGCGGCGTCCCTGCCGCAGATTTATCAGTCTGAATTCTGAAAAGCAAAAAAACCGCCTTATTCTGCAATAAGACGGCTGTCCATAAAAACATAATCTTCCAAATAAATGTTTCTATATAATCATAAGACCTTTATATGTGACTTCTTTATCCGCTGTTTTTCAAGCTCCCTGCCCTATTTCAGAAAACCTGCTCCCCTTCCAATGAGCTCCCTTTAAAAAACACACAAAAAGATCTTTTAAAGGCATCCAAATCTATCCTTATAATTTGTAAGCTCCCTGTCGGTTATATCCAGCAGTTTTTCCAGCAGTACAATTTTATCCCGGTAAAGGTTCTCTATACTGCAGCCCCCTCTTGCAGCTGATCTATTTTCCATATGCTGCGGCGTACTTTTAAAATTAAGAGCGCTGCCAAAATTGATGATGCTGCCCAGATCCATTTCAAATATAACTGCTATTTCCTCTAATTTCTCAAAGCTGATCCTGCTTCCGTTCCTTTCCATCTTACTGTATCCTGCCTGGGTAATGCCCAATCTGAAGGCCATATATTCCTGACTGTAGTTTTTGAGTTCTCGTATGCTTTTTATATTTTCATTTATATCTCCAGGCATTCTATCGGGATGTATTAAGTTAAAACCGGACTGATAAATCTAAATGCCACTTTCGCTAAATCCATACATCACAGATCCGCGCAGTGAATGAACAGAACTGTTCAAATCAGCAGTGCTTTATGATTTCTTCCGATACACTAAATAAACGATTTTTAAAACTAAACATTTCTTAAAAAAAACATAAAAAAAATTATTCGTAAAATAATTTTGCCGGCCATAATTATACAAGTAAAACCTGCTGTCCGGAAAACGGCACGGGTCAATTGCATTCCTGCAATAAGATTCAAACCAGCTCCAGGCCGGAATGAAGGCAGAAAATAAAAAAATGTTTAACAAATTTAAACAAAAATTAAACAAAATTGTATCTTTACTACTGAGATTTCCAATTTCACCGATTTGACCATAAAGGCTGGTCAAGGGCAAATATTATATTCTTTAGGCTTATATCATTTTAGCTAAAACAGATAAAAGAATTAAACTATCCGATATGAAAAAAATTCTGATCATAGGAGCAAGCACAGGGATTGGCAGGGCCCTTTTGGAGGAAAAACTAAAAAACAGCTTCGTATATAACATAAGCCGCACACCCCCTGATGCTTCGCACAGCAATCTTATTCATTATTGCGCCGATATTCTCAAAGATCCGCTGCCTGATATAGAGCAGATCGATTCTCTTATTTACTGCCCGGGGTCGATCAGCCTTAAGCCTTTCCAGAGCCTGCATACTGATGATTTCAGAAATGATTTTGAAATAAATGTAATGGGGGCCGTGAGAGTAATCCAGAAATATCTTCCAATCCTAAAAAAAGGATCAGGCCCCTCGATAGTATTATTCAGCACTGTGGCCGCAAAACTCGGGATGCCTTTCCATGCCAGCATTGCAGCATCTAAAGCGGCTTTAGAAGGACTTGTCAGATCTCTTGGTGCAGAGCTTGCCGGCCAGGTACGGATTAATGCTGTGGCTCCTACCATTACCCAGACACCTCTTTCTGCTTCCATTTTAAGAAACGATAAAATGAAAGAATCCATCAAAGAGCGCCATCCTATGAAAAATTACCTTCAGGCCCAAGAAGTAGCCCAAATGGCTGATTATCTGATTTCAGAAAGCGCATCTTCTATCTCAGGGCAGGTTTTTGTGATGGATTACGGACTTGTCAGCTTTAAAATATAATAAAACCCACCATGAAAATTCTTTTGACCGGGGCGGCAGGATATATAGGAAAACGGCTGCTGCCTCTGCTTGTAAAAAATGGACACGAAGTGATCTGCTGCGTAAGGGATAAAAGCAGATTCAATTATCCTGAAAGATTCTCAATGAATGTAAAAGTTATTGAAACGGATTTTCTTGATTCTCGAAGTCTTGCCGTTATTCCCAGCGATATAGACGCCGCTTATTACCTGATACATTCCATGTCTGACAAATCAGCCAGTTACGATAAAATGGAAAGTGCATCGGCTTATAATTTCATAAACAGGCTCAGCGGTACAAAAGCCAGACAGATTATCTATCTCAGCGGCATTGTTAATGACAAATCCTTATCCAGACATTTATCTTCGCGAAAAGCCGTAGAAGATATTTTAAGAAGCTCTAAAATCCCCTGCACAGCACTCAGAGCAGGAATAATCGTCGGCTCAGGCAGCGCTTCTTTTGAAATAATACGGGATCTTGTAGAAAAGCTGCCATTTATGATCACACCAAAATGGCTCAATACCAGATGCCAGCCTATAGCGGTTTCGGATGTTTTGGAATTTTTAGTACGCTCTCTTTTAAATCCGCAAACTTATAACCAGAGCTTTGATATAGGCGGGCCGGATATACTGACCTATAAAGAAATGCTGCTGGAGTTTGCCAGGGCAAAAAAACTCAGCCGGTATATTTTTACTGTTCCGGTGATGACCCCAAAACTGTCCTCCTACTGGCTTTATTTTGTGACCTCCACATCCTATAGACTCGCCTCCGCTCTGGTGGGCAGCATGAAAACAGAAGTGGTCTGCCGAGATAATCGTATAAATAGTCTGCTTCATATAAGCCCCATGACATATCGTCAAGCACTGGAGAGGGCACTTGAGAAAATACAGCAGAACGATGTAATATCGAGCTGGAAAGATTCGCTCGCCAGCAGCAGCTTTAACGGCAGCATCAGCCAGTATTTAAAGGTCCCAAAAAAGGGCTGCTATGTGGACAGAAGAAAAAAAGAAATCATCAATCGCGAAGATACCATTGAAAAAATATGGTCAATAGGCGGGCAGACCGGATGGTACTACGCAGACTGGCTGTGGGATCTGCGCGGATTTATTGACAAGGTTTTCGGCGGTGTGGGCACTAGACGCGGAAGGACACATAAAAATATACTATTTCAGGGTGATGCTTTAGATTTCTGGCGCGTGGTGTATGCCGATAAAAAACAGGGAAAATTAGTTTTATACGCTGAGATGAAACTCCCCGGGGAAGCCTGGCTTGAATTTAAGATCATTAATAATACCTTGTATCAGGCCGCAACCTTCAGGCCCAAAGGATTTTTGGGAAAATTATACTGGTATGCTGTTCTGCCCTTTCACGGCTTTATCTTTAAAGGCATGCTCAATAAATTAATAAATTGAGACCTATAAATCCCGGAGCGAACAGCTGAAAAAATCATGTTACAGCATGGTGCTGAATAAGGCTTTAAGTTCTTCAAATGTATCGGGTTTTGATCTGTATTTCACTGAGATGCCATTTTTAATAAGCCAGGGAAGCATTACATTTTCTTCTGGAGTTGAAAAAATCACCACTTCAATACCTTCAAAGCCTGGATAACTCCTCAGTTTTCGCAGAAACTCCATTCCATTGATATAGGGCATATTATAGTCCAGAAATATTAAATCAGGTTTTTTCTCGGAACCAGCGAGCTCTTCAAGAGCTTTTAGAGGATTTCTCAGGGCATGGCAGCTCACATTTTTTTTAAGAGATTCAATTGCATCAATAAAATTGTCAAGATCATCTTGGTCGTCGTCTATAAGGAGTATTTCTCTTCTCAGCATTGTTCTATCAGATACGCTTTTTATGAGGTCAAAAATTTTTGAAATATAAGACTATTTGAGCTGATATAATAAAACTGATGCAAAAAAAATAATGCAATGAAGATAAAAAAAAACTAAGATTGTGTATTATAATGCATTCCCCTCTAAAAATGCTGCCCTGCAGTCTGCTTTAAAAATTCATGTAATATCAGGAAAGATTAATTTTATATTTCTCCTCTATAGGTGAATGCTTTTTTAGCGGTTCATATACTCCCAGCTGAAAAACTTTTTCAATAAATTTAATGCTCTCATCAATCGAGCACTCCTCATGTTTTAAATGGCTTGCGAAATGGCTGGTTATCTTATTTATGATTCTTGAACTTATCTCATCAGCCTGAGCCTGATCAAAATTAATGGATTTCTTTTTCTGAAAAGCCAGTTCCACCGCCGCAATATCATTTAATTTGGCTTTTAATGCATGTATTGCCGGCGCATATTTTCTTGCCTGCACCCAGGTATTAAATTCGAACTTCACATCTTCAATGATGGCTTCGGCCGCGGGAATATGCTGTTTTCTCTTTTCAAGGGTCTCATCTTTCATCTGGGAAAGGCAGTCCATATGTATGAGGGTTACCTCCGATATGTCTTCTACATCAAGGGCTACATTTCTCGGAATGGATAGATCCAATATCAATAGAGGCTTATTGGGATTCAGCAATTCTCTGCAGACAGTGGGATGATCTGCCCCTGTTGCCACCACCACAACATCGGACTGCTGCAGTTCGTGCCTCAGATCATTATAATCCTTTACTATGACATTTAGTTTTCCTGCCAGTGCCTGAGCCTTGCTTTTTGTTCTGTTTATAACGGTAACATGGCCGTTTTTGGTATGCTTCACTAAATTCTGGCAGGTATTCCTTCCTATATCGCCTGTTCCAAGCAGCAGGATTTTTTTGCCGCCGATATCCTTCACATTTTCAATGATATACCGTACCGCTGAGAAGGAAACAGAGGCTGCCCCTGAGGAGATCCCTGTATCTGTTTTGATTTTTTTACTGGCCTGGATTACTGCATTGCCCAAGCGGTCCAGAAACGTATTGACAAGCCCATGTGATTTACTTTTATTAATGGAAGTTTTAATCTGGCTGATGATTTCAAAATCACCCAGAATCTGGCTTTCCAAGCCTGCACCCACTCGAAAAAAATGATTGACCGCATCTTTATTTTTATAAATGTAGCCGGCCTGCTGAAACTCCTCCACGCTGCCTTTGGTATTGCCGCAAAGCAGTTTTATCAGTTCATACGGATGAGAGGCCGATCCATAAATTTCAGTCCTGTTGCAGGTGGAAATTACAATTAACGAATCTATACCCTCAGCTTTAGCCTGCACCAGCAGATCAGACTGCGCTTTAGGGTCTAAACTGAATTTCCCTCTAATGAGGGCATCTGCTTTTTTATAACTTAATCCTAAAGCATAAAAAGCAGTATTTTTGGACAGGTTTAAATTTTCCATAGGATGACTTTACTTAAAGATTCAACAAACAGGGAGATCAATTTTATAAAATAAATTAGGAATTGGATTCTGCAGTCATGCCAGCAATCGGATCAAAGCCAATGCCGGGGATCATCGCTGTAATCCTTAAATCATAATGCGACAGAACATACCGTAAAGGTAAATTTAGAATTACAAAAGGCACGCCTTAAGCACTCATGATTGTATTGGAATGAAACAAAGTTTTAAATAAAAACGCTGCCCGCAGGAAAAGGCAGCGTTTTTTTGGAAGATTATTATTTTTGAACGATAGGCGTTCTTAATGATTCCAAAACCGCTACAATATCCGTGTAGAGTTCCGTGTTTGAAGCAACACCATTTGCATTGGCCGCCGCTCCTACATAACCTTCGAATTTTGTATAGTCGGCACTGCTTGATTTTGTGCCCATTCGAGGATTAGTCGCAGGGTTATGCGCCGCTGCCATGCTCAGACCCGAATAGGTGTTCACTGCATTTGTACCTCCGGTGTTGAATGAAAAGAAATCAGTCAGGTTATCTGATAATTTTGCAATATTTGTAGCCTGGGTCGATCCGGTTTCAGCCAGAAGGGGCGCAAAATGCGCCTGAAGGTTTCCTGATGCATTAGACTGGATATCGGCAACTATCAGTCCGATGGTTGAATTTACCACTTTACGGAAGCTTAAACGTCCCTGCTCGATCATCTGCCCCGAATTATCAGGATCAGCGACCATTTTGGTTCCTCCCAATCGCTCATATATAGAGGCTTTTACGGGAGCCGGAGTCTCATCATCATTGCTGCATGATGTAAAAGCAGCTGCTGAAAGAAATAAAACGCTTAAGGCAATTTTAGAATAATTTTTCATAACAAAAATATTAAAGGGTTAATTAAAAAAATGGTTTATCTTCTGAGATAATTTATAACTCATACTATTTTGGTCCATAGGACATACTTCTTTGGATGCCAGATTTTCAGGCAGTATATAAGGCCTCGCATCATAATGCCTTTTGGCCATCAGCTGGGCGTAGACCTTCTTTGAATTGGTGATTTTATTATTATGGAAGTAAACCACCACGTTTCTTTTAATAATGATGGAATCTGAGGTCAGCCCTTTAATTGACCTTAAATCAGAACAAATCTGCTTTGCCTGGACAGAATCGATATCTGATTTGAAATCAATACGGCTTACCTGTAAATTTGGAGTATCATAAACCGCAGGTTTGGCGGTAATGATATGGAAAAGGAGAATAGCCGAAAATAAGATCGCAATGCCAAATGCAATCCAGAGTCCTTTTTTGATGTACTTGTTAATTTTCATAAGGTGCTTTTTAAAATGGTTAGATTTAAAAGGATATACGAATACTTTTTTAGGATGGTTTTAACAAGTAACAAGAAAATATTAGTTTAGAATTAATTTAAATAATAACAGATCCCCAGAGCAGTCATTACGATAATCTGACACAGGCTTTACCAATATGGGCACGCTTCAGCCCAGCGGATGTTTTAAGACGCAGAATAACATTCTCTTTCTTTATGCTTTTATGAAGTTATCTCTAAAGCCCTCATAAACTGTAAGTCAATAAAAAGTGTTCTTATTAAAATCTGTATTATAAATTTTAACGTACATATGCAGAAAGCACTCTTTTCAGATGAAAATAATGACGGCTTTGTAAACTAAACTAAAACATTATGAATCCAAAAAAACTATTTGCCATTTTATCATCCTCTTTAATTCTTACAGGCTGCTCTAACGATGATTCCTCAGCCGGAATCGATACGCCGGCGCCTGCAGGATCAGTAACCTATAATAAGGATGTAAAATCAATTATCGATAATAATTGCATTGTGTGCCATGCCGCGGTCCCTCAAAACGGGGCGCCGATATCCCTGGTTACATACAGCCAGGTAAAAGATGCCGTTTTAAAACGCAGTCTTATTATCCGGATCTCCCTGGAAAACGGCAATAATGTACTTATGCCTAAAGGAGGGCCTAGACTGCCTCAGCAGACAATAGATATCGTGAAACAATGGGAAAAGGACGGGTTATTTGAAAAATAGTTTCAATCTGATCATCAAAAAATACAATTTAAGGCTTTCCAACTTGATATTAATTTATCATAAGAAGAGATTAGGCAATAAATTCGCCTAATCTCTTTTTGCCGATCTGCTCCAGGGAAGATCTGGAAACAAACCAATTTAAAGCTGAAGCTGCCCCGGATTCCCTGCGTGATAAGGTGCGCAGCTAGTTTGAAAACACTAAATTCACCAGCAATATTATAACCAAAGGCAAATCAATGTAATTTATTAAATCCTTACCCTGAAGCATTAAACAATAATGGCTAAAATTTCTATTGTAATTATTTTCATTTGCAATACCTGCCTGCAGGTTTCAGGTAAGTATTGCAAAACTTAGAACACCATATTGCCAAAGCGCAATGTCTATTTGACTTTTTCATCCCCGATTGCTTTGCCAGTCCGCTTCGCTCGTGTGCAGTGCAAATCCTTCTGCGCCGGAGTTTCGGTAAAGAAGATTGCAACTTGCAAGGGAAAAGCCCCAAAATACCATCTGCTACATACTGTCTCAATCTCAGATTATTATTTGCTGTCCTGAGGCGGAAAACTGATTAATTCACGTATATCCTGCATGCCGGGAGATCAACAAAGGGAGATCAATAAAAATAAAATCCCTAAATTTGCAGATATGGGAAAACTGATCAATCTAAAAAGCTTTAAAAATTTCTTTACATCATCTTCCGCCGGCGGGATTGTATTACTTCTATGTATTCTTGTGTCTTTAATCATTGCCAATTCAGCGCTTTCAGAGCCGTTTTCCAATGTTTTAAACTACGAACTTGGCGCAGAATTCCAATCCTTGAGCTTAAAATATCCTGTTTTGATATGGATCAACGACGGCCTGATGGCGGTTTTCTTTCTTCTGGTCGGCTTGGAAATCAAAAGAGAAATTATTGAAGGGGAACTCTCCTCCTTCAAACAGGCTTCGCTTCCCGTGCTTGCAGCGATTGGCGGCGTGGCTCTGCCGGCATTGATCTATGCATTATTCAACTCATCGGACCCCCGCACCAGTTCGGGCTGGGGTATCCCTATGGCAACTGACATTGCCTTTGCCTTAGGAATTCTTTCACTGCTGGGCGATAAAGTCCCTGCAGGGCTTAAAATTTTCCTTGCCGCACTTGCCATAGTGGATGACCTGATTGCCATTTTGGTAATTGCCGTATTTTATTCCAGCGACATCCATTTCAGTTATCTCGGTTATGCCGCGGGCGTTTTTCTTCTTCAGATAATCTTTAATAGAATGGGGCTGAAAAATCTCTTCTTTTATATTATTCCGGGAATTTTCATGTGGTATTTTATACATCATTCCGGTATACACGCCACAATCGCAGGGGTTCTTACCGCACTGACGCTTCCTAAAAATGAAGATGACAGCGAGTCGCCGCTTGAAAAGCTCGAACATATGCTTACCCATCCGGTTAATTTTATAATAATGCCGTTTTTTGCCCTTGCCAACACCAACATAACCTTTCAAAACGGTATGGCCGAAGGACTTCTTGGAAATCTCGGACTGGGTATTGTACTGGGACTGTTTCTGGGCAAACCCGCGGGAATATTTTTAATGTCCTGGCTTTCGGTGAAGCTCAAAATTTCACAGCTGCCGGAAAATACAAACTGGCCTCACGTACTTGGTCTTGGGCTTTTAGGCGGTATCGGATTTACGATGTCCATATTTATAGCCCTGCTTTCTTTTAAGAATGCCGAATTTCAGACAGAAGCAAAATTTGCGGTGCTGGCCGCGTCCATATTATCCGGTATCTGCGGTTTTATGCTCCTGAGCAGCTACAATAAAAGAAAGGCGGACTGCTGATTAAAATCTTATTTATTAAAAAAATTACTGTTTCCTGTAAAGCTCAACATTTTTTAAGGAAAGCCTCTGCCCCAGCCAGCTTCTGAATTTTTCCTTTTCTTCGGCTTTCAGATCCTTATCCGCTTCGTAAAGAACGGCAGTTATATCAATGATACTGTCTTTTTCATTAACCAGCTTGTGGCTGGATATCGAAAGCGCATGAAGCGAGGGATAAAGGATTCTGGATTCCTTTAAAATCTTTACATTATCAAAGCTGTTTTCTGCCAGCTGTTTTTCCAATTGGGCGATTTTTACATCCTTGGCATTGATCTGGTTTTCAGTTCCCTTTATCTGGTTTAAAATATCTCCTTTCAGTGCACTGAACCTATCGGTGGTATCTTGGCGGATCACCAGATCAGTCCCTTTCAGAAACCTGTTTTTATCCATCAGAGAATCTAAACGGGTGATTTCTTTCTTTGAAAACCTTTTGGTCAGAAAAGCAAGTTCAAGGCTCTTTTTTGCAGGAGTAAAAGAGCTCTTTTTAAATATTACCGTATATCCCTTGGAAACAAATTCGTTTTCAATGAATAAATCCGCATTTTTTAAAAACTGCTGTTCACGGTAAAGCGAAAAGGCTAAGTAAGCGCTTGGAATAAGCATAACTGCGGTAAGCAGTGTAATGGTAAGACGGACCTGCTTCTGCTGGCGCTCATCTACCTGCCTTTTTGCGGGATATTTGAGGTATTTAACAATCAGGAAGGTAGCGATTCCTATAAAAACGCAATTGATGCAGTACAGGTAAAATGCACCCAGGAAAAAGGTCCACTGCCCGGTTGCAAGCCCGTAACCTGCTGTACACAGCGGCGGCATAAGCGCTGTAGCTATCGCTACGCCCGGTATGGGATTGCCCTTTTCTGTTCTGGTTACTGCAATCACCCCGACAATACCCCCGAAAAAAGCGATCAGAATATCATATATGTTAGGCGAAGTCCGTGCCAGAAGCTCGGACTGCACCTCCTTAAAGGGACTTACGGCAAAATAGACTGCAGAGACCGTCAGACTCACCAGTGTAGCGGTAAGCAGGCTGCGCAGGGATTTCTTGAGAAGATCAAAATCGTATATGCCAAGGGCAAAACCAGCACCCACAATGGGGCCCATCAGCGGCGAGATCAGCATCGCGCCGATAATCACTGCCGTGGAATTTACATTAAGCCCCACTGAGGCTATCAGTATTGCGCATGCCAGTATCCATAGATTGGCACCTTTAAAGCTGATGTTTTTAATTACGCTTTCCAGCGTTTTTTCCTTATTGTCTTCCCCTTCGCGCAGGTTCAAAAGATCGGTTAGTTTATTCATGTGGCCTTTTTTATACACTAATCTAAGCATTCTGCTGCTGGAAAGCAAAAATTAAAACTTTTATATTCAAAATCGATTTAAAACTTTTTTGTTTAAAAAACACCCGCAGGCTGCCTGTTAATCAAACATCATAGCCTTTAACTGATTACGATAGGCCTCCAGGGCACTTCCCTTGTCAATGTACCCGTAATAAAGCCCGTCCCTTATCACAGGGAGATAAAACTTTCTGCTCTTCTCGAGTCTTTTCATCATTGTTTCCATACTGTCTGAATAATCCAGGGTTTCGCATGCAGATTTCATGATATCTCTGATCAGAATATTTTCCTGCTGAAAGATGATTTCACGCACATCAGAAAAATAAATGACTCCTGCCAGTTTCTGATTCTCTGTAACGGCGAACATACCCTGATCGGTCTGGGTGATCAAAGCTCTTAGTTTTTCCATACCGTCATCTGCCGACAAGGTTTTGTGGTCAGCATGAATAATGCTGTCTGCATTAAGGGTCCATAGTATGTTGGTGTCCTTGTTGCTTGTAAATACATTTCCTTTTTTAACCAGCCCTTTTACATCCAGCGAATGCTGTTCAAATCGTTTTGAAATGGCATAACTTATAGATGCGGTGATCATAAGGGGAATAATCAGCCCATATCCGCCGGTTATTTCGGCAATAAGAAAAATAGCCGTCAGCGGCGCATGAAAAAGTCCGCTCAGTATCCCGGCCATCCCGACCATAGCGAAATTGCTTACAGGCAGATCGGTAAGCCCTGTGAGATTTAAAAACTTAGAGAAAAAATATCCCGCATAAGATCCCAGAAAAAGCGATGGGGCAAAGTTTCCTCCATTTCCTCCGCTGCCCAGGGTAATTCCCGAAGCAAAAGCTTTGAGCATCATAGAGAAGCCGACAAAAAGCAGAAGAATCCATTCATTGCTGCTGAAATCCTTGAAAAGCGTATTTTCCAAAAGCTCACCGGGATTCGCATCGGCAAGTGTTTTAATGCTTTCATAGCCTTCACCAAAGAGTGTCGGGAACACAAATACCAGCAGGCCGAGCAGCAGAGATCCTGCCAAAGCCCTCCTGTAGACTCCCATTTTTAATCCCGCGAAAAAATGCTCTGTCTTTAAAAAATTTCTGGAATAAAATACGGAGATAAATGCTGTAAAAAATCCAAGGAGTATATAAAATGGTATATTGTGATAGTCGAAAGTTTCCTCGTGCCTGAAGCGCAGCAGCACCTCTTCATTCAGCACAATAGCCGAAACCAGCGTACCGGTTGCAGCGGCTATCATAATAGGGGTAAAAGCTGAAATAGCCACATCAACCAGCAGCACCTCCACAGCAAAAAGCACTCCCGCAATTGGCGCATTAAAAGCCGCCGCTATACCGGCCGCCACACCGCATCCAAGAAGAAGGGTCCTCTCCTTGTAGCTGAGCCTGAACTTCTGCGCATAATTAGACCCGAATGCTGCCCCTGTGACCACTATAGGGCTTTCGAGTCCTGCAGATCCTCCCAGCCCGACTGTAAGCGAACTTGTAATAATCTGCGCATACATCTGTTTTGGCGGGATTATGCTTGCTTTGCGTGCCACAGTATGGAGAATCTGAGATGTTCCTTTTTCGATGTGGCCTCCCAGTACCTTCTTTACAACCAATACCGTGAGCAGGATTCCTGCAACGGGAAGCAAACTGTTTATAAAACTGAGTTTGAGAATGCTGTTGCCATATGAGGCCAGAGAATAGACCCAGTGTGCAAAAGACTTAAGAAAAATTACGGCAAAAGCCGACATGATCCCAACAATAACGCTGGAAATAAATATAAACTGCTTTGGGGAAAGTTTTTTCCTCCCCACAATCAGCAGCGCTTCGATCTGAAGAAGTTTTTTTTTGAACATTTAGAATTTAAGTGATTTAAAAATGGTACAAAAGCCCGCCTGAATTAATGCAGTAGTCAACCCTATGCATAATCTGCGTGGAATATAGTACAAACCAGTGCACGCTGCACAGTGCAGCTGTCCATCCTTAAATTCTAAAAAAGCTGATAGCGGTGCAGATGGCTGTGAAGCCTTATGGAATATAAACTCGTAAGACCGAAGAAGTCTCTGCCTGGATTATGATAAAACTGCTCATTTCTAAAAGGATAAAAAACAGCAAACTGTGCATATTCTAATTCTGTGGCTTTTCTCTTAATCTGAAAATCCGAAGAAAATCCCTGCTCAGAATCTTTGCTTGCAAAACAAACACCTTTCTTGATGCCAATTTGCAATTTAGGCGCATCTGCTGCAGAATCTAAAGCAGCCAGATAACCGAAAACTGCTCTTTTGGCAAACATACTTTGGTAGGCATCAGCTGAAAATGAATGCAGAAAAGCCAGAAATACATAAAAAAGCAGCAGACGCTTCATAGGTTTAATTTAAATGCAGAGCGGCAAAGGTACAAAACTTTAAGCTTGCTGCTTAAAACGGTCTTACCAATAAAAAATAAGCTTTCCAGATTCTGTCTCATATTATAAAAATTTTCGTACTTTCCATTGCGCACATCTGCATCATTTACACAGAGATAGAGCGGATATTTTTAATTAGGGTTACTTTTATATAAAGATCTGCTGAAAAAAAAGTCCAAAATGAAAAGATTTAAATGTCTTTAATAAAACTTAAAAGAAATTCACAATGAAACATTTTTTATTATTACTTAATCAAGACGTGCAGAAAAAGGCGGAACTCTCACCTGGAGAGATTCAGGAAATTGCCCAGGCACATCACAGTCAGGAACAGATTATATAATTATTTAGATCTTACAAAAAGTTTATGACTTCATTCTTACTATAATTTTAAACCGGCCTATTCGACTTTTCAGCCCCGACAGCAGTGGAAATCCTTCTGCGCCGGGGTTCGGCGCAGAAGATTGCAATGGATAGCGGGAAGAGCTCCAAAAAAAATAGCAGGCAGTACCCGCTGATCTAAATTGCACTTCAATAACAGAAAATTTTATAAACTACCAATCTTCGAACATTATCCTGCCGCTCTCTTGGAGCAAAAAATGATTAATATCCTGAGACCTTTGTAATTTTTTTCACTGGAAGTTTTGAATTACAGCATTACAATTTTAATTTCAGAGATAAAACCACCTGACGAAGGTTTCCAGGGGTAATCATGCCGCGGCCTCCGTACCAGTAGTGCTCATTTAGCATGTTATTGGCAGAAAGCGAAAATACATAACCTGTTTTCTCAAAGCTTACAACCGAGTTGATCAACGTATAAGGATTGGTGTAAAAAGAACCATTAGTGTTATTGATCATCAAATCTTTACCATAATGGCTGCCTCCTATCCCTAAAGAAAAACTGTTTAAAGCTTTTGCCTGGGGAGTATAATTAACATACCAGGTTCCTGAAAGTTTAGGACCAGAATCTACCGGTCTTAACCCCTGGGTAAGTGCATCAGAAACAATAAGCTTGCTGTCATTGTAGGCAAAACCTGCATGCAGAAACAGTCCACTCATCGGACTTGATTCTAAATCTGCTTCAAAACCCTTGCTTCGCTGCTGTCCGTCCTGCAGATAGGAAGCCGTATCACTGGGGTCCTGTCTTACCACATTGGTCACATCAATATTATAATAGCTCAAAACGGCATCCAATAGGTTCTTTTTCAAAGAAACTTTAATCCCGGATTCCCACTGGTTTCCATAAACTGGCTGAAAATTGGTCATCTGTCCGTTTACTGACTGGGGTGCCTGCGCCTGAAAGCCGTTCATATAATTGGCAAACAAGGCTATTCTCTGCTCAATAATCTGGTAACTGATTCCGAGTTTCGGAGATACTGCCGTCTGAGAATAATCACCCGAAGCGGTTTCTGTTAATAAATCCTCTGTCCCTTTGTTATTTATGTAATTAATCCGCGCGCTGAGCATTACAATCAAATTCTCTAATGGACTCAAAACATCTGAAAGATAAACCGAATAATGATCCTGAATGGCCTTATAATTCTCTGCATAAGACTTTAAGGCCAATTGGCCGGTAATATATTCATTATTGAAATAAGCATTCTGGGGATCTGCCGCAGCAGCCGGCACTTTAGTAAAATTCACAGATTTACTGGCAATGCCGTAGAGGTAATGGTAGTATTCAACTCCTGCAATCAGTCGATTTTTGATACCGCCAATTTTGAAATTCCCGACAAAGTCCTGCTGTATCTGCTGGCTTGTAATAGTCTCCGGATACATTCTGTACACTCTTCGTGTTACATTCTGGCTGTTATCATCCAATCTTAAACGGATGTAATCTCCGGGAGTCTTATTATTGACTAATACTAAATTGGTCTGCGATTTCCAATTTCCTGAAAGCCTGTAAATGATTTTTCCGTAAATATTCACCGCCTTATTGTTCATCGTAACCGAATTATCATTAAAAGAACGGTAATAATCCAAATTGAGTTCATCCGCCGATTCAGCAGCCCCTAAAGCCACTTGGTAGAGCGGATTATTTGTGGCAGTTTTGTTTAAAATTTCAGCATCAAGCTGGATAATTACATCATTGCTAAACTTGTAGGAAATACTAGGAGCTAAAAAAAAAGTTTTTGAAAACCCCTGATCCTGAAAAGAATCTTTATAGGTATAAGCGCCGGTTAACCGGGCAAGAACTTTTCCGTCTTTGTCAAGAGGCCTGTTGATATCAACGGTGGCACGCTGCAGATTGTAAGACCCGCCCGCTGCACTAATGTCGGCAAAGGTGGCATTCTGAGGTTTTACCGTCACACGATTAATGAGTCCTCCAAAAGTAAGCATAGTTGAACCGCCCCCGCCAAAAATTACCCCGCTTGGTCCTTTGATTACCTCCAGCTGGGCAATGTTAACCGGATCCATATCAGAGGCTGCATAACCGTTTACCCCGTTTCTGAAGCTCGAGCGGGTGCGAAATCCCCTGATGGAATAGTAAGGCGAAATTCCTGCCCAGCTCGGTGCAGCACCAGTAGCATTTTGCAGCATTTGATCCTGGGTGAAGAAATTTCTGTTTTTGATAAGCTGTGGTGAAACCGAAGCGGTTACCTGAGGGTTTTCCAGGTTCTTGATCGGCAGTTTGGAAGCCAGTTCACTTGCAACATCTTTGGACTTTCTCACTCCTTCAATAATCACCTCGTCCATTAAGGTGTATTTGCTATTTATGCTGTCATTTTTTTGTGCATAGATCTGCAGCGAAGCTGCCAAAGCTGCCGCAAAAAATATTCCTTTTTTCATTTTGTAATTTTTATATAACTGTAATTTTATTAGAATGCAGGCACTCTTTCATTGTTTATGCAGCAATGAAAAATCATTTCAATTCGTATTGAAATGGAAATTAGAATTTATATAAAAAAAGAAGGGGGACGAAAAGTTTCTGCTGAAACAGAAATAGGCTTGTCATCGGATCCAGCCTCAAAGCCAGCTTTGATTTCGATAGGCTCTATTAATTTGAAAGTGTTATGCAAAGCATCTAAAATGTAAACCTGCTCTGTTTTTTCTTTCAGGCTGTGCTGCATTTTATTTTCGTTATCGTTGAATTTCTTAAGGCTTTTTTGAAGTTCACAGCGGCCGTTGCAGGTGTTGAAAACCAGTTTCCGCTGCACGCAGATCGTTTTTGCGATTTCCTGCTGCTGTAATTTAAAAGATACATAAACAAACGCAGTGCCAAATGACGGCACTAAAATAATGCAGCCAAGCAATAAGATTAGATACTTTTTCAAAGCTGTTGTTTTGTTTAGGAACGCAAAAATAGTATTTTTAGTTTTTATTTTGAAGAAAGTTTTTTTTTACTTCATCAAAAAAAACACGCTGCTTAACTGCTTTTTTAGGCAGTAAATCCCTCCGACCTCCTAACATTATGAGCATCACTATCAATAAAGGCAGAAATGCCTGGAGCTGTTCTGAGATAAAATCATATATTAGCTGCATCAACTATTTTTTTGCGGGCTTATCGCCGCCCGCTGTTTTTTTAAATTAATTTGGACAATGGAAAAAGGTTTCTGGATTGAAAAAAGCTGGGGAGGGTCAGTGGATAATGACGGCCGTCTGGAAACGGCCGAAGCTTTTGAACACTTGCAGAATACGGCCGGTCACGGCACCGCGTTCTGGATCGGGTGCTATTTCAGCGATTATGTTCTGAAAGCCTGCACAGACAAGCAGCTTGTTCTGATCTACGGAGAGAACCAGGATCTTGAGATCAGAAAAACCATGAAGGACTGGGCCCAGTGCATCCTTCTTGCAGATCTGCTGCTTGCCGGTGAATTTCAAGAGCTTCTCCAGTATATGCAGAGCACTTAGCAGGCATGCAGCCTTGTGAATAAGGAAATTCAATATTTCCCATTAATAGGGCTTCCTCGGCAGCAGTAGAAGCAATGGCATTAATCCGAACTGCCGGGCCGGCTATGCCGCAGATCCTTCAAGCTCCAGCATATAAGAGGTTTTATATTTTTTGAAAATCCCGGCAGAAGCCTAAGCCAGAGCGGATTTAAAGATAAAACCCTCAGTACTGCATTTCATTTTCAAAAAAACAGAAGCACTAAAAAGACACGGCCATTGCCAGTCCATACTCCCTTCCGTTATATACCGGGACTATGACCCCGTTCAGGTTGTCCTTTTTTTTGAATATCCTGTTTTGGATCAGCGGGTGGATCCAATAGGCTATTTTGGTGCTGAGAATTCCAATTCCTGCTCCTGCCGCCACATCGCTGAACCAATGCCTGTCATTGTACATCCTAAAAAAACCGGTCCCCGCGGCAACCAGATACCCGGAGATTCCATACCAGACCGATACGTCTTTATATTCCTGATACAGGAATTCGGCTCCCATAAATGCCGTTGCGGTATGCCCTGAAGGAAACGAGTTGTTGGAGGTGCCGTCGGGCCTCATTTCACTGCCGGTCTTTTTAATTATATTTACTGTAGTTCCCATAATAAGATAAGCCGAAGCCAGGATGACAGTACGGTCCTTGAAGTTGTTTCTGCCTTTGATGCCGGCCGCATTCAGGGCATATACCGACAAAAAGGTACTGTATTGCGAGAAATCATCAATAGTTATTTTCTTGTCGATATGCTCGTTTAGCTCATTTTTAGTATCGGTATTGATATCTTGAAGGGTATGGCTTTCGAGTCCCACTACCCCATATCCGATTAAAACACTTGGGATAATAAGGGCCTGATATTTAAACTTGAGCTCTCTGCTGCTGTACAGACTATCGGAAGACTGGGACTGGGCCGCAGCTTTTACAGAGAAAACGCCTGCTAAAACAATTACGTAAATTTTCTTCATAGCTCTTTAATATTTTAGGATAAAAAGACGAAAAGCACCGGCTCGTCTTGAAACAGTTCCTTGATCATAATCCCGCTTTGTGTCAGAACCTGCAGAAAAGCTGCTTCTGGGCCATTGATAAGAATCAATAGCTTTTTTGAAATTTAAAAAACAATATGCTAATTTAAGTTTTTTTTATACATTAGTCCTACAAATTAAAAAATATTAAACAGATTTTATTTATATAATATCATTTTTCATTTAAAATATTTTCCAAATGATAATTGACATTCCAGCATCTTTATTCAAAAATAACTAAATTTTAAAATTAACACTTGATTCGAATGTAAACTTTACACCTCACCAATAAAAACAACGGCTCTATGGACAAAAATACTCGTAAGTACGCAAGATATTTCCCGGTTTTCATTTTTTTGCTTTGGTTTTTAATCTGTTCGCAGTTCATCCGATTGTGTTTTTTTATATGGCAGTACGATGAGGTTTCCTGGAATGTAGTTGATTTGATAAGGACGCTGCTTACGGGGCTGTTTTTTGATCTGGGCACAGCGGCATATTTTTCTCTGCCGGGCGTTATCTATTACAGCGTGATGCCCGATAAGTGGATTGGTTCGGTCCTGGACAAAATCCTTGTTTATTTCTTCACCTCTCTGATGGTTTTTATCCTTGTTTTCACTTTTCTGGCAGAGCTGACGTTTTGGGATGAATTTAAGACCCGCTTTAATTTCATAGCGGTGGATTATCTCATTTACACCCACGAGGTGATTGCCAATATAAGGGAATCCTATCCTCTTGGGGTCTTGATCAGCGGGGTTGTGCTTCTCAGCACGGCATTTCTGTTTGTTTTTCACAAAAAAAAGGCTTTCCAGTCCGCCTTTGATTCCAAAGCCTCTATAAAGGTAAGGCTCACTGTACTTTTGCCTGTGATCATATGCGTGCTGTTTTATTCGTTTTATATTACCAACAATCAGGCGGAATGGTCGCCAAACAGGTACAACTCTGAAATCTCAAAATCAGGGATCTATTCCTTCTTTGCCGCTTTCAGAAACAACCAGATGAAATATACAGAATTTTATACGCGCATTGACAACAGCAAGGCCTTCGGTATTGTAAAAAAGAAATTGGCGCAGCCTAACTCACTCTACAGCAGCAAGGGTTATTCGATACACCGCAAAATTACCGTCCAGTCACCTTCAGCTGAAAATAAAAATGTTGTTTTTATTTTGGTGGAAAGCCTCAGTGGCAGCTTTCTGAAGGAATTCTCAAACAAAGAAAACATCACCCCCTTTCTGGACAGTCTGGCCCAGAAAAGCATCTTTTTTGAAGACCTGTATGCCACAGGCACCCGGACAGTCAGAGGCATGGAGGCCGTTACTTTGTGCATTCCTCCCACACCGGGGCAGAGTATCGTAAAAAGACCAGAGAATCAGAATCTCTATACGGTCTGCAGCATATTTAAGTCCCGCGGGTACGACTGCAGTTTTTTCTACGGGGGCGATGGTTATTTCGACAACATGAACGCTTATTTCGGCGGCAACGGCTTTACGATTTACGACCGCGGAAGGGGCAGTCTTTTAAGCGACAAAATCAAGACCGTCCGCCATAACATACCCGACAAGGAGGTGACCTTTGAGAATGCCTGGGGGATCTGCGATGAAGACATCTACAATAAGATGCTCAAAACCGCCGATAAACAGCAAGCAGAGAAAAAGCCGTTTTTTAATTTTGTCATGACCACCTCCAATCACAGGCCTTATACCTACCCTTCGGGAAAAATTGACATTCCATCGGGCACAGGGCGTCAGGGAGCTGTAAAATATACCGATTATGCGTTAAGGGAACTACTCAGAAAAGCAAAAACCAGGTCTTGGTATTCCAATACGGTCTTTGTCATTATTGCCGATCATTGCGCCAGCAGTGCCGGCAGAAATGAAATCGATGTGGCAAACTACCACATCCCGGCCTTTATAGTGAATCTAAGCGGATATGAAAACCAAAAGATAAAAAAACAATGCTCGCAGATAGATTTGTTTCCCACCTTGTTTCATTTGTTCCGCTGGAATTATGAATCGGTTTTTTTTGGAAAAAACGTTCTGGATCCCAATTTTGAGCAGCGCGCCTTTGTGGGGACCTACCGAAAACTGGCATTAATGAAAAAAGACAGGATCATGGTGCTCTCCGACCAGAGAAAACAAAACTATTACCATTGGAAAAAACAGGACAACAGCCTAAGGCCGCTGGCAATGGACAGATCTCTTCTTGAGGAAACCATTTCATGGTACCAGACTGCGGATTTTCTCTTTACAAACAAAATGCTGAGATAATCCAAAAATAAAGTTCTGTTTTTCAACAGTATTAATTAATCGGCAGGTGTAAAATGAAACTTGAAATCATTTCTCGCGCTGATTATTTATAATGCTTTTAAACAGCACCTTACAATCTTTACCGTGCTTTAATTTGCTAACTTTGATTGATAAAAACACATGCCTATTATTTTTCCCTAGACCTGCCGACACCAACAAGGAGCTTATAAAACAGTCTTTGAAAAATACAACAGTATCCGGCCACTAGTTTTTCCGGCCGCCGCCCAAAACCAGATACAAAAAAAAGAATATCGAACTAATCCTTTGAAGAAGAAAATTATGAACGGAGCACATTATCATTTAGTACTGAACCACTTCCCTATCATCATACCCTTTATAGGCTTATTGGTCATAATCGGCGGATTTATGGTAAAATCAGAAATCGTAAAAAGAACGGCCTACTGCATTTTTATACTAGGAGCCTTAGCATCATTTGCGGCAATCGCAACAGGGGATGGTGCTGAGCAGACAGTTTTACAAATTAACGGGATTTCTAAAAATTTAATCCATGAACATGAAGAAAAAGCGGAAGTGTTTGCTTTGCTTTCTTATATACTGGGATTAAGTTCGATTGCCGCTTTATGGGGCAGCCTGAAAAAGAAATCCTTTGCACGCTATATCGGCTTTAGTATACTTGTGTATTGTTTGGTGGTTTTATATTTTGCACAGCAGACAGGCACAACAGGCGGAGAAATCAGGCATTCTGAAATCAGACAGCCCGGCAATTAATAAGTATTCCGATTTGTATCCTAAAGCGCTAGGTTTTGGAGGGCGGGTCTTGTTCCAAATTCCGAAATCACTTTATTTTAAAAGTATGATTTACTATATCATTTTTGTATCTTGCAGTAATAAAATGAGATCAAGTAATGTATACTCAAAAAGAGGCAGAACAGCTCTGCAGCTATTACAATAACAAAATAATGGGAAAACCCATTTACAAATTCAAAATGAAATCACCTTCAATTACAGCTGTAATGATAGAACAGATTTCAAAAAATGAATTTGATATTATCTGCTACACCAAAAGTTCTGAAGGTATCGGCTTTTTAAGGGATATCCGATCTGCTGCTAAAGAATTGGGACTGCCTGCTCCAGCAGATATATTAGCAGGCTGATAAAAAGGCAGTATCCAATAATTCTTATTTATCAGTTATTTAATACATATATCTTCCGTAAATTACGGAAATAAATCAATTTTTAGCTTCAAAGAAAGAACAATAAATAAGCAGAGACTCATATTTTTTATTTTCATCCAAACTAGCAAAGATTAATCATCAAATTTTGACCTGAATAATCTCAAAACTATATTCAATTTTGCCTGAATTAAATCTTGATTTAAACATTGAGTCGTTTGCATATCCACATTAATATTATATAAAATGAATATGGAGATTAAAAACAAAAAAGCCTGTGAAATAACTTCACAGGCTCTTTTTGTCTATATAAATCCAGCATTACATTTTTGGAAGCAGCACCGCATCCACAACATGAATAACTCCATTTGACTGGTTCACATCCGAAATGGTAACTTTTGATTTATTGCCGTTCTCATCGGTGATATATAGGTCTTTGCCTTCCATCCATGCAGTCAGGATTCCTCCGCTGACAGTTTTTAAGGATGCTTTCCCCTTGCCAGCCTTTATCGCTTTGACAATATCTGAAGCATTCATCTTGCCTGCCACCACATGATAGGTCAAGATTGTCTGTAAAGTTTTAATATTTTCCGGTTTCAGTAAATTATCAACTGTGCCTGCAGGCAGTTTGGCAAAAGCTTCATCTGTAGGAGCAAAAACGGTAAAAGGCCCTTTACCCTGAAGGGTTTCAACCAGCCCTGCCGCTTTCACTGCCGCTACAAGTGTGGTGTGGTCTTTTGAGTTTACCGCATTTTCAATAATGTTTTTGCTTGGATACATAGCAGCTCCCCCAACCATTACCGTTTTCTGTGCAGAAGAAGTAAATCCAAATCCAAGTGCCAAAACTGCCAAAGCTAAAAATTTTCTAGTTTTCATGATTATTTTTTTTAAAGTTATAATCTCATTTACGCTTTAAATTTCCATTCGGTTTTTAATTCTTACAGGAAAATTCAATATTATTTAGAAACAGCTGATACTGGGAGCTTTAAGGAACAAAAAAAATGCGTTTACTTTAAGAAATGAAAATGTAGCGGCAAAGATGCAAAACTGCGCAAGTGCAGCCAATACCGATTCCTCCCCAAAAAGTAAGCCGGATTCTAAAGTCAGTTCACCAAATAAATCTCCTTTTTGAATAATGTCTTTTATGGTTTCATTACCCTTATCATCAATGGCAACAATTTTTATGTTTCCTTTTTTAAGTAAAAAAATTCGAGGTACATCTGAAGAAGAAAAATAAATAACTTCGCCTTTTGAAGCTTTTTTAAAACCGGTAATAATGCACAATTGTTTGATCTGATAATAGCTCAAAGTCCTAAACAATTTATGATCTCGTAAATACCAATATTTTAATTCATCATACATAGAAATAAGTTTTCTTGCTGTAAATGTAATTTAAAAACCATAAACTTTTTATAATAATTAAATCTTCCCGATTCTTTCTGAACGTTAAAAAATAAGCCTCAAAAGACAACTTAAATATTGTTTTTTTATAAAGAACCTGCTTTAACAAAAGTCCGCCGTCCGCGCATGGTTTCTATAAAGTGTTTGTTCAATCCGCCTTGTCGCAGATAATCAGCCATTAAAGCTAATTGTGGGCTATCCCACATTGAGTTTGCTTTTACTTGAAGCGGAAAATCTCTCTGAAGAATAGCTGCTCTCGGAATCAATGCAAAATCACAGCCTTCTTCGAGAAGTTCTAAGGCACGCTGGGCGCTTATAATTTTTCCTGCAGCGGCTAAACGCACGCCTTTTCGAGGAAGCTCTATAAAAACATTCAACAATTAAATCCCAGACAGTAGTTCACAGCGCCAAAGAAAGACAATCCTATCTTAATTTAAAACTTTCTTTTCAAACCCTCCATAATATTTGTAGAATTGTATATTAATTTACTGCCGTAAACCATTTGAGTTTTTATATTTTTTTTGCATAAATCCCCAACAGGACATCCAAACCAAATTCATAAAGCCAATGAAAGACAGCCTCTACTTCCAGTAAGACAATCTCCTCAAATCCTCCATAAAATGGTTTGTAATCTGTCCTTTACGGGTCACTTGACAGGACATAAAAACAGTAAAAACCTACAAGAAAAAGACTCGCAAAAAGACTAAAAATTGGGCAAAAAAAGTCCATTTTTTAAAAATGGACTTTGAATACAGAAAATGTATATATTGTGAATTTCTACTTCCGAAATTAAATAAGTATTAAAGATTGGTGTACATTTAAGACACATAAACGGTACAAAATATAACACTTGTAGAATTCGACTATAATTATTCAGAGAAATTATTTTATTTATCTGTAAAATAACCAGTTTGTTTATTCATTAACATCGATACAATTTATATTCAATTATTATGGTATAATCGTGACACAGACATATTTTAAAACACAAAAATAAGCTTTACTTTAGCAAGCTTAGGTTCGAAACTGTATTACTCCTTATTAAAAAAATCATTAAATTATCATAAGAAACAGGTTATTATTATTCTTACAAAACTGTTATTCTACTGACCCAAAAAATTGGTTTATTTCTCGATGATCTTGCTTAACAATATTGTTGAGATATTTACATTGACGAATTTTAATCTTTGAAAACAAACGTTTATTGTAAACTTTGATTACACTGATATTAGAGCCACTTTTATCTATATTAATTACTGTTGGGCTGCAGTTAGTATTTATTGCCCTAATTAGAAATGAATGAGCGCTCTTTCTATGTCTTCTTTTAGTCAAAAGAAAATCTACTGTTTCCAGATTTATCCACAGCCCTATATAAATAACACCATATACCTTTAACTTTTATATAAGTTATATCCATTCTCCAACTCACTCCCACTCTGTTCATTCTCTTTTTCATCTGAGATTCGATCATTACGCTAAATTTAAACATCCAATGCTGAATCGTTGAATGATCAACTCGTATTCCACGCATTTTCATTATCTCCTCAACACCTCTATAACTTAATGTAAATCGTAATTTGAAATAGACTGCCTGAAGAATAATAGCTTTTGGAACAATGATCTTTGGTATTCATTTAATTTTTTTTGAGTCTCTAAAGATAATATGTTACGTACAGATGCGACAAAACCTCTATTTCTGTTCTTACCAATTTTAACTCTGGTTTAACTTGTTTAAGAACATTTTTTAAAGGTTTATTTATAAACTGATTTTCGTTTTCTTTTAATTTATTTACATCATTTGGAGTCTGAACCATTTGCAGCAGTTTGCTGCTTAAATTTAAAATTAGATAATACTAGTAATATCAGAATAATTTAAATTATTTTTTTCATTTTACCAGAGTTTAAATCGTTCATGAAATATTTTACAAATTGTTCTGTAAAGTCAATTAAGAAGATAGCTAGTTAATATAATATGTCTCTCTTTGTTTATGAATTGCATTTTATTTTCACTACTTAATTCGAAACATCAAATTGGATTTTTACTTAATCTAACTCATTTGAACCAATATTAAATCAAAAAAGATGAGCACATTACTGCTCATCTTTAAATCATTTGCTTCAAAAACGATAGAAATCTTTTGTTGATTCCAATCTAACGTAGTACAAACTCCACGTAGATATTTTCTAAGTTACTCATTAAGATTACTAAAAATATAAGTATATTTCAGTTTATTTTTATTCAATAATCCCTCTCCCAAAACGACACTTTCAAAATTAATAGACTTCTGTACCTTTTCTTTAAAATCTTTCGGAAAATTGTAATGAAGATAAATACTTCGATTGCGGACACTATCTATTTTAGGTACATAATCCTCTCCTCTTAAATCTATAGATTCAACTAACTGATCATGAGAATCACAAATTCGTAAAGTAACAATTGAGCCATAGGTTCCCTGCTCAACACGCCATAAAGATATTTGAAGTTCTGCAGATTGAACAACCTGCAATAGTTTCTCGTTGCTGTTAATTGAGCATTTTTTATCATTACCGCACGACATGGTTACGAAAAGGAACAATAATGAAATACTTCTTTTATAATTTATATATCTTTTCTTCATGGTATTAATCTTTGTAAAATATTTTGGAAAAATTAGTATTGAATTCATTTAGTGTTCTAGTACCTTCGTATCCTAATCTGATGAAATAATTTGATCTGTCATCCTCTCCATATGTACGCTGAAAGGCCCCATCAGAAGGTTTATGTGCGTAAGCCTGCTTAATAAAATCACTATGATTTTCTACAAAACTTGACAAATTATTACCGCTTAACTGAAAGGCACCAGTTTCGGCTAAATATTCTTGTTTATCATACCCATTGATTCTTGCAAAAGCACCTGCTGCATAATTTCCTACATCTCTATTACTTATGTATACTCCATTGCTTAACTGAGAACCACCGTTTATTCCTCCTTCAATAAAAGATTTGGGATCATATGCCCCTTTGTTTACGCCATGCATTGCATAAAAAGCTTTTCTAATAGTTCTAATAGGCTGCATTCCTGTAATAGTCCTTTGATTTGCCTCAAATTTATTAATCCAGTCTCTGGCTCTATTAGAACCAAAATCAATTTTATCACCTTTTTTAAACGATTTTTCATAAAGAGTTACTCCTACTTGTTTACTCTTATCATTGCTTAAATTTCCAGATTCAATATCCGCTTGACTATGTTTATATATACCTAAATTTCCATCTTCTCTTACTTCTATCACTTTTCCATTCTGATCAGTATGGGTAGAAGGAGGACCTGCAAACCTCCCGTCCGGATCAATAAAAAAAACAGGATTATCAAGAGCATATGTATAGGGATTAAACCTACGTGATTTTTCCGCCAGCGAATCAATATTCATCCAGCGACCTAAAGCTGGATCATAATTACGTGCCCCATAGTCGTACATGTTCAGCTGGTATCCTCCTATATTTTCATCCTGAAGCTCCTTACCGTTATACTTGTACCTCAGAGCATCATTAGTGGAAGGGGTGCCTCCATTGTAGCCCATATGTTTAAGCCCAAATGGATAGTAATTGTTCTCTTCCTGAATAACAAGTGACTTATCATAACTCAGACGGATATTGCCCAGATGGTCTTTGTACTGGTAAATATATTTATAAGTACTTCCTGAGACTTCAACATAACCTTCTGCTGTGGGAAAGAACCTAAGTGTCACCCCGCAGCTCTGACAGTCGGCCTTATACTGAAAACCTCCCTGATAATCTGTCGTTGCAGCATTAGAAGGAGAAGTTGTTGTGATTACTTTCTGAACCTTCTCTCCCGCAGCATTGTAAATGTAGGCAATATTACCTGCCGTGCCAAAGGTTATTTTTGTCGGAAGGTTCAAATGATTATAAGTTACCGCAGTTATGTTTTTGTTATTGTCCTGTATCAGATTTCCATTGGCATCATAGCTGTAATCATCAGCCGTATTGGCGGCACTGTCCACAAAACCGCCCGATTTTGAACCAGACGGCGCATTGTCTACAACTTTGGTAAGCTGGTTGCCTGCATTGGTACTTCCGTAACTGTATACCAGATTATCAATCTGGGTCATAGTCTCACTGTTTCCATTACGTATAAGGCTCAGGATATTACCGTTTTTATCATAAGAAAGTGTCTCATTGTAAGCATTGCTTATCGAGGATGCCTTTTTAAACACACCTTCTTTGAGCCTGTTCAGATTGTCGTATTTATAACCGTAGGTCCTTACAATACCATTATCAGAATTGCTGGCCCACCAGGTTTCAGAGATATTCCCGTTATAGAGGGAAGCAACTCCGCTTATTGCAGCACCGGGACTGTTGTAGTTAACTTTAAAAGCAAACATATCCTTAGGGTCCCCGGACTTAGTAAGGGTGCTGATATCATTAATCCCCGTCAGCCATCCTCTGATATTATATGTATAATGAATATTCTGGGTTGGGGACGTTTCTGTGTTACCTACTTTTTTAGAAATCAGCCGGCCAAGCTCATCATACGTATTACTGGCTATAAGTTCAATGGCTCCGCCGTTTATCTGATGGGTCTGGGTCATCAGACGCTCCTGGGCGGAATACGTAAAGGTATCCTTAGTGGTAAGTTCTGTACTCGATGAGAGTCTTTTGTGACGGGTTATGCTGTACTGTACCTTACCTGTGACATGTTAAGCCCCAGCACGTCTTGAAGTTTCTTTCCATTGTATTTGTACTTAAATGCATCATTTGTCGAAACGATGTTTTCGTTATATCCATTTACTTCAGGCCGAAGGGGGAATAGTTGTTTTCTTCCTGTATGACAAGATTCTTGTCAAAGTTCACACATATATTGCAAAGATGATCCTCGGTACTACCTACAAATTTGATAAATAATAGCATCCTTGTCAAATCCGTTACAATAGATATGGAGTCTCTGACATTCTTTGCAATGGACAACTATTTTCATTTCTTTATAAATTTCTTCTGCATCAACATTACCTTGAAATTTATCAAACAAGATATCTGAAATCATTAAGTATTGATTAGGACTAGGAATTTCTCCTAACCCTATTATATTCCCGCAAACACATTTTATTTTTGGCATATTTCGTTATTTTGGCATTATTTTGATATCAGTTATATTAGTAGCTCCAGTTCCACGAACTCTTTGTAAAGCATTACCAAGTTGAGAAGCCTCTACATTTGTTTTGGACAAATCTAAAACAATTCCCGTTGTTTGAGAATTTTTAGATACCATTGAAGAAATAATCCTGTTAACATTATTAGTTGTTGGTGTATATACATCGTATGGAACTCCATTTACTAATAAATCAGAAGTTCCACCTCCCGCCCTTGTTCCTTGAGGCATCCTTAAAACAACATTATTACCTTGGCTCTCCATAAATCTAGCAGCTGCCACTTCACTTTCACTAAATACTCCTCCAGCTTCTATAGTTAAAGCTGATTCGGTAACAACCGTTTTTTCTGCTCCAACTACATTCGACATTTCACTAGAAGTTAAAGCATTATTTGAAAAATTCTCCAATTTCGATGATGCTACACCACTTTTACCAGCTTGATGAGTAACCGCAATAGCAACAACATTTACGACAGTTGCACCTATTGCTGAGGGGTCTCCGTTAGCGGCTTTTTGAACTGTTTCTACAGCACTTTTAGCACCACTTGTTTCATAAACGGATTGTGCATATTGTTTAGCTGCTCCAGAAACTCCTCCTGTATTGTACGCTGATGCAACTTTTCGACCTTCATTTATTCCATTTCTAATACCATTATATGTACCCGTAAGAGCTCCTTTAACCATATTTCCACCTGCTGACCAAGCTCCTCTTGCATATGCTTGAATCCATTGACCAATACCTGGTCCTGGCCACATTCCATCAGGGTCAATAAAATAAACAGGATTATCCATTGCATAATTATATGGAGACCACCTATGACCATTCTCCGCCAGCGGATCAATATTCATCCATCTTCCTAATGCAGGGTCATAATTACGTGCCCCATAGTCGTACATGTTCAGCTGATATCCTCCTATATTTTCATCCTGAAGCTCCTTACCGTTATACTTGTACCTCAGAGCATCATTAGTGGAAGAGATCCCTCCATTGTAGCCCATATGCTTAAGCCCAAATGTGGAAAAACCGGTCAATTTGACCACCTAATTCCGGAGTAAATTGACCACCCGTT
>NZ_JBMDKA010000012.1:0-193954 GCF_057809475.1 Flavobacterium sp. FG19 | reverse complement strand
TTTCTTTCCATAAAAATGCCCTCAAATAGTGTCTAACTTTTTGGGGGCAGTTCATTTTGCATCGTTTTTTTAATATACACATTTTATGTCATTTCGACGAAGGAGAAATCTTAGCGAGAAGCTCGACAAAGATTTGATTCTCGCTGCGGAGTTACCTGTGGAGATTTCTCCTTCGTCGAAATGGCAATATTGTGGGCAGATTGTAAGATTAAAGAAAATTTATTTCCAATGCAATTCCAAAGCAAAACAGGTTTTTTCGCCTTTTGTAATGCTGAATGTTGCCGTTGTATGATCGTCGTCTTCACTTTCGTGGATAATGACATTGTCCTGAAGTGAAAGCTCTTTCATGAAATTCATTTCGAAGCTTTTGACTTCTTGTTTTATGATTCTTTTGGGATCAACATGATCCAGGCACCATTCCAGATATTTTACGTTGTTTACGTGATTTACAATGTCTAAATCAGATAAATAAACTGTTTTTTCAAAAACGGCTTCTTTTTCGTGATTGATATTGATTTTTGAAAAGCCTTCTTCTGTGGCTCTGTTTTCAGGGAATAATTCAAAATGTTCATAAGGAAGTGCTAAAGCTTCTGGGCGGCGCGCTTTGGTATTAAAAACGGCCCAATAGGTTTCGCTTCCGACAATCTTTTTTCCGTTTACGTACATTTCTAAAGCACGTACAGAACGTGAATTTTCCAAACTGTTAATCCATGTTTTTACGGTTACCACATCCTGCCATTTGGGTAAAGCTGTAATTTCAACACGCATTCGGCTTAAAACCCAGGCCTGATCAAATTCCTGCATATCAGTAAAACTAATGCCTCCAACTTCTGAATGTGCGGCAGCGGTTAATTGTAAAATATTACACAAATCGGTATATTTTAAAAATCCGGTTGGCGTGCATTGTGTGAAATTAATTTCCCAGTCTTTGCTTAAAACTGATGTGAAATTTGGAGATATTGGCATTCTTGATTTTAGATTTTAGATTGTTGATTTTAAATTTTTCCTTGGGAAAATAGAGTCAGGATGAAAGAAAAAAGATTTTTATTTTAGAAGATTTTCTATATAATTTATGATTTCTTTTCTATCTGTTGCGTAATCGAACCATTTGGTGTTTTCGTTTCGTTTAAACCACGTTAATTGTCTTTTGGAGAATCGTCTTGTGTTCTTTTTGATTTCTTCAACAGCAAAAGGCAGCGTGAATTCTCCGTCAAAATAACTAAATAATTCTCTATAACCGACGGTTTGTAATGCATTTAACGCTTTGTTAGGATAAAGTGACTCAGCTTCTTTTAATAATCCTTCTTTTATCATGATATCAACACGTTGGTTGATTCGGCTGTAAATAATTTCTCTGTCGGCATCTAAGCCAATTAAAACAGGAGTGAAGTTTCGATTGTTTTTCTTCAGATTTAAGAAAGAAGAATATGGTTTTCGTGATCCAATGCAAACTTCTACAAAACGCATCATTCGCTGTGGGTTTTGTAAAGTCTGCGGATTTTCACTTGTTATTTTTTGATAATAATCGGGATCCAGGTTTTTTAATTGTTCCTGAAGAAATTCAATTCCAAGTTTTTCGTAATTTGAATTTACTTCAGAACGAACTTTTGGATCTATTTCCGGGAATTCGTCGAAGCCTTTTAAAATAGCATCTACATATAATCCTGAACCGCCAATAAGAATTACAAAATCATTGTTTTGAAATAATTCTTCGATTTTGGCTAAAGCTTCTTTTTCGTAATCGCCAACGGTGTAATTTTTGAAAATAGATTTATTTTGAATAAAATGATGTTGAGCTGAATTGAGTTCTTCGTGACTTGGAACTGCGGTTCCGATGGTCATTTCTTTGAAAAACTGACGGCTGTCGCACGAAACGATTTCACATTTAAAATGTTGTGCCAAAGCTATACTTAAGGCCGTTTTGCCTATAGCTGTTGGTCCGACAATGGTAATTAGGTATTTCATAGTTTTTAGCCCGGATGGAAATGGAAACCCCGGACTTATATTTGTTACATTTTTTTTGGTGTAAAAGAGCGACTCCCGACGCTTCGGGAGAAGCTCCTTTTATGCCTTAAAAAAATACAAATATAAGGAGGAGTTGGAATGTACAGCTGGATTAGCTTCTAAAATTAATTATTTGGCAGTTCGGTCCCGCATTCGTAACAATATTTAGCATTATCAAAGTGAACCTGTGACTGGCATTTTCTACATGTTTTTTTGCCACTTACAGAGTTGTTTCTTAAGCTGCTTTTAGCAAATTCAGCGGTTACAATTCCGGTTGGAACTGCGATGATTCCGTAACCTAAAATCATTACGCAAGCGGCGATGAATTGTCCAAGCGGGGTATGTGGAGAAATGTCACCGTAACCAACAGTTGTTAAGGTGACTATTGTCCAGTAAATTCCCATTGGAATACTGGTAAAACCTGATTCCCGGCCTTCAACCAGATACATAATTGTGCCAATAATTACCGTACTGATTAAAACAAAGTAGATGAAAACCAGAATTTTTTCTTTACTGGCTTCTATGGCTTCTTTTAATTGCAGGGACTGATGATTGATTTGCGGAATGTGCAGAATTTTGAATAATCGTAGAAAACGCAGCGCTCTTACAATTGATAAAATGCTCGCACCAGGAAAAAAGATAGACAAATACATGGGTAAAACAGCAAGTAAATCGATGATTCCGTAAAAGCTGAAGATGTATCTGACGGGTTTCTGAATAGAGATAATTCTCAATATATATTCGATAGTGAAAAATACGGTAATTATCCATTCACAGATGAGTAATTGTTGATGATACCTGGAACTGATTCCTTCTACGGTATCAAGCATTATCAAAAGAACACTTAGCAGAATTAATCCCAGCAATACTAAATCGAACATTCGTCCTAAAATGGTATTGGTGCCATACAGCACGATTTTGACCTTTTCCCGAAAGATTTCGTATTGTGATTTTGTTTTTTTCATATCCTTAAAGATAATGAAAGTTTCGATTTGTTAAAAATGAAGTATTTTTAATGATTTGCTTTTACGGATGTAACTCTGAATGATATTCTTTACATCGCGGTTGTGCTGCATCGGTACCAGAATATTTTTAAGGATATCAATATTGGTAATCTGATAATTAAGATCATAATAGGCATACCCTTTGTAAATACCGTTTTCAATCAGGATTGCACTGCGTTCGTTCACATTTCTGCCTCTGTCGATCAGTACCATGCTTTTGTTTTCAAAACTATTTTCGGTAATAAACTGCTGTACTCTGGTATTGTAAACTTCCGGAGTGACTTCGCCAATACAGGCACCGTCACATTCTTTTATTTTGTATTGAAAACACTCTTTTTTGGTTTGGTATAAACCAGTTAGTTTTTGGCACAAATGGTATTTTGCGGTAATTTTAAAAAGAGCATTTTTACCTTCCTGTAAAGAAGCGTATGAAGTGATTTCTTTTTTACGCCCGTCTGCTTTTTCCAGTTTTAAATTGATGTAACCATCTGAATCTTTCTCAGAATACAAAGCATACTGAAAAATAGTTTTACGCTGGGCCCGATTGTATCGAGGTCTGTTTACTTTTATTTCTTCGCTTTCTTTTAGAAGAGCGATCAGTTCACTTCCGGTCTCATCGCAGGTTATGGTAAAAACTTCAGCCTGAATTTTTTTGCTTTTGTTAGTAATTCCCGTAAAATGCTGATTGATTCTTTTTTTGATGTTTTGGCTTTTGCCGATGTAAATTAAGGAGCCGCTTTCATTATAGATATAATAAACACCAGTTTTAGAAGGCATTTGGCCTAAAATGTCCAGAAATTTAGGAGCAATTCCTTTTTCGACTTCGAGTTTTATAAAATCTTTTACAATAGTCTTTTCAATGTCTTTTTCCAAAAGCATTTTAAAGAGTTTTGTTGTTGCCATTGCATCTCCGCTGGCACGATGCCGGTCTGCCATTGGAATTCCAAGTGCACGTACTAGTTTCCCTAAGCTATAAGAAGGCTGTTCAGGAATTAGTTTTTTTGCTAATTCTACTGTGCAAAGTGTTTTGGCTTCGAAGTCGTAACCTAAACGTCTGAATTCGGTTCGAAGAATTCTGTAATCAAAAGAAGCATTATGGGCTACTATTACACAATCGGCTGTAATTTCGATGATGCGTTTGGCTACTTCGTAAAACTTTGGTGCAGAACGCAGCATAGCATTGTTGATTCCGGTCAGCTTCACTACAAAAGGCTGAATCGGAATTTCGGGATTGACAAGACTTATGAATTGATCAACTACTTCATGTCCGTCAAATTTATAGATGGCGATTTCGGTAATTCCTTCTTCATTAAATTGTCCTCCTGTGGTTTCTATGTCAAGTATTGCGTACAAATTAAGTATTCAGTGTTCAGTTTTTAGTATTCAGTTTGCCGTAGAAAGCGTACGATTGTATGTTTTTACAGTCTTTGTTTTGAAATTATCTTCCTCCAAAAATGCTGCTTCCAATTCTTACCATTGTGCTTCCGCATTCTATCGCTAATTGATAATCTCCGGACATTCCCATCGAAATTGTAGAGACGCACTGTAGTGCGTCTTTACCATATCCGTCAATATTTTTTAATGAGTCAAAAATCGATTTTAAATGGGTAAATTCTTTTTTAATCTGGTTTTGGTCTTCGGTGAAAGTCGCCATTCCCATTAAACCTAAGATACGAATATTTTTCAACTCTTTGAACTCCACAGAAGTTAAAAGTTCATTTAATTCGTTTTCGTCTAAACCAAATTTAGATTCTTCTTCGGCAATATAAACCTGAAGAAGACAATCTATAATTCTGTTATTTTTTAAAGCTTGTTTGTTGATTTCCTGTAATAATTTCAAACTATCAACGCCGTGAATCAAACTCACATAAGGCGCCATAAATTTGACTTTATTGGACTGAACATGACCAATCATATGCCATTGAATGTCTTTTGGCATTTGTTCCCATTTTTCAGTCATTTCCTGAATTTTGTTTTCTCCAAAAATACGCTGACCAGCTTCATAAGCCTGTTCTAAATCGGAGACAGGTTTTGTTTTTGAAACGGCAACCAGAGTTACATGTTCAGGTAAAGTGGATTTGATTGTATTTAAATTCGATTGAATCGACATGATATTTCTTTTTTATAAAAACTGCTTCGAAATTTTCTCAGCCTTTTTGCTTTCACTGTAATCATAGAATCCTTCGCCAGATTTTACTCCCAGTTTTCCAGCTCTTACCATATTTACTAAAAGTGGGCAAGGAGCATATTTAGGATTTTTGAATCCGTCGTACATTACATTTAAAATAGCAAGACAAACGTCAAGTCCAATAAAATCTGCTAATTGCAATGGTCCCATTGGATGTCCCATTCCTAATTTCATTACCGTGTCAATTTCGTAAACTCCGGCAACACCATTGTATAACGTTTCGATTGCCTCGTTTAGCATAGGCATTAAAATTCGGTTTGCTACGAAACCTGGATAATCGTTTACTTCTACGGGAACTTTACCTAATTTTTCAGATAAATCCATGATGATTTTCGTTACTTCATCGCTGGTATTGTAGCCGCGAATGATTTCCACCAATTTCATAATTGGCACCGGATTCATAAAATGCATTCCGATAACACGTTCAGGATGTGCTACAACAGCTCCTATTTGCGTAATTGAGATTGAAGAAGTGTTGGTTGCTAAAATCGTATTATGAGAGCAATATTCATTTAATTGTTTGAAGATGTTCAATTTTAGTTCAACATTTTCTGTTGCTGCTTCTACAACAAGATCCACACCAACCACTCCGTCTTTGATATCGGTATAGGTAATAATATTAGTGATTGTTTTGGCAACATCTTCCTGAGTAATGGTTCCTTTTGCAAGCATGCGCTCTAAATTTCCCGCAATAGTTGCCATTCCTTTATCTAATGATTTTTCTGAAACGTCGATTAATTTTACGGTAAATCCGCTTTGAGCAAAAGTATGCGCGATACCGTTACCCATTGTTCCTGCTCCAATTACAGCTATTGTTTTCATTTTTTTACTAGATATTTTTTTATGATTTAGCCACGAAATCACCAATTAATTCGTGAATTCGTGGCTAATTATTTTGATTTTTTTTCTAATTATTTATCGAAACACTCAATAATTTGATACGCCACACGTAACGCATCTGTGGCCTGTTCAAGTGTTACAACAGGAGTTGTATCGTTGTTAATGGCATCTGCAAACGAATTTAACTCATCTAAGATGGCATTATTTTGTTCTACATCAGGATTGGTGAAATAAATTTGTTTTTTTACTCCTTCAGCATTCTGCAAAATCATATCGAAATCTCCCGGAACTTCAGGGGCATCTTTCATACGGACTACTTCACATTTTTTCTCTAAAAAGTCAACTGAAATATAGGCATCTTTTTGAAAAAAACGGGATTTGCGCATATTTTTCAGGGATATTCTGCTTGCCGTTAAATTGGCTACACAGCCATTTTCGAATTCGATTCTGGCATTCGCAATATCCGGCGTTTCGCTGATAACCGAAACACCACTGGCATTGATATTTTTTACTTTAGATTTTACAACACTTAAAATAGCGTCAATATCATGAATCATTAAATCCAGAACAACAGGAACATCTGTACCACGCGGATTAAATTCTGCCAAACGATGTGTTTCTATAAACATCGGGTTTTCGATCATTTCTTTTGTAGCGATAAAAGCAGGGTTAAAGCGTTCTACGTGACCCACTTGTCCTTTTACGTTGTGTTCATTTGCTAAAGCAATAATTTCTTCAGCTTCGTCAACCGTATTGGCAATTGGTTTTTCGATAAAGATGTGTTTTCCTGATTTGATGGCAACTTTTGCACATTTGTAGTGCGAAAGTGTAGGAGTAACAATGTCAATCACGTCGACAGCGTGAATAAGTTTTGCAATTGTGCTGAAATTTTTATAGCCAAATTCTTTTGAGATTTTTTCGGCATTTTCCTGATTTTCGTCGTAAAATCCAACTAATTCGTATTTGTCAGATTGTTGTAATAAGCGTAAATGTATTTTACCAAGATGACCAGCACCTAAAACTCCTACTTTTAACATGAGAATGTATTTTAAACAAAAATATAATTTATTTGTCGAAAGTGAAAATGAATTTAGCTAATTGTGAGTTGTTGGCTGTTAGTTGTTGGTCGTTGGTCGTTTGCTATTGGTTGTTTGTTGTTGATTGCCTCTTTCTTTCTTCTTGTAACTTCTTGCTCTAACCGAAGTCGAATGACGCAAAATTTAGACACAAAGAGCTTTCACTATGTTGAGTCTGATGAATGATAGCTTTCAACTTTCGACTTTACATTTTTATTATTTAAAAATCAATATTTGAAATCCTGTTTTCTTTCTTATTTTTGCGAAAATAAAACCTACCCACTTTGAAAGATACTGCCAAACATCAAGGACTTCGTAATCAATTAGTAAGCACTTTAGAACAAAAGGGAATTACTGACAGAGCAGTTTTGGATGCGATAAAAAAAATCCCGAGACACCTTTTTTTAAACTCCAGTTTTGAAGATTTTGCTTATCAGGATAAAGCTTTTCCAATTGGAGCTGGACAAACTATTTCTCAGCCCTATACCGTGGCATTTCAGTCGCAATTGCTTGAAGTAAAGAAAGATCATAAAGTTTTGGAAATTGGAACAGGTTCCGGTTATCAAACGGCAGTTCTGTTTGCTTTGGGAGCAAAAGTTTATACAGTTGAGAGACAGAACGAATTATTTAAGACAACGTCGAATTTGTTTCCAAAATTAAATATTCGTCCGAAACATGTTACTTTTGGAGACGGTTATAAAGGCCTGCCTAATTTTGCACCTTTTGATAGTATTATAGTTACAGCAGGTGCGCCGTTTATTCCACAGCCTTTAATGGCGCAGTTGAAAATAGGAGGCAGACTCGTTATTCCGCTTGGAGAAGATGTTCAGATTATGACATTATTAATCAGGAAGAATGAAACCCAGTTTGAAAAACATGAATTTGGAGAGTTTCGATTTGTTCCCTTGTTAGAAGATAAAAACTAATAAAAAAGCCCGGTTTACGGGCTTTTTTATTGGGCAATAATATTAATATAACGTTCCAGATTTTCTTTTTCTATCTGAGCAATGAAGAGAAGAAAATCTTCTTTACTGTTTTTAGTCTGAGCCGTTTCGAGTGTCTGGTAATACTGCATGCGGTTTTCATAATCGCCTTTAATATTAGCGATAATATATCCTTTTTGAAGTAAAATCAAATTCATGACTAAACGTGAGGTTCTGCCGTTGCCGTCTATAAAAGGATGAATTGTGACCAGTCTTTCGTGCATTTCGGCAGCCAGAACAACAGGATGGAGTTTGTTTTTATTGGTTTCATACCATATAAAATAATCTTCCATTTCTTTGGCAACCATATAAGGCTGCGGCGGCATATGACTGCTTCCTTTTATCATAACCTGTACTTTTCGATAACGTCCTGCATCTTCAGGGATTATACCTCTGAGAATTAAATTATGAATACTCAAAAGATCACGTTCATTTAACGATATATTTCGCTGCATTAAATCTTTAATAAAACCAATTGCCTCCTGATGGTTTATGGCTTCAAGATGTTCTCTCATACTTTTGCCCGAAATAGTAAGTCCTTCGTTAATAACCATATCGGTTTCACGCAGGGTCATCGTGTTTCCTTCAATTCGATTGCTTTCAAAAGTATATTCGAGCTCCAGTGCCTGAGTAACTCTGTAACTGTCAAACTGCCTGTATGTATCTAATTTTGCTTTTAACTCATCGATCTCTTTAAGAAGATTTTCTAAAGTAGGAGAGATTTTTATTTTTGAAGCTGTTTTATTGTATTTGATTTCCTGTTCGGCAACCATTAAAGCTTTTAAGGCAAACTCATCATCGCCAATTTCATATAAAATCTTTTCCTTTAGCCAGGCAATCATTAAGGTTTCGTAATCGATCTCTAAAAGCTGTGCTAGTTTTGTAATTTGTTCTTTTGTGGGTTTGCGTGCCCCGGATTCAAATTTGCTGATTAAAGCCTGATCAATACCAAGTAATTGCGCCACTTCACGGGTTTTTAGCCCTTTTTTCTCTCTTGCATTTTTGATTAGTGCTTTCATTTTTTTTATTTTACAATGATTTAAAATGTCTTGACAAATTTAGTCATTTTTATTGTTCTGAAAAATAATTTAACAATTTTAGATCCTTAAAAAGCTATTTAGGAGGCAGGGAACCGTCTTTTCTCATTTCTTTTACTACTGCCTGCATGATAGCATCAACGGTTTGTCCTAAATCTGTAACATAATCTGATTTTGTAGTTCCGGTCCAGATTAGTTTGTTTTCTTTTAAAGAGAAAATATTGGTTTCAACCATATAATAAGTGGTTTCCTGATAATATCCCGGATCGTAAAATGCAGGCGAGTACATACCATACCAGTTTCCAAAGCCATAACCATACATTCCGGAATACAGACCATCGAAACCGCCATAATACATTCCGGTATAAGATCCCGGAACATACGTAGTCTCTTTTTCTGTACTTACCAGACGCATGGTAACAACACCATCAAAATTTTCATCCTGCAGTATTTTGAGTTTTTGTTCCTGAGTGAGTTGTTTGGTGGTTTCGTTTAAATATTGATAAGAAGTTTTAAAAATGGAATTACTGGCAGCGATTCTGTTTTCGGCAACCCTTCTGGAGGCTTCGTCTTTAACCAGGGCAACTACTAATACCTTTTTAAAGTGTTCCTGTGCTACCGTTATCTTGGGATCTCTCCAGCTGTTAACAATAGTAGTATTACTGCCACAGCCTGAAAGAGCCATAATTACAATTAAAAGAATATAGTACTTTTTCATATTTTACAGTTATATTATTTGTAGTAAAAATAACTATAAAATTCTGATAAACAGCTTTTTATTCTGGATTAATGCCCTTTAATTGTAAGCTTTTTTAATCCGGTCAAGATCACGTTTGGTATCCTGTTCTTTCAGAGATTCACGTTTGTCGTAGTTTTTCTTTCCTTTACAAAGGCCAATCTGAAGTTTTGCGAGACCTTTTTCATTGGTAAAAAGTTTTAACGGAATTATGGTAAGTCCTTTGGCCTGAACACTTCTGTGAAGTGTTTTTAGTTCTCTTTTATTTAAAAGTAATTTACGTTCGCTTCTGGATTTGTGATTAAACTGATTTCCGAACGAGTATTCCTCGATATAGGTATTGATAGCAAAAAGTTCAAGGTTGTTGAATTCACAAAAACTTTCTGTGATATTCGCTTTCCCTAATCGTATTGATTTGATTTCGGTTCCGGCCAGAACTATTCCGGCGGTATAAGTATCGATGATCTCGTAATCAAAACGAGCTCTCTTATTAAGTATATTGACTGATTTTAACATGTTGCAAAAGTAAGAAAATTGTAGAAACTTAAAGTGCTCAAATATAATTAAAGATTTTTTCTAATCTATGATTTTAATCATCCTTGAGAAAAATGCTTCCGCCTAAGTTTGCCTCATAATTCAAAAACAAATTTATAATGAGAAAAATTGTATCATTAGTCACTATTGTACTAATGGGCTTAACCGCTAAAGCCCAGGATTCAGCTCAGGGACTAAAAGGAGCATGGTTTGCTACTTCACAATTCGGTTATCAGCAGACAAAAACTGCCGATGATAAAAACACCAGTTTATCTGTACTTCCTATTGTAGGTACATTTATTACCCCGTCTGTTGCTATTGGAGCCGGAGTGGGGTATATTAATATCAAAGCCGAATCTGCTGCGGGAACTGCAGCAAAAACAGATTTAATTGTTATTCAGCCTTTGGCAAGAAAATATTGGAATGTAGCCGGATCACTGTACTTTTTTGGACAGGCAGCGATACCAGTTATTACCGGAAAAGAAAAGGAAAGCGAGTTGAAAGTTAATCAGGTAGGTTTATCAGTATCGGGAGGTTTTGATTATTTTATAACCAAAAATTTCTCTGTGGAGTTCTCTTACGATTTAGCTAATTTTACTTCTACCACGCTGGAGCCTAAAAATGGAGAAAAAACGACGGTTACAAATTTTGGATTGGCACATGTTGCAAATGTAGACCCATTTTATAACACAGCTCTGGCAGGAAGTAATCCAAACTTAACTTCACCGCTTTCTTTTGGGTTTAAATTCATATTCTAAATTTTAGGGAATTGTTTTAGGTCAATTCGTTAATTTTGCAAAAAAAGACCGTGCTTTTTAAGTACGGTCTTTTAGTATGTATTAAAATGTGCAGTTATGGAAAATAAATCTAAAGACCCTCTTCATGGGGTCACGCTTCAAAAAATTGTGGAAACCCTTGTAGATTATTATGGTTTTGATACTTTGGGGGAATTGATTCCTGTAAAGTGTTTCAAATCAAATCCCAGCGTTAAATCGAGTCTTACTTTCTTAAGAAAAACAGAATGGGCAAGAAAGAAAGTAGAAGAACTTTATATAAAGACATTACCAAAACTAGTATGATTTTAGTTTAGTTTGTAGGAGATCATAACACCTCCGCGATACGGAAGCCATTCTCCGCTTTTGTTCCAGTTTGGTGAACTTTCGTATCTTCCGGGTGTCCCGTCGTTATAGTAACCATGATAAAATCCCTGATGCCATCCGCCGCCGGCAAAAATGTCAAGTAAAAATTTATCGTTTAGTTTTATATTATAACCTATTGTAACTCCCATTCGGTATCCAAAACCGTGTTCGTATTTGTTAGTGTCCCAGTAATTCCATTTTTGTAACTGATAGAAATCAGGACCTATATGTCCTCCAACATAAAAACCATTATATTTTTCCTTAAAATGATAACGAACCTCAGGAGTAAAAGTATAGAATTCCATAGGGTTATTTCCGTTAAATGATTTCCAGAAAGAAGCCATAACATCAAAACTAAAAGTAGTTTTTTCTCCTATACTGGTTTCAACTCCAATATTTGGAATTCCAACCAATGCAGTAGCACCGTTAAATTTTATAAAAGTCTGGCTTTGTAATTGAATTGATAAAAAAAGAACAATTAGGGCGAATAATTTTTTCATGGTATTTTTAGATCGCAGAGAATAATTTGTTTTCGGTACAAATATAACGCAACGAAAGCTTTACTATTACTAAAATAATTGTTTTGTAGACTTATTTTTTTATCAATGTCAGTTTAAAAACTTATTTGTTTAAAAGTGAGTAAATTACTTTGTCAAGAAAGCGTCCTTCATAAAAATCAGATTCTTTAAAATGTGCCTCTTTCACAAAACCGCATTTTTGCAGGACTTTTTCCGAACCATAGTTTTCAGGATCAATCACAGCCTCAATAGAGTGAAGTTTCAGCTCTTTAAAACCATATGTGATTAATCGTTTTACTGCTTCTGGAATAATTCCTTTTCCATGAAATTCAGGTAGAAGCATATAGCCAATTTCAGCACGGTAATTTTCAGGCTGCATTCTGTAAAAACCAATTATTCCTAAAAGTTTCGGATTGTCTTTTAAAGTAATTGCCCAGTTTATACCAATATTATTGTCAATATTGGTGTTAATTGTTGAAATGTGAGTTAACGCATCGTCATGGTTTTTAGCCAGAGGACGTGGGATATATTTCATTGTCTCTGCATTCGAACGCAATTCAAAAACTTCATTGACATCATCGTTTGACATTCTTCTCAATACTAAACGTTCTGTCTCAATTATTGGAAATGGATGAAAATTAAACTCTAACATTTTATACTATTTTAATACTAAATTGAGAATGAAATGTTTGATCTGCCTCTAAAATTATAATTCCTTCTTTCTCAAATAAATTTCCGGAATTATCCGCAGTGTCAGAATAACCAAACCAGGGCTCAATGCAAACAAACGGAGCCTGTTCTTTTGTCCAGATTCCTAAACTAGGAAAATCTTCAAAATCTACCTGAACATAAGGTTTTTTATTTTCCAGGATGAGAAGTGAATTGGATTCTAGTGTTTTAAAAACCAAAGCATCATTCTCAAAAAGCTTATAAGTTAGAGGAATTATGTTTTCTGTAGTTTTTAAAGTTTCTGTTTTATTAGAAATCAGATCATTTTCCAATAAGTTAAATCGCAGAGATTCCTCTCTTTCAAACTTAAAGGAATAGCTTTCAAAATTTTCCGGAAGTGCAATCGCCGGATGTGCTCCAATAGAAAAAGGCATTTTAGTATCGCCTTTATTAATGACAATATATTCTATTTTTAAAGAAGTATTTTCGAGTGTGTAAATAAGCTGCAATTCAAACCCGAAAGGGTATTTTTTAAGAGTTTCTTCATTTGATTCCAATGAAAAAACAGCGCTGTTTTCTGTTTTTTCAATCAATTTAAATTCCATGTCTCTTGCGAAGCCATGTCGGGACAATTGATATTCTTTCTTGTTAACTGTATAAGTGTTGTTTTTTAAAGTTCCTACAATTGGAAACAAAACAGGAGAGTGTTTACCCCAAAAATCCGGATTTCCTTCCCAGATATATTCTTTATTCTGGTTATCTTTTAAAGAAAATAATTCTGCTCCGGCATGTTTGATAGAAGCTTTAAGTGTTGAATTTGATATTGTTGTGTTCAAAATAATAGAATTGTAAGAAGATTAGTTTTTTACTCAGACGTAAAGATATTTTATAAATTTTGTTTTTTTTAGAAAATGCCCTGAATTATTTTTTTGATAAAATTTTGCTAAAATCAAATTTAGTCTTAAATATTTCTCTGTGAATAGCTTTTTTTTTCATTAATTTGCTACATAAACAGCTAAAAAATATGAAAAAGCAATCTGCAAAAGCCATTCTAACCGCGGCTTTATTTTTTGGGATTTCTTCAGCGTGGGCGCAGCAGACTCCGCCTGCGACTGCACAAAATCCAGTGAACAACTACAATTATCACGATGCCTTTGGTCCGCATTTTTATACCAAAAACGGAACATCTACACGTACGGCAAGCGGTCAGCCGGGAGTAGAGTACTGGCAGAACAGAGCCGATTATCAAATCACAGCAAGATTAAACGGTACTACAAATGAGATTGTAGGTACAGATGAAATTACGTATACCAATAACAGTCCTGATAAATTAGGATTTTTATGGCTGAACTTAGATCAAAACTTGTTTAAAGAGGATTCGAGAGGGAATGCTGTCGTACCATTAACCGGGAGCCGTAACGGAGCACAGGGACAGGTTTTTGACGGTGGTAACAAAATCAAATCGGTAAAAGTAATTTCTGGTGGAAAAAACAAAACAGAAGTTGAAGCCAAATATATGGTTACAGATACGAGAATGCAGATTTTCCTTCCTCAGGAACTGGCTGCAAAAGGTGGTTCTGTAAAAGTTAAAATTGAATTTTCATTCATAGCACCATTCGAAGGATCAGACAGAATGGGAGTTTTAGAAACAAAAAACGGAAAAATCTTTACAATCGCACAATGGTACCCGCGTATGTGTGTGTATGATGATGTGAGAGGATGGAATACAGCGCCTTATTTAGGTGCTTCTGAGTTTTATTTAGAATATGGCGATTTTGATGTAAAATTGACCGTTCCCGGAAATCATTATGTAGTTGCTTCCGGAGAATTGATAAATGGGCAGGAAGTATTTTCTGCTGAGCAGTTAAAAAGATACAAAGACGCATCGAACAGCGATAAAACAGTTATGATTCGTACTGCTTCTGAAGTTGCGGCAACAGCCAATGCAAATGCAGGAACTGAAAAAACATGGCATTACAAAATTAAAAATGCACGTGATTTCTCATGGGCATCGTCATCGGCTTTTATTTTAGACGGAGCAAAAATTAACCTTCCAAGTGGTAAAAAGTCTTTAGCTTTATCTGCTTATCCGGTTGAAAGCGACGGTCGTGACGGTTACGGACGCTCTACAGAATATGTAAAAGCATCGATCGAGCATTATTCAAAACAATGGTTTGAATATCCTTACCCGGCAGCTACAAACGTAGCAGGAAATGAGGGAGGAATGGAATATCCGGGAATCGTTTTCTGCGGATGGAAATCTAAAGGAGCTGATTTATGGGGTGTTACAGATCATGAATTTGGACACATCTGGTTCCCGATGATTGTAGGTTCAAACGAAAGATTATTTGGATGGATGGACGAAGGGTTTAATACTTTTATCAATTCATTAAGTACTGCAGCCTTTAATAATGGCGAATACAAAGAGCCGGCTACAGATTTGCATGAACAGGCCGAGCCCTTTACAAGACCGGATTTAGAAACTATTATGAGTTCTCCTGATAACATGAAAGAAGCTAATATTGGTATGTTGTGTTATTTTAAACCAAGTGCCGGTCTGGTAATTTTAAGAGAGCAGATTTTAGGAAAAGAGCGTTTTGATAATGCTTTCAGAACCTATATTAATCGCTGGGCTTACAAACACCCGCAGCCTGATGATTTTTTCAGATCTATGGAAAATGTGGCCGGAGAAGATTTAAGCTGGTTCTGGAGAAGCTGGTTTGTAAATAACTGGCGATTTGATCAGGGAGTTAATTCAATTAAATACGTAAAAAATGATCCTGCAAAAGGAGCAGTGATTACCGTTGAAAACTTTGATAAAATGCCAATGCCGATTGTTTTGGATGTTAAAACAAAAAGCGGAAAAGTCAGCAGGGTAAATCTTCCGGTAGAAATCTGGCAGCGTAACAACAGCTGGTCTTTTAAACATAATTCTACAGAAGAAATCGAAAGTATAACTTTAGATCCTGATCATGTTTTCCCGGACAATAATGAGTCAAACAACATCTGGACTGCAGCAAAAGGAAAGATAGAAAAAGATTTAATTTTAGATCCTTATGTTGGAATGTTTTCAACCTCAAAAGCGCCTCTTAAAATTGAAATCACAGAGAAAAACAGTACACTGTATGTTGAAATTACAGATTTTCCTAAGTTCTCTGTAAAACCGGTGGAAAATGAAAAAGACACATTCGAGTCAAGAGGAGCTGGTTTAAAATTCAAGTTTAATGAAGCTAAAACCAGTTTTGACATGATTGTTTTAGGTAACGGACAGGTAATTCCGTTTACTAAGAACTAATACAAAAAACTAATAATATTTAAAAACCCGATGGTATCTTTATCATCGGGTTTTCTTTTGGTTGTAATTTTTCAGGTCTCAGATTTGCTAAGCGGATTTTTAAGTCTTAGAACTTTAGCAGCTTAGTATCTTAGTGTATTCAAAAAAAAACAACATTACATTAAAAAAATGTTAGATTTTGTATTTTTTGTTTTGTAAATAAAAAAATAGTGTACTTTTGCACCAATGAATAAAATAAGTTTACATACAACTTCTTTGTCACGGACAAACTCACCTGGTACTTCTCCCGAAGTGCGGATGCTATTTATATAGTATTAACAGAGTTTTTAGCCGAATATTTATTCATATCCCTTTTTCATTTTGAAATCACATACTTTGTCCTTAGGGCAAACACATCCAAAAAGTATATATTATTTTATAGGTTTTTCTGATCAAGTTTTTGATTTAGAGAATGTTACTTCTATTTTGCTTAATTTTATTGGATTCAGTTCCGGATTTCAAACTAAACAACATGTTTTAATTTTTAACACTAAACTTCAATTATTGAAATGAAGATCTCTATTGTTGTTACCCAGGAAGAACACTTCAAATTCGCACAGGAAATTTGCGATACGATAGAATCATCTGCCTTGTTAAGAGGTACGGGGATTGCTAAAAGAACTCCTGAGTATATTCAGAAAAAAATGTCGAATGGTGATGCAATGATTGCTCTGGCAGACGGGAAATTTGCAGGTTTTTGTTATATCGAAAGCTGGGAACACGGAAAATTCGTGGCGCATTCAGGATTAATTGTACATCCTGATTACAGAAGTTTAGGTTTGGCAAAAAAAATCAAATCAAAAGTTTTTGACTATTCTTTAAAAAGATATCCGGACGCTAAGATATTCGGAATTACAACTGGTTTAGCGGTTATGAAAATTAACTCTGAACTAGGTTATAAACCAGTTCCTTTCTCAGAATTAACAACCGATCCAAGCTTTTGGGCAGGCTGTAAAACCTGTACCAATTTTGAAATTCTGCAAAGCAAACAAAACAAAATGTGTCTTTGTACCGGAATGTTATACGACCCAAAAGAAAAACAAAAAACACCGCCAAGACATCCTTTTAACGAGGCTGTTTTAAGCAGACTTAAAAAAATCAAACAGGCTTTATTCTTAAACAAAATATTGTCATTTGTTTTTTTATTCAAAATTTAATCAAAAAGAAATCTCAAACTGCTACATACGAAAGTATTAGCCTAAATTATAAAAAATGAAAAAAGTAGTATTAGCTTATAGCGGAGGATTAGATACCTCGTATTGTTTGAAATATTTAAAAAATGAAAAAGGTTATGAAGTTCATACCGTTCTTGTTGATACAGGAGGATTTAGTGCAGAAGAATTAACAGCAATCGAAAAAAGAGCTTACGAGTTAGGAAGTGCTCAGCATGCTAACTTGACCATTTTAGACAAATATTACGATAAAGCTATAAAATACCTGATTTTCGGAAACGTATTAAAAAACAATACATACCCATTATCTGTAAGTGCTGAACGTGTTTTTCAGGCCATTGAAGCTATAAAATACGCAAAAAAAGTAGGAGCTACTGCAATCGCTCACGGAAGTACAGGTGCAGGAAACGACCAAATTCGTTTCGATTTGATTTTCCAGACTATTGCTCCGGAAATCGAAATTATTACACCAATTAGAGATTTAAAATTATCAAGACAAGAAGAAGTTGATTATTTGGCTCAAAACGGAGTTCACTACTCTTGGGAAAAAGCACAATATTCTATCAATAAAGGACTTTGGGGAACAAGTGTTGGAGGAAAAGAAACTTTAACTTCTAGCCAGCCATTGCCAAGCGAAGCATATCCATCACAATTGCAAAAAGAAGGAGAAGAGAAGGTTATCCTTCACTTTGAGCAAGGAGAATTAGTTGGTTTAAACGGAAAAACGGATAAACCTTCAAATAATATTGTTGCTCTTGAAAAATTGGCAAGTGCTTACGCAATTGGTAGAGATATTCACGTTGGAGATACCATTATTGGAATTAAGGGAAGAGTTGGTTTTGAAGCTGCTGCTCCATTAATTATCATCAAAGCGCACCATTTATTAGAGAAACACACTCTTGGAAAATGGCAGCAATATTGGAAAGAACAATTAGGAAACTGGTACGGAATGTTATTCCACGAAGGACAGTTCTTAGATCCTGTAATGAGAAACATTGAAACGTTCTTGCAAGACACTCAAAAAACAGTAAATGGAACAGTTACGGTTTCATTAAAACCATATCATTTCTCACTTGACGGAATCGAATCTGAAAATGATTTAATGAATACAGGTTTCGGTCAATACGGAGAAATGAACAATGCCTGGACATCAGACGATGCAAAAGGATTTATCAAGATTTTAGGAAATGCACAAAACATATTCTCATCTGTAAACAAATTAGACCATGATTAATGTCGGAATTATTGGTGGTTCGGGCTACACGGCCGGAGAACTCATCAGAATTTTAATGTATCATCCCAATGTAAACATCGATTTTGTTTACAGTACAACAAATGCCGGAAAACCTCTTTCTGTAGCGCACCACGATTTAATGGGCGATATCGAAATGAATTTCACAGCCGAAATCAATCCAAATGTGAATGTTGTTTTCTTGTGTTTAGGTCACGGAAAATCGATTTCATTTTTGAAAGAAAATCAGTTTGCAAGTCATACTAAAATCATCGATTTAGGAAATGATTTCAGATTGAATAAAGATGCACATTTCGAAGGAAAAGATTTTGTTTACGGTTTGCCTGAAATCAATAAAGCCGAAATCAAAAAGACAAATTATATTGCCAATCCGGGTTGTTTTGCAACGGCTATTCAGTTGGCTTTACTGCCTTTAGCAAAACATAATTTGTTGAATAATGATGTACATATTAACGCTACAACAGGAAGTACTGGAGCAGGAGTAAGCCTTTCAGAAACTTCTCATTTCAGTTGGAGAAACAACAATATGTCGCATTATAAAGCTTTTGAACACCAGCATTTAGGTGAAATTTCAGAAAGCTTGGTTCAGTTGCAGGACGATTTTGACAGCGAATTGCTTTTTATTCCGAACAGAGGAGATTTTCCAAGAGGAATTTTTGCAACTTTATATACAGTTTGCGATGATAGTTTGGAACAATTAGCAGCAAAATACGAAGAGTTCTATAAAAACGAGCCTTTCGTAACCGTTACCACAACCAACATCAACATGAAACAAGTGGTGCAAACGAACAAATGTATTATTAGTTTATTGAAAAAAGGAAACCGGGTTCTCATAACATCAATTATAGATAACTTAACCAAAGGTGCTTCGGGACAAGCCATTCAAAACATGAATTTAATGTTCGGTTTGGAAGAAACCACAGGTTTACATTTGAAACCAAGCGGATTTTAATTTTTTAGTTTCAAGTTTAAAGTTTCAGGTTTCACGTTCTGTCCGTGACTTGAAATAGATACAAAGAAATATAAACTAGTTTCAAGGTTAAAGTTTCACGTTGCAAGTTAACTTGAAACCTGAAGCCTGAAACAAAACAAACAAAAAGAAATGAACTTATTCAACGTTTACCCATTATACGACATAACTCCAGTAAAAGCAGTAGATTGTACAATTATTGATGACAAAGGAGTAGAATATTTAGATTTATACAGCGGACATGGTGTGATTTCTATCGGACACACACAGCCGGATTATGTAGCAAAATTGAAGAATCAAATAGATCATTTAGGATTTTATTCAAATGCCATTCAGAATCCTTTACAGGTAGAATTGGCTCAGAAATTAGGAAAACTTTCTGGTCTTGAAGATTACGAATTGTTTTTATGCAGTTCTGGAGCTGAAGCAAACGAAAATGCTTTAAAATTAGCTTCTTTCCATAACGGAAAATCAAGAGTGGTGGCTTTTCATAATTCTTTCCACGGAAGAACTTCTGCGGCCGTTGCGGTTACTGACAACAAAAAAATCGTTGCACCAATAAATGCACAGCAGGAAGTAACGTTTTTACCGCTAAATCAAATCGAATTAGTTGAAGCTGAATTGGCTAAAGGCGATGTTACAGCAGTAATTATCGAAGGAATTCAGGGAGTTGGAGGTTTAGACCAAGGAACAACTGAGTTTTTCCAGGCTTTAGAAAAAGCATGTAAAAAACATGATGTTGTTTTAATTTTAGATGAAGTACAGTCTGGATATGGAAGAAGCGGGAAATTCTTCGCTTTCCAACATCACGGAATCAACGCTGATATTATTTCAGTTGCAAAAGGAATGGGGAACGGTTTCCCTGTTGGAGCAATTTTAATTTCTCCAAAATTCGAAGCAAGTTTCGGATTATTAGGAACTACTTTCGGCGGAAGCCACTTGTCTTGTGCAGCAGGAATTGCAGTTTTAGATGTAATTGAAAAATTAGATTTACAAAAAAATGTAAACGAAGTTTATGAATATTTCTTAGAAAAAATCAAAGAAGTTCCTGGAATCAAACAAGTAAAAGGAAAAGGATTAATGCTTGGAGTTGAGTTTGATTTTGATGTAGCTGCTTTAAGAAAGAAATTAATCATCGAAAAACACATTTTTACAGGAAGCGCCAACAATAAAAATCTATTAAGAATTTTACCGCCGCTTACAGTGAAAAAAGCTGATATTGATACGTTTGTAAAAGCTTTAAAAGAAAGTTTGGAAGAGTTGAAAAACTAATTAGGACTTTACGTTAAACCTGACGGGTTTTTAAAACCCGTCAGGTTTAGAAAAGCAATATAAATTACCATCAAGTTAAACCCGACAGGTTTTTAAAACCTGTCGGGTTTAGAAACTCAAAGTTTGAGTTTGATTACAACCAAAAAACAACCAACTAACTTGAAACTATGAATCCATTATCAATTGAAAAACGCAATCTAGTTCTGCGGACTATGGCAAAGCTGGTCGAACAGGAGCGGAATCAGATTATCTTAACCAATCAGGAAGATCTTGCTGATTACGATGGCTCAGATTTAGCGATGGAAGAACGCTTAAAAGTCGATGATAAAAAAGTCGACGAAATGATTTTATCATTAAACCAGTTAGCATCTCAGGAAGATCCCGTTGGCGTTGAGCGTTTTCATTTTACTCATGATAATGGAATAAAAGTGGTGAATAAAACAGCCGCTTTTGGAACGATTTTAATTATTTATGAATCTCGTCCTGATGTTACCATCGAAGCGGGCGGAATTGCTTTTAAATCCGGAAATAAGATTTTATTAAAAGGTGGAAAAGAGTCTTTAAAATCAAATTTGAAAATCGTAAGTCTTTGGCACAAAGCTTTAGAAGAAAACGGAGTTTCAAAAGACTGGGTAGAGTATTTGAATTATAACAGAACAGAAACTCAGGCTTTTTTAGAAAAACCAACTCAAAAAGTCGATTTAATAGTTCCGAGAGGCGGAGAAAAACTAATTGAATTTGTAAAAGCGCATGCGACTTGTCCCGTTATTGTAAGCGGACGAGGGAATAATTTTGTTTACGTTCATGAAAAAGCAGATACTGATTTGGCTTTGAAAGTGATTCTAAACGCTAAAACAGCAAAAATATCGGCTTGTAATTCTTTGGATAAAGTGCTAATCGATTCTAAACTGCCTAATTTTGAAGGTTTCACAGCCATGCTGATAGAAGCTTTAATTGAAGCTAAAGTTGAAGTTATTGTCGATAAATCATTGGAGAATTTCGAAAATACCAAAACAATCGAGAACGATGATATTTGGTATGAAGAGTTCCTGGATTATAAAATCGTAATCGGAACAATCGATTCTCAGCAAAATGCTATCGAAAAAATCAACAAATATTGCGGTGGTCATTCAGCAGCAATTATTTCAAGAGATAATGAAAATGCACAGCAGTTTATGGAAGCAATAGATGCAGCGGCGGTTTACCAAAATGCATCAACCCGTTTCACAGACGGCGGACAATTTGGGCTAGGTGGAGAATTAGCCATAAGCACTGATAAATTGCATCAAAGAGGTCCAATTGGTTTACAGCATTTAGTAACCAATAAATGGTACGTGTACGGAGAAGGACAAATTAGGTAATTGAGATAATGTGAAAATTGAGGTAATTAGATAATTAGAAAATTCTAAGAAGAAAAACTTAGAATCTCAGCATCTTAGAACCTTAGCACCTTTTAAAGAAATGGGTAAGAAACGGATTTTATTAAAAATAGGAAGTAATACTTTAACCAAAGAAACCAATCATATTTCGCGGGGAAAGATTGAAGATCTTGGAATACAGATTGCAGCTTTAAACGACGAATATGAGTTTATCATCGTAAGCTCAGGAGCAATTGCGGCAGCAAAACAATTTGTAAAGCTGGACAATCAGGATAAAGATGTTTTTGTAAAACAGGCTTTAGCTTCAATCGGACAGCCACATTTAATGCGAATTTACAATGAAAACTTTAAGGATTTAGGATTAAATACGTCACAGTGTTTACTTTCTTATTCTGATTTTGAAAAAGAACAGACCAAAAAGAACATCGTAAATACCATTAATGTATTAGTTAAAAACAATTACATTCCGATTATCAATGAAAATGATACCGTTGCGACAGATGAGATTCGGTTTGGAGATAATGACAAATTAGCGGCTTTAACAGCAGTTTTGCTAAATGTTGACATTCTGATAATTGCAACCAATACAAACGGAATTTACACGAAAGAATCCATTTACGATGAAGTTCCGGAAACGATCAAATTAGTAAATGATTTAAAAACGCTCGAAAAAGAAATCGGCGATTCAAAATCATCACATGGAACAGGAGGGATGCAGTCTAAAATAGAAGCAGCGGCAATTTCAAAAGCAGCAAATATAGAAACCTGGATTGTCAACGGACTGAATGATAATTTTATTCTGCGGGCATTGAAAGATGAAATCCCATTTACTAAGATTGTGTGATATAGAACGCAGATGAAACGGATTCGCTATTGCGAAAACGCGGATTTAAACTGATTTTTTATATTTATTTTAATTTTATGTAGTATATTTCATTCAAATTTGTTTTTATGAAATTATTACATCAAGAGCTGACTGACATTATTATAAAAACTTTTTATGAAGTTTATAATGAATTAGGATATGGATTTTTAGAGCGAGTTTATCAGAACTCTTTATATTTAGAATTAAAGAATAAAGGTCTTCATGTTGAAGCTCAGAAGAAAATTAATGTTTACTATAAAGGATTCAAAGTTGGTGAGTATTATGCAGATTTGATAGTAGAAGATTTAATTATTTTAGAATTAAAAGCAGCTGATTGTATAGTAGTAGAATTTGAAAATCAAATTTTAAACTATTTGAGAGGCACAGATTGTGAAGTAGGTTTGCTTCTAAATTTTGGAACAAAACCAGAATTTCGAAGAAAAATTTTTGAGAATAGTAAAAAAGTAAGAATATAAAAATCCGTCTAAATCCGCGTCTTTGCGATAGCAAATCAGTAAAATCCGCGTCTAATTTTAGGCATTATAAATAAAAAACAAAAAAAACAAATGAACTATATTTCAATAAAAGATATTGACTCATTATCAAAATGGGTGAAAAGTGCGATCAAAATCAAAAAGAATCCTCTTAAAAATAAAAAGTTAGGGAAAAACAAAACCTTAGGAATGTTATTCTTCAATCCAAGTTTAAGAACCCGTTTGAGTACTCAAAAAGCGGCTTTAAACTTAGGAATGAACGTAATGGTAATGAATTTTACCAACGAGGGATGGACGTTAGAATTCGAAGACGGAGCAATTATGAATTCTGGCGCATCAGAACATATCAAAGAAGCGGCTGAAGTAGTTTCGCAATATTGTGATATTATCGCCATTCGTGCTTTTGCAGGTTTGGTTGACAAAGAAAAAGATTATCAGGAAACTGTAATTTCAGGATTTTTGAAATACGCTACAGTGCCAATCGTAAATATGGAAAGTGCTATCCGTCACCCATTACAGTCGTTGGCAGATGCAATTACAATGGAAGAATTCAAACCTAGACACAAAAACAAACCAAAAGTAGTGCTTTCATGGGCGCCACACCCAAAAGCGTTGCCGCAGGCTGTAGCCAATTCATTTGTAGAAATGATGCAGATGCAGAAAGATATGGATTTCGTAATTACACATCCAGAAGGATATGAATTGAGTCCAGAAATTACAAAAGACTGCAAAATCGAATACGATCAAGATAAAGCTTTCGAAAATGCTGATTTCGTTTACGTAAAAAACTGGAGCAACTTCAACGATTACGGAAAAGTAACCAACAGCGATCCAAATTGGACCGTTACTGCTGAAAAAATGGCTTTAACCAACAACGGAAAATTCATGCACTGTCTTCCAGTTCGTAGAAATGTTATTGTAAGCGATGAAGTTTTAGACGGAGAAAATTCAATCGTAATCGAACAGGCAAACAACAGAACGTATTCAGCACAATTAGTTTTACAAAAGATTCTTAAAAAAATATAACTTACAGGTACAAAGGTTCAAAGTTGCAAAGGTTCAGAGGTTTTACTAACTGAATTTAAACTTTGTCCCTTTGTCCCTCTGAGCCTCTGAACCTTAAACAAATGAACGTATCAGTAATCAAAATAGGTGGAAACATCATCGATAATCCAGCAGAATTAGAACAATTTTTAACTGATTTTTCTAAAATTGAAGGCTATAAAGTTTTAGTTCACGGCGGTGGAAAATCGGCTACCAAAATGGCGCAGAGTATTGGTTTGGTTCCGCAAATGATTGACGGGCGCCGGATTACAGATGCTCCAATGCTTGACGTTGTCGTGATGATTTATGCAGGACAAATCAACAAACATATTGTAGCGCAATTGCAGGCAAAAGACAATAATGCTATTGGTTTTTCCGGAGCAGATGGAAATTTAATCCAGTCCACAAAAAGAAACCACCCAACAATCGATTACGGATTTGTAGGCGATGTTAAACAAGTCAACACAAAATTACTGGCAACTTTACTGGAAGCTGGAGTTGTTCCTGTTTTCTGTGCCATCACACACGATAAAAACGGACAATTGTTAAACACCAACGCCGATACAATCGCAAGTGAATTATCAATTGCATTATCTGAAGTTTTTGATGTTACGCTGACGTATTGTTTTGAAAAACAAGGTGTTTTACAAGATTCAGAAGACGATTCGTCTGTAATAACCCAAATCAACGAAGCCTTATACCATAAACTAAAAGAAGAAAAAGTAATCCATTCCGGAATGATTCCGAAACTGGATAACTGTTTCAACAGTTTATCAAGAGGCGTTCAGAAAATCAAAATTGGTCATCACAGAATGCTTCAAAATTCAGATATTCCGCATACGACGATTACGCTATAAAAAATGCTGCCGTAAATTGACACTAATTTTTGCTGTTCAAAGAGAAAATAATTTTAAACATACACTAAAAAGTGCATTTTGATTTTAAATCTTTTACAAAAAAATAATTTGCGAAAATTCGTGTAATTAGTGGCAAAAAAACAGAGCTGCGCAGTACTTTTAAATATTAATTTTAGAAATTTGCGCCAATAAAATTTAGGTTAAGATTTAGCATAGTAATTTAAGTTAAGAAAAACTTAGACCCTTAGAATCTTAGCATCTCAGTACCTAACAAAAATGAAAAATATAGATACGCTTACCCAGGAAGCAATTAGTTTATTAAAAGGCCTAATCGAAACCCCTTCATTTTCAAGTGAAGAAGATCAGACGGCTCTTTTAATCGAAAATTGGTTCAATCAGAATGAAATTCCATTCAAGAGAGAAAACAACAATGTGTGGGCTTTCAACAAATATTTCGACGAAAACAAACCAACACTTTTACTAAACTCACATCACGATACCGTACGCCCAAATCAGGCATATACCAACGATCCGTTCAAAGCAATTGAAAAAGACGGAAAACTATTTGGTTTAGGAAGTAATGATGCAGGTGGTTGTTTAGTTTCTTTACTGGCAACTTTTGTACATTTCTACGAAAACCAAAACCTTTCTCACAATATTGTAATGGTAGCTTCTGCTGAAGAAGAAAGCAGTGGGAAAAACGGTTTAAACAGTGTTTTAAAGCATTTGCCAGAATTAGATTGTGCCATTGTTGGAGAACCAACTTTAATGCAATTGGCAGTTGCAGAAAAAGGATTGTTAGTTTTAGATGTAAAAGTAAAAGGAACAGCCAGCCACGCCGCGCACCAAAACGATGATAATGCTTTATATAAATCAATTCCGGTAATGGAATGGTTTAAAAACTATAAATTCGACAAAATCTCAGATGTTTTAGGTCCCGTAAAAATGACCGTAACCCAGATTAACGCCGGGAAACAGCATAATGTAGTGCCATCAGAATGTGATTTAGTTGTTGACATTCGTGTAACAGATCGTTATACAAACGCTGAAATCCTGGAAGTGGTTAAAGCAAACGTAAATGCCGAAGTAACACCAAGATCAATGCACTTAAACGCTTCGTCTATTCCAATCGCACACGGTTTGGTTCAGGCAGGAATTGCATTAGGAAGAACAACTTATGGTTCGCCGACACTTTCAGATCAGTCGGTTTTAAGCTGTCAGTCTTTGAAGTTAGGGCCAGGAGAAACATTGCGTTCGCATTCAGCAGACGAATTTATTTTTGTAAATGAAATTGTAGAAGGAGTCGATTTGTATATCAAAATACTAACCGATTTCTTTAAATTATAAGAAAAGAAAAACCGCCACGAATTCACGAATTAATTTTTTACTATCTAAATCAGATATTAATTCGAATTAATTCAAAAAAAATAATCGCAAAGATTTGAAAAAATAATTCGTGAATTCGTGGCGAAAAAAAACATGACCTATGAAACTTTGGGAAAAAGGAATACCAACAGATAAACAAATCGAACAATTCACAGTAGGAAACGACCGTGAACTGGATTTGGTTTTAGCAAAATACGATGCTTTAGGTTCAATTGCTCACGCTAAAATGTTAGGGCAGATTGGTTTATTAACTTCAGAAGAAACAACTTCTTTGGTTGATGCTTTAAACGAAATTATCGCCGATATTGTAGTAGGTAATTTCGAAATCGAAGACAGTTTCGAAGACGTACATTCTAAAATTGAATATCTGTTAACGGTAAAACTGGGCGATGCTGGAAAGAAAATCCACACCGCGCGTTCTCGTAACGATCAGGTTTTAGTAGATGTTCATTTGTATTTAAAAGACGAATTAAAAACAATAAAAGAACAGGTAAAAATATTGTTTGATTTGCTGATGGAATCGGCAGAAAAACATCAAAATGTATTATTGCCAGGTTATACGCATTTGCAAATCGCTATGCCATCGTCATTTGGAATGTGGTTTTCAGCTTACGCCGAAAGTTTGATTGATGATATTACAATGCTGAACGCCGCTTCAAAAATTGTAGATCAGAATCCATTAGGATCTGCTGCAGGTTACGGAAGTTCTTTCCCAATCAACAGGACTTTTACAACACAGGAATTAGGTTTCGAAACCTTAAAATACAATGCCGTTGCAGCACAAATGAGCCGCGGAAAAGCAGAAAAAACAGTTGCTTTTGCGATGACCAGCGTTGCAGGAACATTGTCAAAATTTGCGATGGATGTTTGTCTGTATATGAGCCAGAATTTCGATTTTATTGGTCTTCCGGCACATCTTACAACAGGTTCAAGCATTATGCCTCATAAAAAGAATCCGGATGTTTTTGAGTTAATCAGAGGAAAATGCAACAAGATTCAGGCGCTTCCTTATGAAATCACTTTAATCACTAATAACTTACCAAGCGGTTATCACAGAGATTTACAGCTTTTAAAAGAAGGTTTGTTTCCTGCGATTCAGACTTTAAAATCTTGTTTGGATATTGCGATATTTTCGATAAAAGACATTACGGTTAAAGATCATATTTTAGAAGATAAAAAATACGATTATTTGTTTACTGTAGATACTTTAAACGAAATGGTAGTGGCTGGAATGCCGTTTAGAGATGCATACAAAGCTGTTGCTGAGCAATTAGAAGCAGGAACGTACCAATCTCCTAAAGAAACTAAACATACGCACGAAGGAAGTATCAACAATTTATGCCTTGATGCAATTAAAGATAAAATGAAAGCTGCTTTTTAAATTTTTACGCTTTTAAATAAAGTAAACCGGTTTGTAAATAATACAGGCCGGTTTTTTTATACTTAAAAATATGTTACTGAAAGGTTAAGAAATTTCGACCTAATTTACTTAAATTTGAGAATCGTTTATTTTTAAACTATCAGTATGACGCAATTTGACGAACAGGCAGCTCAGGAACTTTTTGAGAAAAATCTAATTACTGAAAATCAGTTTCGGGAGATTATAAACTATCGGAGTCTGAATATTTTTTCACTTAATGTAGAATTAAAACTACTCCTTTCTATTGCTGTTTTAATGTTTACATCAGGAATTGGAATCCTGATTTATGATAATATTGACAGTATAGGCCATATTGCTTTATTAGCTATACTATTTGCGGCTATTTGTGGTTGTTTTTACTATTGTTTTAAAAATTCGGTTGGTTTTCAAAAAACAGAAACCAAATCTGAAAGCCCGTTTTTAGAATATTTGGTTTTAACAGCCAATGTACTGACCTGTATTTTTATAGGATATCTTCAGGTACAGTACGAAGCTTTCGGGACCCATTATGGTCTTGCGACTTTAGTACCTACTATTGTTAGTTTTACCTGTGCCTATTATTTTGATAATAAAAGCGTTTTAACTATTGCGGTTACAGGTCTGGCGGCTTATGTGGGACTTTCGGTAACACCTCAGGATCTTTTTAATGGTACCAATGATTTTTATGCAAATCAGAGTTTGTGTTATTCGGCAGTGGCACTTGGGGTTTTGTTAATTCTCTGGACGGTGTACAGTTTTAAAATAAATCTAAAAACGAATTTTACCCTGGTTTATCTCACTTTTGCTCTGCATATAATAAGTGCAGCTTCTGTAAGCAGTATGATTAAAGATGACATTACCTGGATTTTATTTGCTTTAATTCTGGCTGGTTCCTCTTTTTATTTCTACAAGACAAGTTATAATTTAAAAGCAGTTTCCCTTTATGTTTTTATGATCGTTTACGCTTTTATTGGGTTTAACATTTTTCTTTTCAGGGTTTTTGATAATCTTGATTTAAGGGATATCTGGGAGATTATCATTTTGGGGCTTCCAGTTTATTTTATCGGCTCCATTGTATTGTTTATAAAACTGATTAAAAACTTTAATAAAGAAATTGCAAAATGATCATACATGATAAAAAATTGCTGAACAACTTATTTTTGAGTCAGGAAGCAGATACTTTAGAAAGTGCCGGATTTATAAGTAAAGAACAGAAAAAAATAATCAGGAAAGAATTGTCTTCCTTTAAAGTTCAAAATAATATTTTAGTTCGTGTAGCCTTCTTTTTGCTGGGAGCATTTTTGTATTTGTCAATTTGCGGTGTTGTTTCACTGATTGGATTGTCCGGCGGTTCAGACAATTCGTTTTTTAAAATCTGCTGTTTTCTTTTTGCCGGAATAGGAATTGCGGGGGCGGAATTCCTGACAGGGAATAAGTACTACCGACATGGACTCGATGACGCTTTTATTTTGGGAATACTACTGAATGCTGGCTGTGCAGCTGCGATTCTTACGGAAGATTATAATACAGGGCTTCCAACGGCTATTGTAGTCGCCATAGTTTCTTTTCTGGCTTACAGAAGGTATTTACATCTGCTTTCCGTACTTGTTTTCTGTCTTGCTGTTTCTGCTGTTTTGTTTCTTACGATGCTTGAAACAGGAGATATTGGAAAAGCTGTTTTACCATTTACGGTTATGTTAATTGCTGCCGGATTTTATTTTTTTACAAGAAAACAAGTAAAGAAGCTCAAAGAGGTTTACTATTATAACGGACTCGTATTAGTGAATAGTTTCTGTCTGATTCTGTTTTACCTTTCGTGTAATTATCTGGTGGTAAGAGAACTTTCGGCTGAGCTTTTGGGTATAGATGTTAAGCCGGGAGAAGATATTCCTTTCTCGTATTTCTTTTATGCTTTTACTTTTATAGTACCCGTTTTATATCTTGTCCAGTCTTTAAAAACAAAAGACAGGATTATGCTTTGGATCAGCTTTTTGGCAATTGCATTTTCAATCTATACTATTCGATTTTATTACGCAGTTCTGCCAATAGAAGTAGCATTAACTTTAGGCGGACTTATTTTATTCGCAATAGCGTATTTCTCAATCCGAAAACTAAAAGAAAAAGAAAGCGGTTTAACATTCAGACCAGACAGAATTAGTCATTCAGATGCAATTTTAAGTGCAGAAACTTTAATAGCTGCTTCAGCTCTGGGATTAAAACCGGAAGTTAAAACAGATTCTCCTATGGAATTTGGAGGCGGTGGATTTAGCGGCGGCGGGTCTGGAGAAAGTTTTTAAAAATATTTCGCTACAGATTATATAAGATTAAAAGGATTTTATAATCTTGTTCAAGTCGCCACGAATTTCACGAATTTCCACGAATTGATTGGTGTAAATTTGAGAAATTCGTGGCGAAAAAATCTTTTTAATCTTATATAATCTGTGGCAAAAAAAATTACACTTTACTTTTCAATGCCTCAGCATCGATATCGCTGTGCGAAACATCATAAACTGCTTTTCCATTTTTGATTAAGATCAATTGTGGTGATTCGTGATAAACCCCAAATCGGCTGGCAATTTCATTAGAAATATCACGATGGGCGATCAAATCCAGAAAGTAAGCATCCACTATTCCTTCGAGATCAAATTCTTTTTCAAATTGTTTCAGCGCCATACGACTGATACTGCATCTTGTACTGTGTTTAAAAATGACAACCGGTTTTTCATTAGAGATCGCTTCGATTTCCATTAACTGCAGCATATCGGTTAATTCGGTCCATTTTACTTTGCTTTTAGAAGCTTCTGAATTATCTGAACTTCCGAAGATTGAATTAAAAAAACTCATATTTGGCTTGTTTTGTGACTTTTTGACATTTGAAAATGATAAAAATCAGCTTTTTGATGTCATTTTGTCTTTATTTTTACTATGGAATATAATTTGAATATTCGAGAACAAAGTTAAATCTTTTGAGTTAAGAATGTGTCTCAATAAAGGTTAACTTTAATCTTAATGAATATTTAAAACAACAAATCAATCAAAACATAAAAATATGAACATAAATAAATTTACTATTAAATCGCAGGAAGCCATTCAGTTGTCGCAGCAGTTAGCACAGCGAAATGGCCAGCAGCAAATTGAAAATGAACACATTTTCAAAGCCATTTTTGAAGTGGACGAAAACGTAGCACCATTTATTCTGAAAAAATTAAATGTAAATGTTCCGTTATTTCTTCAAATTTTAGACAGTACGATTCAGAGTTTTCCAAAGGTATCCGGAGGAGATGTAATGCTTTCCAGAGATGCCAATAAAGCTTTGAACGAAGCTGAAATTATTGCACAAAAAATGAACGACGAATACGTTTCGATCGAACATTTGATTTTAGCCATTTTTGACTCAAAAAGTAAAGTTTCTCAAATCTTAAAAGATCAGGGAGTTACCGGAAAAGGTCTTAAAGCTGCAATCGAAGAATTACGTAAAGGAGAAAGAGTAACATCGGCTTCAGCTGAAGAAACGTATAATTCGCTAAACAAATTCGCTAAAAACCTAAACGAATTAGCACGTACAGGAAAACTAGATCCTGTAATTGGTCGTGACGAAGAAATTCGTCGTGTATTGCAGATTCTGACTCGTAGAACAAAAAACAATCCAATGCTTATTGGAGAACCCGGAGTTGGTAAAACGGCAATTGCAGAAGGTCTGGCGCATAGAATTGTGGATGGAGACGTTCCCGAAAACTTAAAAGATAAAATAGTTTTCTCTTTAGATATGGGAGCTTTGATTGCCGGAGCGAAATACAAAGGAGAATTTGAAGAACGTTTGAAATCGGTTGTAAAAGAAGTTACGGCTGCAGACGGAGATATTGTTTTGTTTATTGACGAGATTCACACGCTTGTTGGAGCGGGTGGAGGAGAAGGCGCAATGGATGCGGCAAATATCTTAAAACCAGCTTTGGCTCGTGGAGAATTGAGAGCAATTGGTGCCACGACTTTAGATGAATACCAAAAATATTTCGAAAAAGATAAAGCGCTTGAAAGACGTTTCCAAAAAGTATTAATTGATGAACCGGACACCGAAAGTGCGATTTCGATTTTACGTGGAATCAAAGAGAAATATGAAACACACCATAAAGTTCAGATTAAAGACGAAGCAATTATTGCAGCGGTAGAACTTTCACAAAGATATATTACGAATCGTTTCCTGCCAGATAAAGCAATCGACTTGATGGACGAAGCGGCTTCTAAACTGCGTATGGAAATCAATTCAAAACCAGAAGAATTAGACGTTTTGGATCGTAAAATCATGCAGTTGGAAATCGAAATCGAAGCCATCAAACGTGAAAAAGAAGAAAGCAAGCTGAAAATTTTAGGTATGGAATTGGCCAACCTGAAAGAAGAACGAAACGAAATCTATGCAAAATGGAAACAGGAAAAAGATATCGTTGACGGAATTCAGGCTGTAAAACACGAAATAGAAGACTTTAAATACGAAGCAGAACGTGCAGAACGTGAAGGCGATTACGGAAAAGTAGCTGAAATTCGTTACGGAAAAATAAAAGAAGCACAGGAACGTCAGGAAACTTTACAAAAACAATTGTTAGAATTCCAATCTGGAAATTCTTTAATAAAAGAAGAAGTTACCAGAGAAGATATTGCAGAAGTTGTAGCAAAATGGACAGGAATTCCGGTTACCAAAATGCTTCAGACAGAAAGAGAAAAACTATTGCATCTGGAAGATGAATTGCACAAACGTGTAGTGGGGCAGGAAGAAGCGATAGAAGCGGTGAGTGATGCTGTTCGCAGAAGCCGTGCCGGTTTACAGGATATGAAAAAACCTGTTGGATCCTTCTTATTCTTAGGAACAACCGGAGTAGGTAAAACAGAGCTGGCAAAAGCTTTAGCAGAATATCTTTTTGATGACGAGAATGCGATGACACGTATTGATATGAGTGAATACCAGGAGCGTCACAGTGTGAGCCGTTTGGTTGGAGCGCCTCCGGGATATGTAGGTTATGATGAAGGAGGTCAGTTGACGGAAGCCGTTCGTAGAAAACCTTATTCTGTTGTATTGTTAGACGAAATCGAAAAAGCGCATCCTGACACTTTCAATATTCTGCTGCAGGTTCTGGACGAAGGTCGTTTAACAGACAACAAAGGTCGTCTGGCTGATTTCCGAAATACGATTATTATTATGACCTCAAATATGGGAAGTAATATAATTCAGGAGAAATTTGAAAATCTAAAAGGAAGCGTTGAGGCTGCTACAGAAGCTGCTAAAAATGAAGTTTTAGGATTGTTGAAACAAACTGTTCGTCCTGAGTTTATTAACCGTATTGATGAAATTGTAATGTTTACACCGCTTACGGTAGAGAATATCTCAAGAATTGTAAATTTACAGTTAAAGAGCGTGACCAAAATGCTGGCCTTACAGGGTATTACAATGGATGCCACTCCGGAAGCTGTCGCTTATCTGGCAGAAAAAGGTTATGATCCGCATTTTGGAGCAAGACCAGTTAAACGTGTGGTTCAAAGAGAAGTATTGAATCAGTTGTCAAAAGAAATTTTAGCTGGCAATATCACTACCGACAGTATCATTTTATTGGATGCTTTTGATGGTAATCTGGTCTTTAGAAACCAGACCCAGGCTGTAGAATAAAATACAAAGTTTTTTTCATGTTTCTTAAAGCGCCGGCAGTATTGCCGGCGTTTTTTGTTTTAAGCCGTAAATAATGCAATTTATTTTAAAAGTCCTGTAAATAAAATATTGGTTTTAATTCTCAACTTTGAGATATAAAACTATAAAATCATGAACAATATATTTAGAGGATTAATAGCAGGTTACGGCGCCAAAAAATTAGGAGGAGGCTGTTTTGGAACAATATTGGTTTTCATAATTATCTGGCTTTTGTTAGGTCAGTGCAGTTAAAAATTAAATCCGATTTTGTTCAATAGATTACGTTAAAAAGTAGTAGATTCGCACCCATCTAAACATTAACAAATACCAAAAAATAATGGCATCAGGTTTCTTCGTACTATTAGACGATATAGCAGCAATTATGGACGATGTTGCAGTAATGAGTAAAGTGGCAGCAAAAAAAACAGCAGGAATTTTAGGCGATGATTTAGCCGTAAACGCTGAGAAAGCCTCTGGCTTTGCATCTTCAAGAGAACTTCCGGTTTTATGGGCAATAAGCAAAGGATCATTACTTAACAAAATTATTATTCTTCCTATAGCTTTTGTATTAAGTGCCTTTCTGCCGGTGGCCATTATTGTAATTCTGGTGCTTGGAGGATTATTTCTGGCTTATGAAGGAGCAGAAAAAATATATGAGTTTATTTTTCCGCACGATCATGAAGAATCTGAAGGTATAACAGATGAGGTTCTGACAGAAGAAGAAATTTTAGTAATAGAAAAAGCAAAAGTAAAGTCTGCTATTGTAACTGATTTTATCCTTTCGGTCGAAATCGTAATTATAGCTTTGGGAACCGTAATTGGAAAACCATTATTGTCCCAGATTATTACAGTATCTATTATTGCTGTTATTGCGACAGTAGGGGTTTATGGAATCGTGGCGCTGATTGTGCGTATGGATGAAGTAGGTTTTAAAATGATTCAGCACAGCAAAAAAGAAAAGAGCGCATTGAAGTTTGTTGGAAATATTTTAGTTCAGGCACTTCCAAAAGTTATCAAAGCTTTAACCGTAATTGGAACTATTGCTTTGATTCTGGTTGCCGGAGGATTGTTCGTACATTATATTCCGTTTATTCATCATATCGCTGAAGAGATTAAAATCCCCTCAATTATTAAAGAATTTGTGGTTGGGCTTGTATTAGGTTTCATTGTATTAGCAGTAGTAAACCTGTTTAAAAAGATATTTAAAAAGAAAACAGCATAGTAAAATCTCAAATATATACTAGAAAAACATCAGTCAGCGCTGGTGTTTTTTTGTTTTTAGGAGCATCAGGTCAGTTTATTTTCAAAAGAATGTTCTGTCTTTTCTATAGCAATCGGGACTATATCTTTTTCCTGTTAGAGGGCTGGAAAGGAATGTTGCTGCTATTGGGACTAACTCTGTGTTTTTTTTATTTTCGTAGGAAATAACGGTGTTTTTTCACTATTTTTTCCTGCAATAAGATTTTGATTTGCAATTGATTAATAAGAAAGTGAAAACTTTTAACATTTTCAGATAAGCAACCTTTGTAATTCGACAGCGTCTTCATAGTAATTAACAATTAATTATTATTTTATATGAAAAGTTTTAAATTAAAATCAGTTTTGGTAGTATTATTTTTATCAATTTCTTTTGTTTCGTGCAGCAGCGACGATGATGAAAAAACGGATACTGATACACTGACTTCAAAAACAGCTTTGGTAACAGAAATTAAAGGACCGGCCGCAGGAAAAGTAAACGATGAACTGAGTTATGAAGTGACTTATGTTGTAGATAATGCCTGCGGGGAATTTGATAAAATTTCAGAAGCAGCAATAGGAACAGTAAAAGGATTACAGGTTATCGCAAAATACCCGACAGGAGTTTGTACACAGCAAGTTCCAGATCCAAAAAAGACAGTTTACAAATTTAAATCTGCAGCAAAAGGAACTTTTGAAATAAAGTTTAAAAAATCAGAAACAGAATTCCTGACTCAGAAAGTGGTTATTGAATAAGGGGTTCTTAGTTTATTATTCTTAGGTGAAAAGCCATTTTGCAGAGATTTAGTTTTTAAATCGATGTAAGATGGTTTTTTTCAAATACAAATATTGAATCAAAATACTTATCTTTGAAAGATTAAAAAAGGAATAATTATGGGAGCTTTAGAGTTAAGAGATAGCGTTTTAGAATATATTAATGCTGCAGATGAACGTCTTTTAAAAGTTGTAAAAGCAGTTATCGAAAGTTATCAGGAAGAGGAAATAGTTGCATTTTCAGTAGAGGGAAAACCAATTAGCAGAAGTGAATATAAAGCTCAATTGGCTAATACTAAATTAGAAATTGAAAGAGGAGAGTATACTTCTCAGGAAGATGTAGAGAAAGAATCTGAAAACTGGTGATGGATAAGTTTTTAAAAGTTGTTTGGACTAATACGGCCAAAAATCAGCTGAAAACAATTTACAATTACTACAAAGAGAAATCTGTTCAAGGTGCAGATAATATTAAAAATGAAATTTTGGATGCCGCTAAAAAAATACGTTTTAGTGAACAATATCAAAAAGATGAGATTGAACCTGAATATCGAAGAATTATAATACGAGATTATAAAGTTTTGTATCTTGAAGAGAATAATGTGATTTATATTTCTAAAATATTTTCTACAAAAAGAGATAGTATAAAACAATTATAAGAAGAGCTTTAAAGCTCTTTTTTCATTTATAAGTTAAGTAAATTAAACTCACTTTGCCATTCCTTTAAAAAGTATTATTTTTGCACTCTAAATTTTATGTCATGCCGAAAAGAAAGTATAAAATATCAGTAATTCAGTTAAATCTGAATGATGTTGCTGAAAATAATCTTAAGAAATGTATCAGCTGGGTAAGAGATGCTGCCAGTCAGGGAGCCGAAGTAATCTTACTTCCGGAACTATACAGCAGTCATTATTTCTGCCAAAGCGAAGATGTAGATAATTTTGCCTTAGCAGAACCATTATATAGTACTTCATTTATTGCTTTCAGTGAATTGGCAAAAGAATTAGGAGTCGTAATTATTGTTCCTTTTTTCGAAAAAAGAATGGCTGGAATCTACCACAACAGTGCTTATATTATTGATACGGACGGTACAGAAGCTGGTTTATACCGTAAAATGCACATTCCGGACGATCCGCATTTCTATGAAAAATTCTATTTCACTCCGGGTGATTTAGGTTTTCAGGCAATCGAAACTAAAAAAGGAACGGTAGGAACTTTAATCTGCTGGGATCAATGGTACCCGGAAGCAGCGAGAATTACGGCTTTAAAAGGTGCTGAGGTTTTATTCTATCCAACCGCTATCGGATGGCATCCAAAAGAAAAAGAACAATACGGAGAAAACCAGTATGGTGCCTGGATGAATGTGATGAAAGGACATGCTGTAGCCAATGGTGTTTTCGTAGCAGCGGCCAATAGAATTGGTTTAGAAAAATATATTGAAGGAACTGAAGGAATTCAGTTTTGGGGAGCATCTTTTATTGCCGGACCACAAGGAGAGATTTTAGCTCAGGCTTCTCATGATAAAGAAGAAATCTTAATTGCTGAAGTTGATTTGGACTTACAGGAAAATGTTCGTCAAAACTGGCCGTTTTTCAGAGACAGAAGAATTGATGCTTTTGGAGATATTACAAAAAGAGCAATTGATAAATAATCTGATAAAATGATATAGAAAGAGCTGTCTGAAAAGACAGCTTTTTTTTTGTAAGTTTCGGAGGAGCTTTATATTGCAAATGTATTTTCCTTTGCTGTAAATATTTTGCTTCTTCGAAGCTTTATTTAAATTGTGTGTTGATCTGCAATTACTTCATATAAAGATCCTTCAATAATTCTATCTAATATCAAAAAGGAGCTGTTCATTTTGAAACAGCTCCTTTTCTTGTTTTTAGCTTTATAGGGATTACTTTATCTGGAAAGTAACTCTTCTCACGATTTGACGTGCCTCCTTAGAATTTTTGTTTACCGAAGTATCCTCTCCGTTAGCAATTACATTCAGTCTCGACGCCTCAATTCCGGCATTTATTGCTACTTTTTTCACAGCTTCCGCTCTTTTTCTTGATATCTCTGTATTGTAGTCTGTTTTTCCAATTTCATCTGCATATCCAATAATATCAGCCGATTTTCCAGGATTGTTTTTCAGGTATTTTACTAAGAAATCAACCCCGGATAAAGAAGCGTTTGTAGGCTTAGACGAATTAAAGTCAAAATATACATTCACATAACCCCCGTTAATTAATTGTTCAACAGAGTTGGCTGCAGTACCACTGCCTTTCTTTTCATATGTTTTGTCTAAGTAACTTTCCAGTTCATCCGGCACTCCGTTCTGGTTGGTATCAATAGATTGTCCTTTAGTATTAACAGCAACTCCGGCAATGCTGTTAGGCTCTAAGTCGTATAAATCGGCTACACCATCTTTATCGCTGTCAATAAGTCCTGTTTCTATAGTAGTGACTCTGTCTTCCAGTTTGTTTAATCTTTCATTTTCTTCAGAATACCAGTCAGCATGTTTTTCATTTTTACCTAAGTAAAATGTAAGACCAACAGAAGCATTTAATAAAATACCGTCAAAAGAACCCGCAGTAGTCGTGCCCATTCCGTCAAAATTCCAGTTTTGTCTGCCATTGATAATTCCGGTAAGGTCACCTGTTAAAGCCACACGTTTGCTTAATTTAACCTGACCTGTTAATCCCGCAATTCCGTGAGCCATATAGTCCTGTCCGCCAAAACCGGTTTCAGTACTAATCTGCGACACTCCAAAACCTCCATGTGCCAAAATACCAATAGTATTCGTCCAGCTCTCAAAGTTTAAAGCACGGCCTACATTAATAACCCCTTGTAAACTGGCTCGTACATAACGGCTTTCAAAATCGGGAGTGTTCTTTTTTTCTTTAAACTGATCGTATCCAACATCCAGTTTCACCCCGAATTTTGGATTAAACATATATCGTACTCCTAAATCACCGTGAAAGAGATTTAATGATTCGGTAGCATAACCGGGAGTCATAGCTTCTGTAGGTTTGTTTACACCTCCGTTTAATTCAATAGACCATCTGTTGTATTCAGGCTGGTCAACAGCAGGTTTTACATTGGTGGTCGTCATTTGTGCATTGGCTGCTAAGGCTAATAGTAAAAAGGATACGGATACTAATTTCTTTTTCATGATATCAAAAATTTAATTGGCTTTTATTTAAACTCCTGACAAAAGTAGACCCCGTATTTTTCAAATGTGTTGTATTGCGTCTTACATAATTTCCACTAATTGGGCTATAAAACTGAAAACCTGTTAATTAAATTTTTGATTTTAACATAAAAAAAGGGTAAAATTTAATTTTACCCTTTTCTGATTCTGTAAAAAATCGGTTATTTCAAATCTGGCTGATAAATTTTAATACTGCCGTCGCCCTCGCTGCTTACTACCAGCAAGCTTCTTTTAGTCGGACTTTTAGAAGCCGGAATAAATAAAACTCCTTCCGGTGCATCTCCGGTTTTAACGGTTTGCAAATATTGTGGTGCATTAGGATTCGTTACGTCATATGTCATAATAGCATCAGATCTTTCAAGACCTACAAATAAAATATTCTGAGTTCCCATTTTGGCTGCAACTACAGCTTCCGGTTCAGAACCTTTATCATCGCTTCGTTTATCATCGTATGTGCCCAGTTCATTAGTTTTTTTATCCACATCGTTTTTGCTGTCGTAGACAATTTTTCCTGTATTTCCGTTCCAGATAGAGAAGGATCTTGCACCAAAACTTACCATTTCATCCAGATCTCCGTCACCATCAGTATCTCCCATATCGGCAACAAGGTTTAGTCTTCCTAAATTAGCGTCTAATTTCAAAGTAGCGGCATCTGGGAAAACAGCATCATCAAGTTTCATGTTTTTCATACGTTTAACATCGCTGTATGCCTCATATTCTCTGGCATCACCTTCGTTTGCCGTAACAAAATACGGAACATTATTAGCAGAAAAATGACTGATAGCGTCCGGCATGTACAATCCTTTTACTTTCCATGGGTTAAAAGCAATTTTATCATCGCTGTCGCTTACATCAATCGCGTTTTCGGCTGTGTTGTAATCTTTTAAACCAAGAGGATAAATGGCTGTAATTGTTTTAGAAGTAAGGTCAACTTTGGCAACCCCGTTATTTTCCTGTAAAGTTACCCAGGCTGTTTTAGAATCATCAGAAATAGTAATGTATTCCGGTTCAATATCCTGAGCAAAACTTTTAGCAAATTTAGAAATTCTGAATCCGTCTTTTTTCAAAGTTTCCGCCTGACTGGCAAATGAACTAAAGTCAAGTGTAGTAACGGTATAACCAGTGGTTTCGATAATAGAAATCGTTCCGTTTGGATCCTGCGAATAATCGGTGTTTGGTTCTCCTTCATTGGCAGTCATAATATATTTTCCGTCAGGAGAATAGGTAATCATATCCGGTAAAGCACCAACTGTTACTTGTTTTATTAAACTGTAATCACTTGTATTAAAAACGACAACCTTTCCGTTAGCCTGTTTGTTTACAGTTGATTCTAAAGCAACCGCCAGTTTTCCGTCAAAAACAGAAACACTGTTTGCAGCACCCGCATAAGCAGCTAAATCAATTTTACCAATTTTTGTTGGTTTTGAAGGATCTGTAATGTCAATAATATCAATTTGGTTTACACCGCTGTTGTTTACTGTAAATAATCTTTTTGTTTTTTCGCAATAAGCAGAAATTTCAGCAGCAGCTTCTCCGCCAATGGTTATGGAACCAATTTCTTTAAAAGTGGCCGGGTTTTCATTTACTACAACTTCCTGTTCTTCGTTGTTAGAGTTTTCATCGTTATTACAGCCTGCCATTAAAAATAAAGCTGTTAATAATGAGATACTTAATTTTTTCATTTGATAGTTTTTTAGTTTTGCCAAAATTAACTACCAGATTCGGGCTTAATATTAAGACTTTATTATATAATCTTTAACTTAATTTTTGCAGGATATTATTCGTGAAATTAGAGATGATTTTGACTCAGGTGTTTTATAATCCTGTCGAATGCTTATCTTTGTACACTTTCAAAAATTAGAACAATCTATATGTCAACAAATAATAGAAGATTTCCGGCAGAATGGGAAAAACAACAGGGAATTGTGTTATGTTTTCCGCATAATGGCAACGACTGGCCGGGAAAATACGAAGCTGTTCAGTGGGCTTTTGTAGAATTTATTAAAAAAGTGGCTGCTTTTGAAACTGTTTTTCTGGTTGTAGCCGATGAAAAGCTAAAAGAAAAAGCTGCCGATATGCTTGAAAGAGCTCGTGTAAATCTTGAAAATGTTTCCTATATCATTCATAAAACCAACAGAAGCTGGATGCGTGATTCAGGACCGATTATTGTGAAAAACGGTTCAAAAAGGGAAGCTTTAAATTTCAATTTTAACGGCTGGGCCAAGTACAAAAACTATCAATTAGATAAATTTGTTCCGGGAAAAGTGGCTGATTTTATTAATGTTCCGCTTACACAGGTTATGTACAAAGGAAAACCGGTAATTGTAGAAGGCGGTGCTATCGATGTAAACGGAAAAGGAACTTTACTTACATCCGAAGAATGTCTGATGCACCCAACAATTCAGGTTCGTAATGCAGGATTTACCAAAGAAGATTACGAAGCGGTTTTTAAAGAATACCTGGGTGTAACCAATGTAATCTGGCTTGGAGACGGAATAGAAGGAGACGATACTCATGGTCATATCGACGATTTATGCCGCTTTGTAAATGAAGATACCATTGTAACTATTGTAGAAACTGATAAAAACGATTCGAATTATAAACCTTTGCAGGATAATTTGAAACGTCTGCAGAATGCAAAACTGGAAAACGGAAAATCTCCTGTTATTGTAGCATTACCAATGCCAAAGCGTGTCGATTTTGAAGATTTAAGATTGCCGGCTAGTTATGCCAATTTCTTAATTTTAAATAATTGTGTTTTAGTACCGACATTTAACGACAGTAACGATCGTGTTGCTTTAAATATCTTAGCAGAGTGTTTTCCGGATCGAGAAGTAATTGGTATTAGTTGTATTGATTTCATCTGGGGATTCGGAACCTTGCATTGCTTAAGCCAGCAGATTCCGGCTTAATTTTTTTGCCACTAAGGTGCAAAGACGCAAAGTTTTTTTTAAGTTTTGTGTTGAGTTTAATCTCGCAAAGACGCAGAGTCGCAAAGTTTTTTAAATTTATTAGATAGCTTTCAGTTTTAATTGGAGGGAGAAATAAAGTCACTTTATAGGGCTTTAGCCAAACTTGTTGTTTTGGCTAAAGCCTTTTTTATAAAACGAATAACAACTTTGGTCAAAACCAGAGGCAATGCAAAAGAACTTCGCTACTCTGCGTCTTTGGGAGATTCAAAAAAACATATTATAAAATGAGAAAAAATCATTTTAATTCCTTTAATCTGTGGCAAAATAAAAACATATAAAAAAAACCTTGGCGTTAACCAAGGTTTTTTATTTCTATATCTCTTCAGAATCTTTATCTGCTCTTCATTGTCTGATAAATGGAGGTAAAAGCTGACTGGCAACTTCACCAAACCCAATTCGCACTTCATTATTTTCGCAGAAACCTCTGATGATAACGGTATCATTATCTTCAATAAATTTACGTTCACTGCCGTCTTTTAAAATAAGCGGATTTTTTCCTCCCCAGGTTAATTCCAGCATAGAACCAAAACTATCAGGAGTTGGTCCCGAAATAGTTCCCGAGCCCATCATATCACCAGAGTTTACGCGGCATCCGTTTGAGGTATGATGTGTTAACTGCTGGGTCATGGACCAGTATAAGTATTTAAAATTAGATCTTGAAATTACAGTTTCTTCCTGATCTTCCGGTTTCAAGGAAACTTCAAGATGAATATCAAAAGCTTTTTTTCCTTTCGTCTGTAAATAAGGAAGTGGTGACGGATCCTGTTTAGGCCCTTTTGTTCTAAAAGGTTCTAAAGCATCCATAGTCACAATCCATGGTGAAATAGAAGTAGCAAAGTTTTTGGCTAAAAATGGTCCAAGCGGCACGTATTCCCATTTCTGAATATCACGGGCACTCCAGTCATTTAATAAAACCATTCCGAAAATATAATCCTCAGCTTCAAAAGTAGAAATGTTTTCGCCCATTACATTTACATCAGTAGTAATAAAAGCGGTTTCCAGTTCGAAGTCTACTAAACGGGACGGACCAAAAACAGGGTAATCTCCGCCGGCTGGCAATGTTTGTCCCATAGGTCTGTGAACCGGAATTCCGGACGGAACGATTGTAGAACTTCTTCCGTGGTATCCTACCGGAATATGAAGCCAGTTAGGAAGAAGGGCATTTTCAGGATCACGGAACATTTTACCTACGTTTGTAGCGTGTTCCCTGCTTGAATAAAAATCGGTATAATCTCCAATTAAAACCGGAAGCTGCATTTCTACATCTTCAATATTAAAAATAACAATATCACGGTCTTTTGTTGAATCTCTGAGCTGCGGGTTGCTTTCGTCGAAAATATCTGCAATGCGGTTTCGCACTAAACGCCATGTTTTTTTTCCGTCAGAAATAAAATCATTCAGCGTGTCCTGCATAAACATATCATCGGTCAAATCTATTCCTTCAAAATAGTTTAATTGCTGTAAAGCCCCTAAATCTATGGCATAATCGCCAATTCTTGTTCCTACGGTAACGACATTTTCTTTGGTAAGAAATACACCGAAAGGAATATTTTGAATAGGGAAGTCACTATTTTCTGGTACTTCTAACCATGATTTTCTTTTAGTATCGTTGGCGGTTATGGGCATGTTAGATGTTAATTATTTGTTGAAAAATTACATGTCAAATATATCATAATCTAACAGTATCACAAACGTTTTTTTGTATTTTTGCAGGAAATTAACGAAAAACGAAAAAATGCAACGCGACGAACAAATTTTTGATCTTATACAAGAGGAAAAAGAGAGACAAATTCACGGATTAGAGCTTATTGCTTCAGAAAACTTTGTAAGTGATGAGGTAATGCAGGCGGCTGGTTCTGTTTTAACTAATAAATATGCTGAGGGATATCCTGGCAAAAGATATTACGGAGGCTGCGAAGTAGTTGACGTTATTGAACAGATCGCTATTGACCGTGCAAAAGAGTTATTTGGAGCTGAATATGCAAACGTACAGCCACACTCAGGATCTCAGGCAAACACTGCTGTTTATCATGCTTGTTTAAATCCTGGGGATACTATTTTAGGTTTCGATTTATCTCACGGAGGCCACTTAACACATGGTTCGCCAGTAAACTTTTCAGGACGTTTATACCGTCCGGTTTTCTACGGTGTAGATGCTGAAACTGGTCGTTTAGATTATGATAAAATTCAGGAAATTGCAACTAAAGAACAGCCAAAATTAATCATCGCAGGGGCTTCGGCTTATTCACGTGATATGGATTTTGCCCGTTTCAGACAAATTGCCGACAGTGTAGGAGCGATCTTATTTGCAGATATCTCTCACCCGGCAGGTCTTATTGCAAAAGGATTATTAAGCGATCCAATCCCGCATTGCCATATTGTTTCTACAACAACGCACAAAACCTTAAGAGGACCACGTGGAGGTCTGATTTTAATGGGGAAAGATTTCCCAAATCCACAAGGATTAACAACTCCAAAAGGAGAAATCAGAATGATGTCTTCTTTATTGGATTTAGCTGTTTTCCCTGGAAATCAGGGCGGGCCTTTAATGCACATTATCGCTGCTAAAGCAGTTGCTTTTGGTGAAGCATTAAAAGATGAGTTCTTTACTTATGCAATGCAGTTACAGAAAAATGCAAATGCAATGGCGGATGCTTTCGTAAAAAGAGGTTACAACATTATCTCTGGCGGAACTGATAACCACATGATGCTTATCGATTTAAGAAATAAAAACATTTCCGGAAAAGAAGCTGAAAATGCCTTAGTAAAAGCTGAAATTACAGTAAACAAAAACATGGTTCCTTTTGACGATAAATCACCTTTTATCACTTCTGGAATCCGTGTTGGAACAGCTGCAATCACAACTCGTGGTTTAGTTGAAAAAGATATGGAAACTATCGTAGCTTTAATCGATAAAGTTCTTACTGATCATACAAATGAAGATCTTATCGAAGAAGTTGCTGAAGAAGTAAACGAATTAATGAGCGAAAGACCAATTTTTGCATATTAATTAGTTTAAAGTTTCAGGTTTCAAGTTTAAAGTTTTGTAATGCGGAAATAAACGTGTTACAAGACTTTAAACTTTTTTAGCTTTAAGAGTAACTTGAAACAAAATAAACCTGAAACAAAACAAACAAAATTTAAGACATGGGCGTATTAAGATTACAACTGCCAACCGACCCAAGATGGGTAAATATTGTTGAGAAAAACATAGAAGAAATCTTAACAGATCATGCCTGGTGCGAGCAGAAAGCGGCAACCAATGCTATTACTATTATTACCAACAATCCGGAACATCAGGATTTGGTTCAGGATTTACTGGCTCTGGTTAAAGAAGAAATAGACCATTTTGAGCAGGTACATAATATTATCATCAAAAGAGGATTGAAATTAGGTCGTGAGCGTAAAGACGAATACGTAAACGAATTGTATCAATACATGAAAAGAAGCGGAGACGGAAGCCGTGTTTCCGGCCTTGTAGAAAGACTTCTGTTTTCTGCCATGATCGAAGCCAGAAGCTGCGAACGTTTTAAAGTCCTTTCTGAAAATATTCAGGACGAAGAATTGTCTGTTTTTTACAGAGAATTAATGGAAAGCGAAGCCGGACATTACACTACTTTCATTACTTACGCACGTAAATACGGAGTTGGAATTGACGTTGAAAAACGCTGGAGAGAATGGCTGGCTTTTGAAGAATCAATTATTACCAATTACGGGAAAAACGAAACGATTCACGGGTAGTTTTTTTTAGTTTTCAGTCTCAGTTTTCAGTCTCAGTTTTCAGTCTCAGTGACAGTTTTCAGTTTTTACTTTGTGAAGCTTTGAGAGAAACTTTGTGTATCTCTGTGGAATTCTAAAAAAAATCCGTTTAATCTGCGTTCAATTTTTAAAGTTTTTATAATCCAAAATCTAAAGTCCGGAATCTAAAATTCCTTATATTTGAGAGTAACCCAAAAACTCAAAATTATGAGAATAGAAATGGACCTGAAATTAGGCTTTAAAGACGTAATGTTCCGACCTAAACGATCCACACTGAAAAGCCGGTCGGAAGTTTCTTTAGAACAAAATTTCAAGTTTTTGCATAGTACATCAAATTGGGCGGGAATTCCAATTATGGCTGCGAATATGGATACAGTCGGGACTTTTGAAATGGCAGAAGTTTTAGCCAAAGAGAAACTTTTTACTGCGATTCATAAACATTACACTTTAGAAGAATGGAACAAATTTCTTCAAAATGCAACTCCGGATATTTACGATTATATTGCCGTAAGTACCGGAACTGGAAAAGAAGATTTTGATAAAATTGGAAAAATAATAACTGCAGATCCGTTACTGAAATTTATCTGTATTGATGTTGCCAATGGTTATTCAGAACATTTTGTTCAGTTTTTAAAGAAAACCAGAAAACAATATCCAGACAAAATCATTATTGCCGGAAATGTAGTTACGGGTGAAATGACCGAAGAACTATTACTGGCTGGTGCTGATATTGTAAAAGTCGGAATTGGCCCGGGATCTGTTTGTACCACACGAGTAAAAACGGGCGTTGGTTATCCACAGTTATCTGCCATTATAGAATGTGCTGATGCCGCTCACGGTTTGGGCGGACATATTATAAGCGACGGAGGCTGTACGACTCCAGGCGACGTTGCGAAAGCTTTTGGAGCCGGAGCCGATTTTGTGATGTTAGGCGGAATGCTGGCCGGACATACCGAAAGCGGAGGAGAGCTGATAGAAGTAAAAGGCGAAAAATTCAAACAATTTTACGGAATGAGTTCAAAAACGGCTATGGACAAACATGCAGGAGGAGTTGCAGAATACAGAGCCAGTGAAGGAAAAACAGTTCAGGTTCCGTTTAAAGGAGATGTGATTCATACGGTTTTGGATATATTAGGAGGCATTAGAAGTACTTGTACTTATGTAGGAGCTTCAAGATTAAAAGAATTAACAAAACGAACGACTTTCATTCGTGTAAGCGAACAGGAAAATCAGGTTTTTACTAAATAAATATGATTAAAATTACCGAAGCATCAACTGAAGATATTGCTAAAATTCAGGAGATCGCAAATATAACCTGGCCCATAACTTATGGCGAAATTTTGACAGCAGCACAATTAGAATATATGTTAGACCTTATTTATTCTGATGAAGCACTTTCAAAACAAATTCAGAATAAAGAACAGCTGTTTTATTTAATTTCCGATTCAGAATCTGTAATTGGTTTTATAGGAATTGAACATCATTATAAAAACGAAGCGATTACCAAAATCCATAAAATTTATCTTCTTCCGGAAACACAGGGGAAAGGGTATGGAAAAACGGTTTTTGAAGAAATCGGAAGAATGGCTTTAGCAAATAATTCAAAGGAACTTTTATTGAACGTAAACCGTTTTAATACCGCTTTAAATTTCTATAAAAAACTAGGTTTCGAAATCAAAGAAACGGTTGATATAGAAATTGGAAATGGGTATTTGATGGAAGATTATGTGATGGGGAAGAAGCTTTAATTTAACCAAGGGTATTTACGTGGAAATCAAAGAAAGTTTTGTTGGTTAGATTATATTTTATATTCCAATAATGACTGCCGCCATCTGCTACGTCATACCATTCAGTTTTCCATTTATCTTCTTTACCCTTATTAAAATAAGGCTGATTTTCATTTTCTCTCCAAAGAAAATTTATGTAGATAATTCTTTCGCCTTTCTCGTTAAGAAAGCCAATATATTGTCTATTGTAATTATTTAGGTTTTTGTGTATTAGTGGATTGAATTTGTTAGTATTAATAACTTCTATGTTCTTATTTAGTAAAATTTCTAATTCTTTGATTTCGTTCGAAGCAGGGGTAAAACGTTTTGGACTATCCAAAAGATAGCAATCATAATCTTTTGAAAAAATTACTCCTATATTTTTATATGAAGTTGTTTTTTGAGAGTATGTTAACAGATGAAAGAATAAAAAAAGAAGAATAGATAGCTTTTTCATTTATTTTATTTTGTTAAAAATTGTTATTAATGATTTTTCAACTCACTATTACATCATGCTTAAACAATAGTCCTTTTACTTCATTCAAAGAAAAAACAGCTTTCTTCAGTTTCGTTTTAGACGGATCAATGGTATAATTATAACTCGTTTTAAAATCAGCTTTATTGGCAATGGCTTTGCTGAATTCTGAGCGGTACAAATCGCAATTGTCAAAAAGAGCACTCGTTAAGTCTGCGGCCATAAAATCTACGGCAATTAAACTGCAATTGGTAAACGGAGTTCCTTTTAATTTTAAAGTATAAAACTTCGAAAAATCGAGAATACAATCGTTAAAATGGACTTCAAAAATGAGTTTGTCGCACATGGCAAAATTCACCTCTTTAATTTCGCATCGATTAAAGGTAACCGTTCTCAAAGCGACGTAATTAATCTTCGCTTCGTTGAAAATACAGTCATTAAAAACACAGTCGATAAAAGTGACAGCTAAAAAAGTGCAGGCAGAAAAGCTGCAGTCATTAAAAACACAGCCCTCAAAATCTTTAAAATTAAGATCATCTTTGGCGTAAATAATCGCATTGTATTCTTTATCCAGAAAATATTCGCTTTCTTTTTTCAACTCTAAAAGGTAATTATTTGAGGGCGAAAAGGTAATCATTTACAATAAAATATTTTGCTTAAATACAAAATCATTTTGATTTCGTTTACATTTTGAATGCCTAAAATACTGTAGCTTTACGCTTATTTTTTAAGTTAAACACAGTATTTTAGTATATGGAATCAACAAGAAAGGAACATGATTTTTTAGGGGAATTAGAAATTCCGAATCATCTGTATTACGGAATCCAAACGTTTAGAGCGGTAGAAAATTTTAACATTACCGGGATTCCCATTTCAAAGGAACCGTTATTTATTAAAGCGCTCGGCTATGTTAAAAAAGCGGCCGCTCTGGCCAATAAAGACTGTGGAGCCCTTGATTCTAAACTTGCCGAAGCCATTTGCTACGGAAGCGATCAGGTGATTGCCGGAAAGTTTAACGATGAATTTGTGAGCGATTTAATTCAGGGCGGGGCAGGAACTTCTGTAAATATGAATGCTAACGAAGTTATTGCCAATATAGGTCTTGAATATCTGGGACATAAAAAAGGCGAATATAATTTCCTGCATCCTAATAATCATGTCAACTGTTCTCAGTCTACTAACGATGCTTATCCATCAGCCTTTAGAATTGCATTGTATTTAAAGATGGAAAGTTTTATTAAAACTTTTGCAGGTCTTGAAGTCGCTTTCGCTAAAAAAGGAGAAGAATTCAAAGAAGTGCTAAAAATGGGAAGAACCCAGCTTCAGGATGCGGTGCCTATGACTTTAGGACAGGAATTTAAAGCTTATGCCACCACAATTGGCGAAGATATTCAACGTTTAAAAAATGCTCAGGAATTACTGCTGGAAATTAATATGGGGGCAACGGCGATTGGAACCAAAGTCAATGCGCCGGAAGGATATCCTGAAATCTGTGTAAAATACCTGGCAGATGAGGTTGGAATTCCATTGACACTTTCTCCCGATTTAATTGAAGCAACAGTAGATACAGGAGCTTATGTGCAGATTATGGGAACTTTAAAACGTTCGGCTGTTAAAATTTCCAAAATATGTAATGATTTACGATTATTAAGCTCAGGACCAAGAACCGGTTTAAACGAAATTAATCTTCCGGCACGTCAGCCAGGATCTTCTATTATGCCCGGAAAAGTAAATCCCGTAATTCCTGAAGTGGTTAACCAGACTTGTTTTTATGTAATTGGACAGGATTTAACCGTTACCATGGCAGCCGAAGCAGGGCAGTTGCAGCTTAATGTGATGGAGCCTGTTATTGCCTTTGCCATGTTTACCTCTTTGGATTATCTTTCCAATGCCATTCAGACTTTAATTGATAAATGTATTAACGGAATCACGGCCAATGTAGACCACTGTTATAATATGGTCATGAACAGTATAGGAATCGTAACACAGTTGAACCCGATTATTGGTTATGAAGAAAGCGCCAGTATTGCAGGAGAAGCTTTAAAAACAAATAAAAGTGTACATCAGATTGCGGTAGTGGAAAGGAAGCTGATTACACAGGAAAAATGGGATGAAATTTATTCTTTAGAAAATCTAATCCACCCAAAATTTATCACAAAATAAATATGACATAAAATATATGATAACAAGCCGTTGTTTTACCGACGGCTTTTTTTGTTCTTTATTTTTTAAATTATTTATGTAAAGTGTTGAAAATGAATTATATTTATAAGTATTTTGAATCTGGTTCTAATAAAAATTAAAATTATGTCAGAGTGAAATTCTTAAAAAATCCCCATTTTCATTATTTATTTTTATTGACAGTCCTGCTTGGTCTGTTTCCTGTATTTCTCACCGCTCAGACAGAACTTCAGGAGCCGTCTTTATGTCCTCCCAAAACTATTTTTGAAGCCTTTAAAAAGAAAGATTCCGTTTTAACGGCTAAACCTGCCAGAAACAATTTTTTTCTGGTAATTCCGGCTATTGGTTCACAGCCCGCTACCGGATTCTTTTTTGGTGCTATTGCTCAGTATACTTTCAAAGGAAAACAGGAAAATGATAAATACTCTGTTGCTAATCTGGGGATTATTTACACTTTAAAAAAACAGTGGATGATTAATGTAAAGAACAATATCCTGCTAAAGAATAACCGTATATTTTTAAGTGGTGACTATCGTCTTTATATTTTTTCGCAGCCCAATTACGGACTCGGGACCACTATTATTCCGCCCCGCCGTGACAGACCACCCGGTTTTAGTATTGATTCACTTGCTCAGGCTATGGATTATAATTATTTTAAGTTTCATCAGACGGCTTCTTTTGAAGTAAGAAAAAACTTTTATGCCGGAGGCGGCATTAATATTGACTGGTATGCCAATATTGATGATAAAGAACTGGATGTAGAAAATGGAAACCTGACCTATCATTATACCTACAGTCAGGAACATGGGTTTAATGATTTAGAATATTTCTTAACCGGATTAAGTTTAAATCTGGTATATGATTCAAGGGATAATCAGGTTAATTCTTCCCGCGGCTGGTTTGCCAATATTAATTATCGTTTTAATCCTGTTTTATTTCATAATCAGAAATACAGCAATGTTTTGTATACAGAATACCGTCATTTTATTCCGTTATCCCAAAAAAATGACCGATATATCCTCGGGATCTGGGCCTATGGTCAGTTTATAACCAGAGGCGAAGTTCCGTATTTAAACCTTCCCGCCATTGGATGGGACCAACGCAGCAGGAGCGGAGAAGGTTATACGCAGGGTTTGTTCAGAGGAAACGGACTGGTTTACCTGTCAACAGAATTTCGTTTTCCGTTAACTTGTAACCAGATGCTGAGCGGCACTGTTTTTACCAATTTTGTAACCGCTAGTAATGCTGATACTAACACATCCCTTTTTCATAGTATTCAGCCGGCTGCGGGGGTGGGTTTACGAATACTGATAGATAAAAAAACAAGAACCAATTTTGTGGCAGATTATGCCTGGGGAAATAAATCTTCAGGATTTTATCTGAATGCCGGAGAGGTTTTTTGATAATAAATTTTGGTTAACTTATTGATTGTGTGAAAATTATGTTTTTAAAAAGTTAAAAATTTAGAAGAAAAAACTTAACTTTACTTCACCATTTAACTTTCAAACACATAATTTTATGAAACAGTACAGTTTATTAGTAGCTGCGTTTCTGTCGGTGATAGGAATGCAGGCTCAGGATGCCAGGTCTTTTTCGCTTAATTTGTATGGTAGTTATAACTTTTCAGATGAGTTGGATTATGACGGTTACAGGGCAACAATTGAAGATGGATTCCAATATGGAGCAGGATTTGAGTATTTCTTTTCAACCAACAACTCGGTCGAGTTAAAGTATTTAAGAGCAGATGTGAAAATACCGTATTATGGTCCGGCTGGAACTCAATTAAATGCTGGTGACGATAAGGGTGCATTCAATTTTATTTTAGCAGATTTTACACACTATTTTGATACAGGCTCTAATTTGCTTCCTTATCTGGGTGCTGGTGCCGGAATTGGAATTGTTGAAACTCCCCGAAGCGGCAGCGATACTTATTTTGCCTGGGATGTAAAAGGCGGGGTAAAGATTAAAACGGCTTCAATAGTTTCTGTAAACATTAATGCTTACTTACAATCAATGTCGGCTGCAGTTGGAAGTAGTTATTACTGGACCTATTGGGGACCAGTAGGTGTAGAAGATTATGTTTCTACATTCCAGTTTGGGCTCGGGGCAACGCTGAGTTTTAATTTTAAAAATTAGGAAAACTTTCTTTATCCAACTAAAATAAGCAGCTTTTCGGGCTGCTTTTTTTATGCGCTGGTTTAATTGTTCATAATTAAATCATAATTTCTATCCGTAATGAGTACTATTTTTGAACTCAATCCTTATTTTTGTTGTATATACAAATTACTATGAAGTTACTAATAGTCGAAGACGAGCCAAATCTTTTATCCATTCTGCGAAAAGGGTTTGCCGAAAATAACAACGAAGTAAGTGTGGCCCTTGACGGGAAAACAGCCCTTGAGATGATCCATAATTATAATTTTGATGTTGTAGTCTTAGACGTTATGCTGCCGGATATCAACGGAATTGAAATCTGCAGAAGACTTCGTGCCAGTAAAAACTTTGTACCCATCCTGCTGTTAACCGCTTTGGGAACTTCAGAAAATATAGTAACCGGCCTTAATTCCGGTGCCGATGATTATCTGGTAAAGCCTTTTAAATTTGGGGAATTAGATGCCAGGGTAAACGCCCTGCACAGAAGAGCGCATCAGGAAACCGATAAAATTGATGTTATTACCATTGGTGATTTAGAAATAAACGGACGTGCCAAAACGGTAAAAAGAGACGGTGAAGGGATTGTTTTAACGGCCAAAGAATTTAAATTACTATACTATCTTGGTAAAAATGCCGGCAGAATTGTATCCCGGGATCAGATTTTAGACAACGTCTGGGATATTAATTTTGATATGAATACCAACGTGGTAGATGTTTATATTACCTATTTAAGAAAAAAAATAGACAAACCTTATACAACCAAACTCATTCATACCATGAAAGGTTTGGGTTATGTGATAAAGCCATAAAATGGATATTAGAAAAAAAATTACTTTTACTTATGTAGCACTTTCTACCTTTAGTACTTTGCTATTGAGTATTATAGTATTCGTTTTATTCAGAGAAAATAACCGTTACCATTTTTTAAAAAGACTGGAAGACAGGGCCAAAATTGTGGCTTCTATTCATTTTCAGAACGATCCCGAAAAAATAAAGTATTACAGCAATCTGAAAAAAAACGGGCTGGAAGAACTGATTGAAGAAGAAGAATATGTTCTTAAAATCAACAGTGCCAATAGCTTTGACTACAATACCAAACTAAATCTCCCGAATAAGTTTTACGCCAATATACTGGCTACCGGAGAAGATTATTTTGAAATCAACAGCAAGTATTATTTGGGGCAGATTTTTAAAGAAAACGATCACAAATACATTGTAATTGTTGGGGCACGGGACCGCCGTGGAAAAACCACAACAGTTTATATTGTTAAAATATTGGTTTTTGGTGGTATCGGTTTTATACTGCTGGCGTTCTTTCTGGGCCGCTTTCTGGCCAAAAGGGTTATCAATCCCGTGGCAAGAATTACCAAAGAAGTGAACCGAATCAGTGCTTCAAACCTGCACAACCGTCTTCCTGCGGTTAAAAACTCTGATGAAATTTCAGATTTAACAGAGACCTTCAACGATATGCTGGACAGGCTTGAAACGTCATTTGAAATTCAGGCCAATTTTATCAATAACGCATCACACGAACTAAAAACGCCCATTACTACGATTATTGCCGAATCTGAAATTATGCTTTTAAAAGAGCGTGAAGTGGCAGAATATGTAGAATCGCTTCAGAACATTTACAGCCAGGCTTCAAGATTAGGCAACCTGACCGAAAGTTTGCTTAAACTGACGCAAACGGGCTATGACGGTAATAAACAGGTTTTAGATATTGCTCGTATAGATGAGCTGCTGCTGGATGTAAAATCAGATCTGGATAAAATTTTCCCGGACAACCGTGTAAGTATCAAACTCAATTTTGCGCCAAAAGATTCTAATCTGCTTTTAATTCCGTGCAATAAACCGCTTCTGGAACTCGCCATCAATAATATTATTACCAATGGTGTTAAGTATTCGGATAATAATGAAGTATTTGTAACGCTTTCAGCCAATCAGGATGCGATTAAAATTTCAATTAATGATATCGGAATCGGTATTCCGCCCGAAGATATTCCGCATTTATACGAACCTTTCTTTAGAGGAAAAATCGCGGCCAAATATATTGGCTACGGTTTAGGACTTCCGCTGGCTTCCAAAATTATCCGTATGCACGACGGGGAAATACAGGTACAGTCAGAACAGAATAAAGGAACTATAGTAACCATTATCTTTAAAAAGACAAATCCTAAAAAACACAACATTAAAATTTCTAATGTTGAATCTTAGAAAAATCTAATTTAGGATTAAGACCCTTCTAATTTTCAGGAAGTTATTTTGTATGTATAAACTAAAAGATTATGCATATGAAAAATTTTCTAATACCTACTACTTTAAAAGATGATACCATTTCAGCTGTAAAATCAGCGATTAGTCAGGCGAAAGATTCAGACTGCGAAATTGTTTTAATGATGGTTTCTGAAACACCGGATGCCTTTTCATCGTCGAACTTTTTACGTGAAATGCGCACGGGACTGACCAAAAGTCAGGAAGAAGTTCTCGAAACCTGCCGTTATATGATTGATCATACTAAAAACTGTAAGATCAGAATTCACAATCAATACGGACTTTCATCTCCTATATTCAGAGGAATTATCGAGCATTTCTCGGTAAAACTGGTTGTTCTGACTCATTCTTATAAACAGGAAACCAAACGTATTCACCAATATCTGGTTCAGCTGGCCGGAAACCAGAAATGTCCGATTTTACATTTAGGCAGCGAGCAGTTCAAGGAAGATTTTACAAAAGCACTTTATATTGAAAACAGCAGTACCAATATTCATGTAAAAGATGTACAGCAGTTTTTAAACGAAAACTTCTCCTATGAGATTGTGAGCCAGGCTTCTAAAGTTGATGATAATTATGAGGAAGCAGCCCCTTTCTTAACTGAGGCGATCTCTAAATATGAAATCGATCTGCTGGTAGAAACCCGTAAAGGCGAAAAAATCAAATTCAAAAAAGTAAAGAAACAGGCAATTAATGAAAAACTGGGACTTCCGGTACTTTCATTGTATGAAGAGCTGGCTTAGTTAGTTTTTTAGTCCCTGGTCCCTAGTCCTTAGTAATTAGTCCTTAGTGATTAGTCCCTAGTCTCTAATGAATAGTCCTTAGTTCTTAATGAATGGTGATTAGTTTTTAGTCAGGTAATTAGTCCATAGTTCTTACTCTTAACTCTGTTGTCCCGCTTTTAGCCTTTATCCGTTTTTTCAAATGGAAGACTAGAAGTGTACTATTAGTAGTAATGCTAATCACTAAGGACTAATTACTAAGGACTAATTACTAAGGACTAATTACTAAGGACTAATTACTATTCACGAAGTACAAAGAACTGTAATATTAATTTAATTTAAAACCGAAAATATGTTATTAAGAAAAAGAATACCAATGAAGTACGTTCTCGGGAAAATTAAAGTAGAAATTGCTCTGGTACTGGCATATACCGTACTGTTTGAAATATTTCATCATTATTTTGTAACACTTCCTGTAGATATTCCAATTGCCATTCCTACGATGATTGGAACCATTATTTCCCTGCTGCTGGCCTTTAAGTCCAATCAGGCGTATGACCGCTGGTGGGAAGCCCGAATTGTATGGGGAGCTGTTGTAAACGATTCCAGGACCCTGATTCGTCAGGTACTGACCTTTTATAAAGACCCGGATTTTTCTGTTGAAGCAAGCGAATTCAAAGAGAATTTTGCCAAAAGACAGATTGCCTGGTGTTACAGCCTGGGAGAAGCTCTTAGAAACCGTGATGCCGTGGAACCTTTAAAAGGTTTAATGAGCGACGAAGAGATTAAATATATCGAAAACCATCAAAATGTGCCCAATGCCATTTTAATGCTTCATGCCCGTGATCTTAAAAATGCTAAGATTGAGAAAAAAATCAATATGTACCAGCAGGTGGAAATTGATAACACCCTGTCCAGATTATGTGACGAAATGGGGAAATGTGAACGTATTAAAAACACAATTTTCCCAACGACTTACAGCATGTATATTCGTCTAACACTGTGCTTGTTTATTTTACTGCTGCCGTTTGGACTGACCAGTGTATTAAGCTGGTTTGCCATTCCGCTTATTACCGCTATCGGGGCTGCTTTCTTTTTGATCGAAAGAATGGCAATTCATTTACAGGATCCGTTTGAAAACCGTCCAACCGATACACCGGTTACTACTATTGCTAATACAATTGAAAAAAATATCAAACAAATGCTCAACGAGTATCAAAGCGAATTTGATATTATAAAAGAATTTGATTTGAAAGACGAAGCTAAGAAAGTCGAAAAAGACGCTTACTTCGTATTGTAAAACTTTAATTTTGGTCTTCTTTAATTAATTGTTGGGCGGACAGTGAGTAGTTGCACTGTCCGGTTTTTTCTTTGAAGCTGTCAGGAATCTAATTTTTTGTTTTGTAAAACTTAGCTTTTAACACTTAGAAACATGAGATTACAATATGGAAAAGTTTTCTAAAAAAATCTGGATTTTTGAATGCAGTTCTATGAGTGTTTAAAGTAATGAAATGTCTTTTTACTGATAAAGAAAAACCATGTTTTAAAATATTTAGGAAATTTTCTAAATGCTTTTAGCCAGTCTGCCCAAAGTTCGGATAGATTCACGTAATTCATTCGTCCATGGAAGTCCAAAACTCAGACGCATACAATTGGAAAACTGATCCTGAAAAGAAAAAATCCTTCCCGGTGCAATACTGATATTGTATTTGAGAGCCAGATGATAAAAGGCAGCCGTATCTATTTTTTTGTCCATTTCGACCCAAAGAAAAAATCCACCCTGAGGCTGACTTACTTTAGTACCCGTTGGAAAAGATTCCAAAACTGTATTAATATAATTGTTACAGTTATGGTTCAGGATCTGACGTATTTTACGAAGATGGTTTTCATAGCGGCCGTTTTTCAAAAAGTCGCCTACCACTTCATGTGTAATAGTGGGAGAGGAGATGGTATGATACAATTTGGCCCTGAGGATTTCTTTTTTAAATTTTCCCGGAGAAACCCAGCCCACACGATAACCCGGTGCCAGCGTTTTAGAAACCGAACTGCAGCAGAGCACAATACCACTTTCGTCATATGTTTTACAGTTTGTAGGGCGGCTTGTGCCAAAGTACAAATCGCCGTGAATATCGTCTTCAATCAGCGGAATATTATAAAACTCCATCAGGCGTACGATTTCTTTTTTATGCTCATTCGGCATCATACTTCCCGAAGGATTACTGAAATTACTCATCAAAACACAGGCTTTTACCTTGTTGCTTTCCAGTGTTTTTTTTACTGCTTCCAGTTCAATTCCCGTAGTCATATTGGTAGGAAGTTCCATTACATACAAGCCTAATGACCTTGCGAGCTGCAGGATTCCAAAATACACCGGACTTTCGGTAATAATCGTATCTCCCGGTTTTGTCAGGGCGAGCAAGCAGTCCGAAATTGCAGAAATACAGCCGGGAGTAGTAATAATATCATCTTCGGTAAGAGAACCGCCCCAGGTAAAAGACCAGCGTGCAATTTCTTTTCGTAAATTACTGTTGCCCTGAATTTCCTCATAACTTGTACCGCTGTTGGGCAGCTGACGCATCGCCTGAACCATGCCTTTGTTCAGTTTGGCAATAGGCAGCAGTTCATTTGAAGGAAAACCAAGCGAAAGCATGGTAAGATCCTTTTTGCGCATATCGCCGTATACAAGATCTACCAAATCCTCACGTTCAATATTTTCGACACTCAAAACCGGGCTGCTCGCAGAAGGTTCCGGAATAATTCGTGCCGAAATATTACTCACATAATACCCGGACTGAGGGCGCGATTCAATCAGGGAGCGGCTTTCTACTTCATAATAGGCCTTGCTTACGGTACTCATGCTGTAACCTGTTTCGGCACAGACTTCCCTGATCGAAGGCAGTTTATCGCCCACGTTTAAAAGACCGGACTTAATCTGTTTTTCGATGACATCAGCAAACTGCAGGTACAAATAGTTCGAATTTCTCATAAAAATAAAACTGTTATGCTGCAATTTACAAAAACTGTATCTGTATTGCTGTTTTATTTTTTAGAAATTTGCTTCATCAAAAAAAATCAAAAGAAAAACTGTCGTGAAAACCACAAAATACTACATAGCTGCTATTTCCGCCTACACCATTTGGGGATTCTTCAGTCTGGTTTTAAAGCCGATTCACGAATATGCCTCGCTTGATATTTTGTTCTACAGAGTTTTCAGCTGCAGTATTTTAATGCTTTTAATTACCTTTTTGTTCAAAAGAAAAACGCTGCAGGAAAGCATAAATACTTTTAAAGCCTTATCAGCCCCTGAAAAGAAAAAAGCCATATTGTTAAACATAGGAGGAAGTTTCTTTTTAATGGCCAACTGGTTCACTTTTATTTATGTAATGAACCACATTAGTGTAAAAGCAACTTCGCTGGCCTATCTTGTATGCCCGATTCTGACTACGCTGCTGGCCTTTTTTATATTAAAAGAAAAACTGGCTAAAACACAATGGCTGGCCGTTGGTTTAAGTATTTCAGGCTGTTTATTATTATCCTACGCCGATATCATGGATATGTTTTTCAGTATTATTATTGGTTTCACCTATGCCTGTTATCTGGTAAGCCAGCGTGTCAATAAAGGCTTTGATAAATTTATAGTGCTTACATTTCATATCACTTTGGCAGCCGTATTTTTATTTCCTTTTTATCCGGAATACAGCGGGTCGATTCCAACTGAGTTTAAATTTTATTTCTGTATAGAAACCATTGCCATTGTATTTACGATCATTCCATTGTTCCTAAACTTGTACGCCCTTTCAGGAATTAACTCATCTACTGTTGGAATGTTATTAAATATAAATCCAATGATTGCTTTTTTATTGGCAAACTTTGTCTATCACGAAAAAATCAGTGCTTTGCAGATCGCAGCTTACGGCATTATTTTTATTGCAGTGTTAGTTTTTAATTCACATCATATTTTTGCTATAAAACAGAAATATATCCTGTCGTCTAAAGATTCTCACTAAGTTAATCTTGTATTTTTTATTGGTTTAAGGTATAAAATTACGAGAATCTTAACAGGGTTTTTAAACAGGAATGAGTATTTTTCATTCCTGTTTTTTTATGCAGTAAAATGATTTTTTAGCCGCGAATTCACGAATTTTTATTTATTTGATACTTTGTGAATTCGCGGCTGATCTTCCATACAAAGAAAATAATCATATTAATCTGTGTAATGTGCGGCAGAAAAAATTAAAAACCGAATCTTTATATATGAAACCAGCCAAGCTTCAAGCCTTTACTCCGTTGTTTTATTTAGTATGGTCCGATGATCTTTTGACTCAAAAGGAATTCACCACATTAAAAGAATTTATAAAATCCCAAAAAGCCCTGTCGGCTGAAGAACAGGAATACCTGCTGTCTAAAGTCGATATTTCAAGTCCGCCATCAAGAAATGAACTGGCACAATGGAAACAGGACATCGAAAAAAGTATTCAGGATAAATCTTCCATAAAATCTATTTTTGATATAGCCGTAGCACTTTCAGATAAAGATCTTGATATTTCGTCTTTAGAATCTGATTTTGTAAAATTAGAAAACGACCTTGGGATTTTAGGAGAAGAAGCTTTACAGAATTTTAAAACCAAAGCCGATTCTTTTACCGTAAACTCGCAGGCAGTAAGCAGTTTTGATATCCAAAAGATAACAGCATTACTCGACGGAAAAGAAGCCCCGATTATAAAAAAAGTAAAATCTATAATTTCACGGCCTGAATTTGCCTACGAAACTTCTACCGATATCAATGTTTTCCGCCAGACAGTTTACAACTGGTGTAAAATTTTAGCCGATGAAAACTTAGGAAATATGGCCTATCCGAAGGAATACGGAGGAGGAGGCAATGTAGAAGATTATTTTGCGATTATGGAAACGCTGAGTTACCATGATTTAAGCCTTGTGATCAAATTTGGTGTTCAGTTTGGGTTGTGGGGAATGAGTGTGCAGTCACTCGGGACTGAAAAGCATTATGCTAAATACCTCAAAGATATTGGTTCTTTAAAACTTCCCGGCTGTTTTGCCATGACCGAAACTCATCACGGATCTAATGTAAAAGGTCTGGAAACGACGGCAGTTTATAATCATAATGACAAAACTTTTACCATTCATACCCCCAATAAAAATGCCCAGAAAGAATATATTGGAAATGCTGCAGTTCACGGTCAGATGGCAACCGTTTTTGCAAAACTGATTATCGACGAACATGATTACGGTGTTAATGCTTTTGTGGTTCCCTTACGTGATACAGACGGAAACACGGTAAAAGGCGTGACCATTGGTGACTGCGGACATAAAATGGGATTAAACGGTGTTGATAACGGAACCATCAGTTTTGATAATGTGGTGATTCCAAAAGAAAATATGCTCGATCGTTTTGCTTCTGTTAATGAAAACGGCGAATTCGAAAGTCCGATCCCGAGTGATAACCGCAGGTTTTTTACTATGCTGGGAACTCTGGTAGGAGGCCGGATTGGTATTCCAAGATCGGCTTTGGCAGCAGCCAAATCAGGACTGACGATTGCTATTCGTTACAGCGATCAGCGCAGACAGTTTGGTCCTGAAGGCGGATCAGAAGTTCCGATTTTAAATTACCGCATGCATCAGCGAAGATTACTGCCGCATCTGGCCAAAACCTATGCCGTTCATTTTGCCCTGCAGTATCTGACCAGCCGTTTTTTAAACCGGACTGAAGCTGAAATGCAGGAAATAGAAGCCCTCGCTGCCGGAATGAAATCGTATTCGACCTGGAGTACCAGAGATATTTTACAGGAATGCCGTGAAGCCTGCGGCGGAAAAGGCTATTTGTCTGAAAACCGAATCGACGCTTTAAAAAATGATACGGAAATCTACACCACTTTTGAAGGTGATAATACGGTTTTGATGCAGCTGGTGGCCAAAAACCGTTTGTCTGAGTTCCGAAAAGCCTTTGGTGAAATGGGGTCCTTAGGTATCATCAACTATGTATACGAAAATGCCAAGACCGCACTGGCAGAGAAAAACCCAATTGCAACCAGAAGAACTGAAGATGAGCATCTGCTGGACGATCAATTTCATCTGCAGGCTTTTACTCACAGAGAAAAAACAATACTGGCATCAGCGGCAAGACGTATTAAAAAACTCGTTGACGGCGGACTGGAAGCCTACGATGCTTTTAATGTGGTTCAGCATCAGATGATTGACGTTGCACAGGCCTATCTGGAACGTGTCGTTTTAGAACAGTTTCAGGAAGCCGTTAAAACCGTTGAGGATGAAAAATCAAAAGCGATATTAACAAAATTATACCAATTGTATGCACTTTCTCAGATTGAAAAAAATAAGGCCTGGTACCTGGAGGACGGTTATATGGAGGCTGTAAAAACAAAAGCCATTCGTAAAATGGTAAACCAGTTATGCTGGGATATCCGCCCGGATGCTGTAGCACTCGTAAATGCTTTCGCTATTCCCGAAAGCTGTCTTTCGGCTCCTATTGCGGTTTAATTTTTTAAACCATATATAAGTGAAGGTTTATAAGTTTTTTTAAAAGCTTTGTCAAAGTTTAAAATTTTGACAAAGCTTTACTTTTAAAACTAATCTAAAATGAACTTACATTATTTATAGGATTAGAAAATAGGCAGAGCGTATTTTGGAGAAAGGTTTTAGGAGTTTGGTAAGGCTTAGATGTATGTGAAATTATTATTTTTATGACAAATTGTGTTTTTGATTATTTTACTTATGATAAAGGGTTTTTGATGTGGCCAAATAGAGGTCTAAAATATATTTTTATAGTATCACTTTGTTATATTTGTAATTCCCTTATATAAGATCAGCTTGAAAAAATATTTTTTGTTTTTAGTATTTGCTTTAGCCAGCTTTCCGTCTCAGGCTCAGGAAAGCACCGATGATATTGTAGCTAAACTAAATCTTGCCTTAAAAAATAAAGAACATTATGTTCATTTAAAGGAAGAACGGATTTTAAACTTTAAAAAAATCAAATCCGATGGTTTAACCAAAGAACAGGAATACAATTACAACAAAACCTTATATACAGAATATCAGAAATTCAATTCTGATTCGGCTATCTTTTATGTAAAGAAAAATTTAAAGATAGCAGAAGAACTTCAGAACAAAGAATTAGCCGATCTGGCTAGTCTGCAGCTCGTTACCCTGTATTCGTCTTCAGGGAAATACCGTGAATCTGAAGCCATTATAAAAAGCATCGATAAGAACAAATTATCAAAATCCCTGCTTCCGGTTTATTATATTTCCTACAGGGAATTTTTTGAGCATTATGCGGCCAACAGTTACAATGAAGAATACCGACAGCAGATCATAAAATACCGGGATTCTCTTTTAATGGTACTGAACCCAAAAACACTGGATTATAAAATCAACAGGATCCAGCAGGATATTTTTCATAAAAAGTTCGACAACACCCAAAAACAGCTGCTTGCTTTACTAAAAACAACCAGAGAAGACAATCCGCAATATGCGATGATTACCTATCTTTTGGGAAAAATTAATGAAGCCACTCATAATATCGATCTCAGAAAAAGATATTATGCCCTTTCTGCTGCAGCAGATATTAAAAATGCTAACAAAGACAATGCTTCGCTTCAGGAACTGGCACTGGTTTTTTATGAAATTGAAGATGTTGATATGGCGTATAAACTTACCCAGTCCGCTATTGAAGACGCTTTGTACTGCAATGTACAGTTCCGTACCCTTTTGATGTCAGAAGTATATTCGATCATCAATACCGTTTATTTAGAAAAAGAAGCCAAACGAAAAACAGAACTGCAGCTGTATTTAATCTGTATCAGTCTTCTTTCAGTATTTTTAATTCTGGCAGTGATTTATGTATACAAACAAATGAAAAAAGTTTCCCGAATCAGGGGAGAATTATATGAAACCAGTCAGAAACTGGCTAAACTGAATGAAGATATTACCGAAACCAACAGCCAGCTTCAGGAACGTAACGCCCAGTTATCAGAATCCAATCATATTAAAGAAGAATATATTGCCCATTTTTTCAGTCTTTGTTCAACTTATATCAATAAACTGGAGAATTACCGCATTATTTTAAACAAAAAAGCAACAGCTAAACAGTTTGACGAAATTTACAAAATACTAAAGTCAACAACTTTGGTGGACAATGAACTCGAGGAGCTGTACAAAAACTTCGATATTATTTTCCTGAACCTGTATCCTACTTTTGTAAAAGATTTCAATGCGCTTTTAATTAAAGAAGAACAGGTGGTTTTAAAACAGGGAGAGCTGCTCAATACGGAGCTTCGTATTTTTGCTTTGATCCGTTTAGGAATTAATGACAGTGTTAAGATTGCAGCCTTTTTGCGTTACTCTTTAAGCACAATTTACAACTACCGGACGAGAGCCCGAAATAAAGCAGCAGTTTCGAGAAATGATTTCGAAGAAATGGTCATGAAAATTGGTTTAATTACATTGAAAATCTAAAGATTTGTTTTAAAATCACTACTTTTTTTGATATTTATTTTTTATTAAAATTTTGATTATCAATATTTTATTTTTTTAATTCACTACTTTTTTTCGTTTAAAAATTCAAAACGTACTATAACGTTTTAGCTTTACAATATTATTAAAAGGTACTTATGACCACTAGTATCTTTAGTTATATTGAATGCTTAAATAAATAATAGTTATGTTTAAAAACGTTAAAACAATCGTTGTTTTAGTTTTATTGAGTTCATTCGGACTGAATGCACAAAATAAAGTTCCGGTTTATCTTGATGATAAAAAGCCAATAAGTGAGCGTGTAGAAGATGCGCTTTCAAGAATGACTACCGAGGAAAAAATTGCCATAATCCATGCGCAGTCAAAATTTAGTTCGCCAGGTGTAAAACGTTTGGGAATTCCTGAAAACTGGATGACCGACGGGCCTCACGGAATTCGTACCGAAGTGAAATGGGACGAGTGGGACCAGGCAGGATGGACTAATGATTCCTGTATTGCATTCCCGGCTTTAACGGCACTTTCTTCTACCTGGAATAAAGAATTAGCTTCTTTATACGGAAAATCAATTGGAGAAGAAGCCCGTTACCGTAACAAAAACGTACTATTAGGACCCGGAGTAAACATTTACAGAAGCCCGCTTAACGGCCGTAACTTCGAATATATGGGAGAAGATCCGTTTTTGACTTCCAAAATGGTAGTGCCTTATATTAAAGGAGTACAGTCTAATGGTGTTGCTGCCTGTGTAAAACACTTCGCCCTGAACAATCAGGAAACCAATCGTAATTCAGTAAACGTAGTAGTAAACGACCGTGCCCTTTACGAAATTTACCTGCCGGCTTTTAAAGCTGCCGTTCAGGAAGGTGACGTATGGTCTATTATGGGAGCTTACAATAAATACAAAGGCCAGCAGTGCTGCCACAACGAATATTTATTAAATGATATTCTGAGAGGCGAGTGGGGCTTTAAAGGTGTTGTAGTTTCAGACTGGGGAGGAGTAAACGATACCAAGCAGGCTATTCACAATGGTCTGGATATGGAATTTGGTTCCTGGACCAATGGTTTGTCATGGGGAACAAGCAATGCTTATGATAACTACTATCTGGCAAAACCTTATTCTGAAATGATCAGAAAAGGAGAAGTAGGAACTAAAGAACTGGACGAAAAAGTACGTCGTGTTCTTCGTCTGGCTTTCTTAACTACTATGGACAGAAACCGTCCTTTTGGATCTTTCGGAACACAGGAACATGCTGATGCCGGTCGTAAAATTGCAGAAGAAGGAATTGTTTTATTGCAAAACAACAACAATATTCTGCCAATCAATCTTTCTAAAACTAAGAAAATTGCCGTGATTGGTGAAAATGCTATTAAAATGATGACCGTAGGAGGAGGAAGTTCTTCTCTGAAAGCAAGATATGAAATAACACCTCTTGAAGGTTTAAAGAAAAGAATTGGAAATCAGGCCGAAATCGTATACGCACGTGGTTATGTAGGAGATCCGACAAGCAATTATAATGGAGTAGTAGCCAAAGTAAGTTTAGAGGAAAAACGTCCTCAGGCCGAATTAACTGCTGAAGCTTTAAAAGTGGCTAAAGATGCTGATATTGTATTGTTTATTGGAGGTTTAAACAAAAGTGAAAACCAGGATGATGAAGGGCACGATCGTAAAGAATTAGGATTGCCTTATGGTCAGGACAAACTAATCAGTGAATTGGCAAAAGTGAACAAAAACATTGTTTTCGTAAATATTTCAGGAAATGCAGTGGCAATGCCATGGATTAAAGAAGTTCCGGGAGTTGTTCAGGGATGGTTTTTAGGTACAGAAGCCGGAAATGCTTTAGCGAATGTTTTAGTTGGTGATGTAAACCCATCCGGAAAATTGTCGTTTACTTTCCCGGTTAAATTATCAGATAACGGAGCTCATGCTTTAGGAGAATTCCCTGGAGGAGATGAGGTAAAATATAACGAAGGAATTTTTGTGGGGTACCGCTGGGCAGACAAACAAAAAGTGAAACCATTGTTCTCTTTCGGACATGGATTAAGCTATACGACTTTTGCTTACGGAAAAGTAACAGCTGATAAAAAACAACTGTCTCAGGGGGATAAGATAACTTTTACTGTTACGGTAAAAAATACCGGAAACAGAGAAGGTTCTGAAGTGGTTCAGCTTTATATCAGCGATTTAAAATCTTCATTACCCCGTCCGGTAAAAGAATTAAAAGGTTTTGAAAAAGTAGCTTTAAAAGCAGGTGAAGAGAAAACAGTAAGTTTTACAATCGATAAAACTGCTTTAAGTTTCTTCGATGATAAAAAGCATGACTGGGTTGCTGAACCGGGAGCTTTTGAAGCGATCGTCGGAGCTTCTTCAACAGATATAAAATCTAAAGTGGGCTTCTCACTTCAATAATTTCATTTATTTCTAAATTGGTTGGTTGTAAAGCTGCAAGTGTAAAAAGTTGCAGCTTTGCTTTATTAAAAAGTTAGAAGTAAATTGTCGAAGTTTTTCTTTTACAATACTAAAAATCAATCTCACAAATCTATCATGAAACGAATACTACTATTAGCCGGTGTTTTTATTTTATTTCAAAACCTTTCGGCGCAAAGCCTTAATAAAATGCAGTGGTTTAATGAACCTGAAAAATGGGAAATTAAAAACAATGCCCTGATCATGAATGTAACAGCCAATAGTGATTACTGGAGAATTTCACACTATGGCTTTACAGTAGATGATGCCCCATTTTATTATACAACCTATGGAGGCGAATTTGAAGCCAAAGTAAAACTAACCGGAAATTATATCGCCCGTTTTGACCAGATGGGACTTATGATCAGAATTGACGAAAAGAATTATATCAAAACCGGAGTAGAATTTGTAGACGGTAAATTTAATGTGAGTACGGTAGTTACACATGATAAAAGCGACTGGAGTGTCACCACGCTGGATAAAGCACCGCCGTTTATCTGGATCAAAGCCGTAAGAAGATTAGATGCTGTTGAGGTATTTTATTCTTTTGATGACAAAAACTATATCATGACCCGTAATGCTCCTTTGCAGGACAATACCCCGGTTATGGTAGGGCTGATGGCCGCTTCACCAGACGGAAAAGGTTTTGAAGCCAAATTCGAAAACTTCTCAGTAAAACACTTACCGGATCAAAGAAGACTCGAATGGCTTAAAAATCATCAATAAAGGAATAAAAATTCCAAATTAAAAAATTCCAAATTCCAAAAATGATGATTTTTTGATTCAAAACTTGTAATCTACAATCTAAAATCTACAATCTACAATCTACAATAAATTAACCTAACCATTATAACCACAATATTTTATGAGTTCAGTTACTTATACCGATATAAAACCTAAAAAACACTATGAAATTCTGGATGGTTTAAGGGGAGTTGCCGCTCTTTTAGTAGTGACTTTTCATATTTTCGAAACTTTCAGCGGAGGAAACCGTTTTGTTCAGATCATCAATCATGGTTATCTGGCTGTTGACTTTTTCTTTCTTTTGTCAGGGTTTGTTGTAGCTTATGCTTACGATGACCGCTGGGAGAAAATGACGCAATGGGAATTTTACAAACGCCGTTTAATTCGTTTACAGCCTATGGTAGTTATGGGAATGGTTATAGGGGCCATTTTTTACTATTTTCAGGCTTCTGATATATTGTTTCCGCAGATTGCCGGAATGGCGGTCTGGAAACTGATTCTGACAATGCTTATTGGTTTTACATTACTGCCAGTCCCGCCCTCTATGGAAATCAGAGGCTGGGGAGAGATGCATCCTTTAAATGGTCCGGCATGGTCACTTTTTTTCGAATACATTGCAAACCTCTTGTACGCCCTATTTTTTCGCAGATTTTCGAACAAAGTACTATCAGTTTTTGTACTGATATTTGCCGGACTGTTAATTAATTACACTGTTTTTGGCCCAAAAGGAGATGTCATTGGCGGATGGTCATTAAATCTGGAGCAGATGAATGTAGGTTTTACCCGTTTGTTATATCCGTTTTTTGCCGGGATTTTATTGTCCCGTTTAGGGAAATTAATTCATATAAAAGGCGCTTTCTGGGTTTGCAGTATTTTAATCACCATAGTTTTGGCAATACCAAGACTGGGTGATGAAAATACTGTATGGATGAACGGTTTGTATGAATCTTTCTGTATTATCCTGGTTTTTCCAATTATCGTGGCAATAGGGGCAGGCGGACAGATAAAAGGTGCTGTTTCTGCCAAAGTATGCAAATGGCTGGGTGATATTTCGTACCCAATTTACATCACGCATTACCCTTTGATTTACTGGTATACCGCCTGGGTAGTAAACAACAAAGTAACTCTTGAAGAAGGGTATCCGTTAGGAATTGGCGTGCTGATAGCAAGTATTGTGCTGGCATACCTATGTTTAAAACTATATGATGAACCGGTTCGTAACTGGCTTCAGAATAAATTTCAGAGAAGAAAACCGGTGGTTTAGACAGATGCAAAGTTGCAAAGGAACAAAAGTTTAGAGCGGTTACTTTATCTTCCGATATTTTGAAAACCCGAACTTTACTAAAAATATTGAATTTCTAATTTTGTTAGTTATAGATATTCAAAAAAGGGATAAACAATTTTTGTTTATCCCTTTTGTATTTAAGTGTAATCTAAGATACAGAACTCAAAGCAGGACCTTAGTCACTTTGAACCTCTGCATCTTTGTCCTTCCATACAAATTACTCTAAAACCAGCTGTCCTAAAGCTTCTTTGCTAAATCCTTTTAACTGATCTGTTTTTCCGGCTTTGATTTTAGCCACCCAGTTTGGATCTGATAAAAGAGGTCTTCCAACGGCAACCAGATCAAAATCACCTCTGTCGAAACGTCTGTTTAATTCTTCCAGAGAAGTAGGCTGTGAACTTTCACCGGCAAATGCACCGAAGAAATCTCCCGAAAGACCAACAGAACCCACTGTAATAGTAGGTGCTCCGGTTACTTTTTTAGCCCATCCGGCAAAGTTTAAATCAGAATCTTCGAATTCAGGTTCCCAGAATCTTCGTTGCGAACAGTGTAAAATATCAACTCCGGCCTCTACAAGAGGAGTAAGCCAGGCTTCTAATTCCTGAGGGTTTTTAGCCAGTTTATAATTATAATCAGAAGGTTTAAACTGAGAAAATCTCATGATAACCGCAAAATCGTTACCAACCTGTTTTCTGATTTCTTTGATGACTTCAATAGCAAAACGGTTACGTTCCGGTAATGTTTTTCCGCCATAGATATCGTCGCGTAAGTTGGTTTCAGCTCTAAAAAACTGATCAATTAAATAACCGTGTGCACCGTGGATTTCGATAGTATCAAAACCTAATTGTTTGGCATCAGCGGCAGCTTTACCAAAAGCAAGAATAGTGTCTTCAATATCTTTTTCAGTCATAGCGACACCATTTCTGAAATCAGGACGGTTTAATCCTGAAGGTCCTTCAAAAGGAACTGGTGGTACCCATCCGGAATGATGGTTGTCCATGATTCCCATATGCCAGATCTGCGGCCCCATTTTTCCGCCGGCAGCATGAACGCCGTCAATCACTTTTTTCCAGCCTTGTAAAGCTGAATCCCCATAAAAATGAGGTACATTGGCATCATTAGAAGATGATTTTCTGTCAATAACAGTTCCTTCGGATAAAATTAAACCTACTTCACCTTCGGCTCTTTTTTGGTAGTAAGCGGCTACATCATCAGTCGGAACTCCGTTTGGAGAGAAAGAGCGTGTCATAGGCGCCATTACGATTCGGTTTTTCAGGTTTAACGTTTTTAGGTTAAACGGAGAAAACAGGTTGTTTGTGCTCATAGTAATTTACAAATTAGATTGAATTAATTTACTGAGTGCTTCAAAGGCACCTTCGTTACGTTTATAATAAGTCCATTGTCCCACACGTTTGGCTTCAATAAAGCCGGCACGCTGTAAAATAGACAGGTATTCGGATACGGTTGATTGTGTGAGACCTGCTTTGGCCTGAATTTGTCCCACGCACACACCGTGTTCAAATCCGCCATGTTCCAGCTGGCCGGGAAAGTTAATTTCGGGTTCCTTCAGCCATTCCAGCATCTGCAGTCTGGATTTGTTAGAGAGTGCCTTAAAAATTTCTATATTTTCCATGCAGCAAATATATCGACTTTTCCCGATATACCAATTTAAAGAAAAATATTTAGGATTTTTTTATGACGGAAAGAGGAGGTAGAAGCCGAATAAACAGTTGAAGTTTTAATAAAGAAAATTTATATTTGTTCCTGTATTCACACAAAGGTGTAAAACGCTAAGCTATACCTGTATTGTTATTGACATTGATATTGTTATTGATATTGACAACTATTCAAACTCAACAGTATAAAAAACTTTGCGACTCTGCGTCTTAGTGTGAAATAAAAAAAGCCCCATTTTTATCAAATAAACTTAATTTATGAAAAAAACTTTACTTGTTTTAGGATTCTTATGCTGTGTGATCACAGGTTCAAAAGCACAGGTAGTAGGTGTTGATGTTGGCGATATTGCACCCGAAATAGACCTTCCGGATACGAAAGGAAATACGGTTTCTCTCTCTTCTTTAAGAGGATCTCTGGTTCTGATTGATTTTTGGGCTTCCTGGTGCGGGCCGTGTATCAAAGAACAGCCTTTATTGACAAAACTGCATAATGCTTATCCTGAAAAATTATCTATTTATGGTGTTTCAATGGATACTAAGAAGCCGCTCTGGACAGGAGCGATCACAAAAGGAAAATTACCATGGATCAATGTAAGCGATTTAAAATACTGGAGTTCTCCGGTGGTAAGCGATTATATGCTGCAGTCTGTTCCGTTGAATTTTCTGGTCGATAAAAACGGAATTATTTTAGCCAAAAACGTTCATGGAAAAGCTTTGGAAGATATGGTAAACAGCTTGTTAAATACTAAGTGATTCTGTTCTTAAATTTTAAAGATTTATGGCTCTAAAATCAATATTTTTATTTGTCGTTTTACTTTCTTTTAGCTGCAAAGCTCAAACCTTAAAAACGGTAAGTAAATTAGAATCAGCACATCAAAGCTGTTTAGATACGGGAATTGCAATGAGAAATTGTTCCATTGAATTTTACTATCAATCAGATAGTCTGCTTAATGTTGTATACAAAAAGTTAAGATTAAAATTGAGTAAAGACCAGCAGTCTAAATTGAAAAAAGAACAATTAGATTGGCTGAAGAAAAGAGATCAGTATTTTAAAAAAGCATATTCTGATACTAAAAAAGAAGGTTATTTTGAACCAGGAAGCCAGGATTTTGATATGGTTGTTTATGATTTAAAAGCTGACTATGTTTTTGTAAGAGTAAAAGAACTTATTAAACGAATTTAATTTTTAATGGATTCAAATCTTTCTCTGTCAGATTTCCGTATCAGATTGCAAAATAATATCGAAATTGGTTCTTTAAAAGTCAACTTAAGTCACTTTAGACTATTTCCCATATTTGGAGGAGCAAAACCCTTTTATGGATTTTTTGATGATAAAAGTTTTAGGTTAACTATAAATTCAGCAGCATCTCCTACAGTTTTTATTGTAAGAGGAAATTATAAAAACATTGATAACAGGGTTAACGTGAATTATGTTGTTGAAGAAAATAGTAAGTTTCAGTTGCTTTGGATAAAATTCTCTCCAGTAGTTTTTCTATTATTTATTAATATATTTTTTCTTTTTTTTGGAAGAGGACTTAGACGGGCCGCTACAATTGTGAGTTTGTTTCTACTGATTGTCATTTTCTATTCAAGATGGAAAGAAGAAAGGAAGAGGAAAAAATTAGAACAAAAATTTATCAGAATTTTTGAAATTAAATAACAAAGCCTAAATCAGTAGAAATAGGCTTTGTTTTGTTTTAGAATTACTCGTTTGCTGCATTTGGTTTTCGGACACCGCCAAAGTTCGTTTTCATCATTTCCCTGATCTGAAACTGTGTTTTATTTTGAGTAACACTTTTCCATTCGTTAAAATCATAAATATGAATCTTATCCGCATATGGATTGGTTACAAAGAAAAGTCTTGATATAGAGAATTTGTAATACTTTAATTCATGCGAAATGTGGCGGTCAGGTACGACTATAAGAATCGTATCCCAATCCAGAAAATTTTTGGGCACATCCTCTCTTTCTGTTAATCCAAGAGATTCAAAAAAGGCAACTATCTTTTGATCATTATTCTTATCGATTTTTTCATCGATACGTTTAATGGTGCTAAGAAGCTTTTTTTCATCTTTAATAACACTCATAATAATCTCTGTTTTTTAAATTTTTATATAAAATTACATCAAATCAGATTTATTTTGGGAAGGATAACCCAATAGAATGATTCTAAATTTTTGATAGTCATTTTATGCTTACAAATCAAAGGTTATTGTTTATGTTTTTGATAAAATACTATTAAGTAAAATCGTTTTTAAAGTATAATTTTATCGTTTAACCAAAACTAACCTTCCCTTAACCGCATTTTTATGAAAATAATTTCCCTGAAAAGAGCCCTTTTGTGTTTTAGTTTTTTGATTTCTTACGGGACTTTTGCCCAGAATACATCAGACAGAGAACTGATTTTAATCGATAAAGGCTGGCGTTTTTCGTTTGGTCATTTATATGATACGGCTAAGGATTTCGGACATGCAGAAGGTTATTTTTCGTATCTGACCAAAACAGGATTCGGAGACGGTCCGGCAGCCCGGGATTTTGATGACCGTGCCTGGCGGAAACTGGATTTACCACATGACTGGGCGGTAGAAGAGCCGTTTAGCGAAAAAGGAAGTTTCAGCCACGGATTTAAAGCAGCCGGAAAAGGTTTTCCTGAAAAGAGTATCGGCTGGTACCGAAAAAAAATCAGTATTCCGGAAACCGATCATGGAAAAATCATCAGTTTAAAGTTTGACGGGGTTTTTAGAAACTCAAAAGTATTTTTTAACGGCTATTATCTCGGAACAGAACAAAGCGGTTATAACGGATTTGAATATGATGTAACGGCCTATGTTAATTATGGTGCAGAAAATACGATAGTCGTGCGTGCCGATGCTTCGATGGAAGAAGGCTGGTTTTATGAAGGTGCGGGAATCTACAGACATGTATATCTGCAGAAAACCAATCCGGTTCATGTAAAAAGGAACGGGACTTATGTCACTTCAGAACTTAAAGATAAAGAAGCAGAGATTACGGCGAAAGTCAATCTTGAAAATAAAGGGAAGTATGCTGGTACAGTTGAGTTAGTACAGACTATTCAGGATACAGCGGGCAGAGAAGCTGTTGCTGTTTCTGAAAGTGTAAAGGTTCCGGGATTTTATGAAACGGCTGAATATACTGCTAAACTAAAGGTAAAAAATCCACTTTTATGGGATATAGATTCACCTAATTTGTATCGTCTGATTACTCAGATAAAGCAAAACGGAAAAGTAATCGATCAGTATGAAACCACTTTTGGAATCAGAACGATTAAGTTTGATCCGGAAAACGGCTTTTTCCTGAACGGAAAACCCTTAAAACTGAAAGGAACCAATAATCATCAGGATCATGCCGGAATTGGAACCGCTCTGCCGGATGAAATTCAGTATTACCGAATAAAAAAGCTAAAAGGAATGGGCTCCAATGCCTATCGCTGCTCACATCATCCGCCGACACCTGAATTACTGAAAGCCTGTGATGAATTGGGAATGCTGGTTATCGACGAAACCCGTTTGATGGGAATCAATGAGTATCATCTGAATGATTTGAAACGAATGATGGAGCGTGACCGAAACCATCCGAGTATTTTCTGCTGGTCTGTTGGAAATGAAGAATGGAATATTGAAGGCAATATTGTGGGCGAACGTGTGACGAATGTGATGCAGGATTTTGCTAAAAGTATTGATCCGACAAGACCTGTAACAGTCGGAATCAGCAGCGGATTTAAAAGTGGTATTTCTTCTGTAGCAGAAATTATGGGGTATAATTATCTCGGAAATGGAGATATCGATGCTCACAGAAACCAGTTTAAAAGCCAGCCCGGAATGGGAACAGAGGAAGGTTCTACTTTTGCGACAAGGGGAATTTATTTTACAGATGATGCTAAACATTACCAAAGCGCTTATGATAAGAAACCTCGCCCGAGTTTTTACAGTATAGAAGAAGGCTGGAAGTTTTATGCTGAAAGGCCATATCTGGCCGGAATGTTTATCTGGACCGGTTTTGACTATCGCGGTGAACCAACGCCTTATGGCTGGCCTTCGGTAACGTCTTATTTTGGAATGATGGATGTATGTGGTTTCCCGAAAGACAATGTGTTTTATTTAAAATCATGGTGGGGAAAAGAACCTGTTTTACATCTACTGCCACATTGGAACTGGAATGGAATGGAAGGTAAAGAAATGGATGTCCGGGCTTATTCTAATTGTGATGAAGTTGAGCTTTTCTTAAATAAAAAGAGTCTCGGAAGAAAGAAAATGCAGCAAAACGGCCACCTGGAATGGAAAGTGGGTTATGTACCGGGGACTTTGGAAGCTATTGGCTATAAAAATGGCAAAAAAGTATTGACCGAAACCAGAAAAACAACCGGAAAAGGAGAAACAATACAATTATCAGCCGACAGAGAAAATCCTTCCAATTCAAAAGTAACGGTGGTTACGGTTGAAGTTATGGATAAAAACGGACTTCATGTTCCCACAGCCAATGATGAAATTACTTTTTCTGTAAAAGGAGGGAAGATTTTGGGAGTAGGAAACGGAGATCCTACTTCGTTAGAGAAAGACCAGTTTCTGGATGAAATAGCGTTGGTTCCAATTGTTAATTTTAAAGAGCAGAAAGTTGAAACAGCCGTTTTGCCTCAGCAATTGCCGGATTATAAGGAAACAGAATGGACTGAAGCGTTTAAGGATCGCGATTATAAAAAACAGGCACCGTCTTATATTTACAAAGGAGAATTTGATTTACAGCAAAAGTCAGCTGCAGATAAAGTTAGTTTCTTCTATAAAAAAATAGGAACAGAAGCTGTCGTTTTTGTCAATGGAATTAAAGTTGAGCCAGATACTGGTGATGCTCAAAAATACATGCTGAATCCGGCCGTATTAAAACAAGGAAAAAATACGATTCATATAGCCGTAACTCCTTTACAAAAGATAAAAGACTGGGATGTAATGAATACAGATCCGGGAATTATCCAGATAATTACACCAGCTGAAACCTGGAAAAGAAAACTTTTTAACGGATATGCCCAGATTATTATTCAAAAAGAAGATACTGAAACCGAAATCGTACTGTCAGCCTCTTCAAAAGGATTAAAAACAGGGATTTTAAAGAAATAGTTCCTGCTTGCGATACTAATAATAACCCGACAGGTTTTTAAAACCTGTCGGGTTTATTTATAAATACAAATACCTGCTAAATACCAGATACCTAAGTGGTAATTTTGTTTTAGTTAAAAACAATTTAATGATCAGAAAGGATCATATCTGTTTTAGGCTTTTTGGATTTGTTCATGACCAGTAAGAGAAGGGGTAATGTGGCAGCAAAAAACAATCCAACGAAAAAGAAAGCATCCCGGTAGCTTAATAAAGAAGATTGTTTCATAACTACGTTTTCCATAAGTTTTAATGCTTTTAAACGGGCTTCATTATAAGCAAAACCTTTGTACTGAAAGTACTTTATATAAGCATTTATACGGTCCATAGCAAGGGTATTATAAGGTGTAATGTCCGCAATCAGCTCTTTTCGGTGTGCCGCAAACCGGTGTGAGATATAGGTGTTGATAATCGAAACTCCAAAAGAACCTCCCAACTGCCGCATCATATTGTTAAGCGCTGCGCCTTGTCCCACATCTTTATCGTCAAGTGAAGAAACAGCCAGCATCGTAAGCGGAACCGTGAGCAGGGCCATTCCTAATGCACGAAAAATAAGCGATGATGAAATTTCAAAAGCGCTGGTGTTTAAAGTCATTCCGGACATTCGCCAGTTAAAATATATAAAAAGTATAAAACCCGCTGCAATTATAATAACCGGAGAGACTCCTTTTTGAAGCAGTGTTCCGCATATTTTTAAGGCAAAGAGCGCAAATAAAGCTCCGGGAAGTAAAAGTAAACCTGTCTGATAAGGAGAGAAACTCAAAAGCCTTTGTGCTACAACCGGACTAATGTATATGGAAATAAACATACCAAATCCTGTTACAAAAGTAAGTATGGCCGCAATACTCAGGGATTTACTTTTAAGTACCCGAAGGTTTACAACCGGTTTTTCTATCGTTAATTCCCAGTAAATAAAGAGTAAAAGGGCAGAAGCAGCAATAAAAGTCAATACTATTATATATCTTGTTTCAAACCAGTCTTCGACTTCGCCTCTTTCCAGTACGGTTTGTAAAGCCCCGACACCTATAGCGAGAAGTCCGATGCCGGTCCAGTCAACTTTGGCTTTTTCTGGTTTTACGGGTGGTTCCTGTAAAAGAAAATAACAGGAGATCGTAACTAATATTCCGATAGGGATATTGATTAAAAAAATCCACGGCCAGTCATAATTTTCCGTGATATATCCGCCCAGTGTAGGTCCGATAGTAGGTCCTATGAAAATCCCTGCACCAAATAAAGCACCGGCTGTTGACTGCTGGTCTTTGGGGAAAAGCTCAAATACCACCACTTGCGAAATAGACAGTAAAGCACCGCCTCCGATTCCCTGAAAAAACCTGAAGAATACCAGCATCCAGATATTGGAAGAATGACCGCACATAAAAGAACAGAAAGTAAACAGAATTACAGAGCCGATATAGTAATTACGCCGACCGAGATTAGCACTTAAAAAGCTGGTGATGGGAATGATAATCACATTGGCAATCGCATAAGCCGTAATGACCCAGGAAGTGTCTTCGAGCGTAGCGCCAAGGTTTCCGCTCATATGCGAAAGGGCAACATTTACAATAGAAATGTCTATAAGTTCCATAATGGCAGCCAGAATGACTGTAAAAATCAGCAGTTTTCGGTTTAGTGAAGTCATATTTTTTATACCAATCGGTATATTTTATTTTAAAAAAAAGGTTAAAAAGGTTAAGAAAGAACCTTTTTAACCACATTAGTTTTGAACAGATTGGAAGTTGCCCTGGCTATAAGTCTTGTTTCGTTAGCATTCCAGATTTCACATTGTGCGTTTACCATTTGTCTTCCCTTTTTTATAATGGACGTTTTGGCTATTATGGTATCGCCAACATGTGCCGGGGCAAAATAATCAACAACCAGATTTATGGTGGTATAAAAACTTTCTTCGTTCAGAGAAAACATAGTAGCGCCAATACAGTCATCAGCAATAGCAGCCGTTACACCTCCGTGTAAACTTTTAATGGGATTAGACATTTCTTCCCTGATTAAATACTGAAACGTTACCGTACCTTCTTCAGCAGCAAGCACTATGGGTCTCATCCAGAGCATAAAAGGCGATGGTGAAGCAGTAAATTCCCCGTTGATGTGATCCTGCAATACTTGTAATCTTGTTTTTGTTCCCATTTTTGTTTAGTGTTAGAATTTTTTTATACCAATCGGTATTATTTTTGTTAAAAAAAATTACTCCAGGTCTTCGATGATTTTGGTCAGCGTAAGCATAATGTCAGACAGGCTGGATAAGTTTCCTGTAATTTTAGCAATCATAACAGCGCCTTCAATAAGGGCAATCATGGTTAGTGCTGTTTTCTCAGGATCTATAGAAGCAGCTTTAAATTCACCATTTTTGATTCCCTCTTCAATAAAAAAGACCAACTGCTGTTTCCAGGATAAAATCACACGTTCTACTCTTTTTCTAAGAACCGGATGTGTATCATCTGCTTCAACGGCGGTATTCAAAATTGGGCAGCCGCCCTGAGTAAGTCTTAAATCGTAATATTCTGAATAGAGACGCGGATAAACCAATAGTTTTCCTTTAAAAGTGTTTTCCTTTTCAATTTCTTTAATAAAAGTATCGTGAAGTTTTTTGACATTAAACTTAAAAGCAGCCATGGCCAGTTCATCTTTATTTTCAAAATTGCCGTAAATACTTCCTTTTGTTAAGCTGGTTGCCTCAGTGATATCGCTTATAGACGTACCGCTGTAACCCTTCATATTAAAAATATGAGCCGTCTTTTCGATTATAAACTGTTTGGTTCTCTGTGCTTTACTCATGGTTGAATGAAAATAACAATGCAAATATATACCGATTGGTATAATAATGCAATGTTTTTTGATGTTTTTTTATTTTACCGTTATAGGCTTCACCAAAACCAAACCTGACAGGTTTCTAAAAACGGTCGGTTTTACTTATGAAAATCTATAATTCCGAGAGGCTTTCGTTTTTCATGTTTAATTTTCAACCTGAACCGGGAAACAAAAAACATTTTCTTAATTTTTGTTTGATTTTCATAACTTTGCAGCATGGAAAATCAAATCGATACACAGTCTTGTGATTTTAATACTTCTGATTTAAAGCTGAAAGGCTTTAAAGTATATGAAGTAAATGGTGATGTAAGCAAAATTCCGACCTATAACCGCAGGGATTTTTACAAAATATGTATCAATACCAGCAAAAGCTATATTCATTATGCCGATCGTGGTATTGAAACAGACGGCACTATTTTGTTTTTTGGAAATCCGGTCATTCCTTATTCCTGGGAAATAGTTTCTCCTGAATATGAAGGATATGCCTGTGTGTTTACAGAAGAATTTTTAAGGGTAAAAGACCGTTCCGAAACCCTTCACGAATCACCGTTGTTTAAAATTGGCGGTACACCGATATTTTCTTTAACTCCGGAACAAAAGGTATTTATTGATTCTCTGTTCAAAAAAATGATTGAAGAGCAGGAGACGGATTATGTTTTTAAAGATGATTTAATGCGTAATTATATCAATTTGATTATTCATGAATCAATGAAGATGCAGCCGTCAGAAAATTTCTTTAAACACAGGAATGCTTCCGCCAGAATAACCTCTTTATTTTTAGAATTACTGGAAAGACAGTTTCCAATAGAAACCAAAAATGAACCGCTGGCTTTAAAAACACCGCAGGATTATGCACAGAATCTGGCGGTACATGTTAACCACTTAAACCGCTCGGTAAAAGAGATTACGGGAAGACCAACTACCGCTCATATTACAGATAGAATCATAAACGAAGCAAAAGCCTTACTGCAGCATACAGACTGGAGTATTTCGGATATTGGGTACTCTTTAGGTTTTGAATATCCAAGTTATTTTAATAATTACTTTAAAAGACTTACCGGAACCGTTCCAAAATCACTCCGAATGTAAAATTGTTTCATTTTCATAATTTTTTGTTTGATTATTGTTATTTCCGGCAGCTGTTTCTGTTCTACTTTTGCCTTGAAATAATTCATTAATCATTTTATCAGTTCTCAACAGACTAAATGCATACTTCATAAAGCGCATTCTGGCTTTCAGTTTAGTTTTCTGTTTCTGATAATTCCTAAATAAAAAAATATGAAAACTCTGGATAGTCAATATATTGACACCATTTTTCCTAAAGGAGATTCAGCTCCTTCAGACTATTTTACCGGAAAGGCCTGGGTTAAGATGCTCGTTCCTAATGATGAGGTTTTAAATACCGCTGTTGGGAATGTTGTTTTTGAAGCTGGTGCCCGTAATTACTGGCATACCCATCCGGGCGGACAAATTTTAATAGTAACCAAAGGAACCGGATATTATCAGGAAGCCGGAAAACCCATTCAGATGCTTCAGCCCGGAGATGTTGTTATCATTCAGCCCGAAGTCAGACACTGGCATGGTGCCTCTCCGGATACCGAATTTACCCATATCGCCATCAGTACCCGTACCGAAAAAGGAATTGTAGACTGGCTCGAACCTGTCACTGATGAAGAGTATAACAGTTTTAAGTAAAATCAATCTCAAAAATAAGTAAATTTATGTCGACAAATTATTCAGCCGTTATCGAAGAAGGAAAAGTCTCCAATACCTATATGACGGGTGACGTTTCCTATAAAAAGCAAACCAGTAGTATTCATCCTGAAAACACGGTGACCAAGGAAGTGACTTTTGAGCCCTGCGCAAGAAGTAACTGGCATATAAATGCAGGTCTGCAAATGTTGATTGCCAGAGATGGAATTGGCTATTATCAGGAAAGAGGAAGCGCCATCAGAATGCTTCATAAAGATGAAGTAGTGACCATTTTACCGGGTATCGAGCATTGGTATGGTGCCACCCCGTTTAGTAAATTTTCATACATTACCATTATAACCGATATAGACAAAGGCCACGGAATCTGGCTGGAAAGCGTAAGCGATGAGGACTATTTTGGGATAAATGGTTAAAATCAATTTTTTTAAATCCCAAATTCCAAATCCCAAATTCCAAATTCCAAATCCTCAATTTTACAGGATCACTACTAAATATGAAATTACAAAATGGACTTTAGAAAACCCGACAGGTTTAGAAACCTGTCGGGTTTAACTAATGAAATCTGAAACCTGAAACAAAACTTAAAAAAACATTATGGAAGCAAAGAGTATAAAAGCCTTTGGTACAGAAGCGGCCGAAGCACCATTAAAAACATTAGATATTAAAAGAAGAGCCGTACAGGCACACGATGTGGAAATCGAAATTTTATACTGCGGAATCTGTCACTCTGATCTGCATTCTGCCAGAAACGAATGGCATGGTACGATTTACCCGATTGTTCCCGGACATGAAATCGTGGGAAGAGTAATAAAAGTAGGAGAGCACGTTAAAAATTTTAAAGTAGGTGAACTGGCAGGAGTAGGCTGTATGGTAGATTCCTGCAGAGAATGCGAGCAGTGCAAAGAAGGTTTGGAGCAATACTGTGACGAAGGAAATATTTTAACCTTCAACTCTCCGGATAAACATTTAGGCGGACAGACTTTTGGAGGATATTCTCAGAGTATTGTCGTAGATGAAAGTTTTGTACTTCATATCTCAGATAAATTAGATCTTGCAGGAGTAGCGCCTTTATTGTGTGCCGGAATTACAACGTACTCTCCGTTAAGACACTGGAAAGTAGGACCTGGCCAAAAAGTAGGTATCGTTGGTATTGGAGGTCTGGGCCATATGGGAATCAAATTAGCAAAAGCTATGGGAGCTCATGTAGTGGTTTTTACGACCAATTTATCTAAAACCGAAGATGCAAAACGTTTGGGAGCCGATGAGGTGGTTTTATCTACAGACTCAGAACAAATGGCAAAACATGCCAAAAGCCTGAATTTTATATTAGACTGCGTATCAGCAGAACATAATATTGATTCCTATTTAAGCCTTTTAAAAGTAGACGGAACTTTAGCTTTGGTAGGGGCTCCAATGGATCCGCTGCCGGTAACCTCATTCAGTCTGATTTTAGGCAGAAGAAGTTTTGCGGGTTCTGCTATTGGCGGAATTGCCGAAACTCAGGAAATGCTTGATTTTTGTGCAGAACACAACATCACAGCCGATATTGAATTAATTGGAGTAAACGATGTAAACGACGCTTACGAAAGATTATTAAAAGGGGATATCAAATACCGTTTTGTAATTGATATGGCTTCATTACAGTAGACAGGCTTAGAGTAACAAAGGTACAGAGGTACAGAGGTACAAAGTTCAACAGCCTCTACACCTTTGTGCCTTTGCTACTTTGTACCTTTGTCCCTAAAAAAAAACAAAACCCCTTAAGCAATTCAACTCTTAAGGGGTTTCCTAAAAATAAATAATAACCAATTAAATTTATTTTATTTTTTGTCAAGATTTTGTTTCAGCAGTTTAGCATGTTCCAGATGTGCTGTTAAACCTGCGATATTGTTGGCTGCCCAGAGTTTTACATCTTCATCAGAGGCATCTTTTGCTGCTTCCTGAAGCTTTTTAATAGCTTTCTCATGTCCTTCAATCATCATATCAGCAAATTTCTTATCAAAATCGTGACCCGATTTCTCGTTTAATTTTTTAAACTCTTCCTGTCCTTCTTCGGTGAGTGAAGTGGGAAGCGTATAGTTTTTAGATTTAGCCAGGGCACTCACTTCAGATGCCGATTTGGTATGTTCATCAACGAGCATTTTTCCAAATTTTTTCACTTCGGCATTGGTTCCTTTCTGCTGTGCCAGTTTCCCGATTTCAATTTCGGCCAGATTAATTTCGGCCTGATCTACCAAAAATTCTGAATCATCTTCTTTATTATCAATAGAATCAAATTTAGCCTCATTGGCATCTTCTGCAACTTCTTTCGGGTCTTCCTGTTTGGTTTCATTTTTACATGAATTCAGGAATATAATAATAAGTCCTGCTCCTAAAATGGCTTTACCGGCTAATAGTATCTTTTTCATGATTATATGGGTTAAATGTTATAATGTAAAGTTAATGAGGGAGTTGTAAGAATGTCTTACAGGATTCTAAACGATTGTTATATGATTTGGACATTATAATTTTCATTCTGGATTAGAAATAGTTTTTATATTAGCTTAAAAAAGCGAAATATCATGACCGAAAAATTCACCCTCACCGGAGGAGCCAGAATTGGAAACGCCAATGCGAGTTATCCTTTTGCAGATTTGTATGTTGATAAAGATGTTTTAAAGATCAATGCTTCCGTAGTGGGGAATTTGGTTTTTCGGACTGAGGATATTATTGAATTAAAACCCTATTATTCGCTCCCTTTAATAGGGAATGGTATTAAAGTAAGACACAGAATAGAAAACTATAAATCCGAAGTAATATTCTGGACCTTTAAAGATCCCAAAACAGTTTTACAGGAAATTGAAAAAACCGGTTTTCTCAACAATATAAACAATACTCTTACTGAGAAAGATATTGAAATCATAAGAAGGCAGGAGCAGGGAGGATTTCCAATAAAAAAGTCAGTGGTTGTTTTGTTTTTTATAATTTGGAACATCTTAATCTTATCCGCTTTTGTTCCGGTTTTTATGAACCCTGATGCTCAAAATTTTCATTTCGGAATTGGAATAAACATTGCGCTGGGGTTAGTTTTTATTACTTCTGTTTTAATGGCAGTTTCTAAAAGCTTCTCCGGACTAATTTTAAAGGAAGGAAGAAGTTTTGAAGATATCAGGAAGTTTGTCTATTTTCTGATTTTTTTGAGCGGAATTTTGTTTCTTTCATTTGGTACAGCTTATCTTAGATGATTTAAACACCGCAGTAGATTTTTAAACTTAAGATAACGGTATGAAACAAAAAATTACGGGATTGTTCTTTCTGATGTATGCTTTTGCATCAGCTCAAATCAGTTATACCGGATTTATCGATAAATATCCGATAGAACTGGTAAGCGACGTTTATTCTGATGGCGTTGGTTCGGCAGTTTATGCGTATACTAATTTTGATACTCCCATTGTTTTAAGTGCTAAACTTACCAATGGCACCATGGTTTTTACCGAGAAAGATAAAAACGATAAAGCTAGTGCTGTACTTACATTCCCTGATTATAATGCTAAAAACAGTCAGTTAAAAGGAACATGGAAAGACCTGAATTCAGGTAAAGAACTTACAGTTACTTTGTCTAAAACATTTGAAATTGGGTACGGAGAAAAATTAGAGTGGAAGGAAAGAGAAATTCTGCAGCCCGTTTCTTTTAAAGACAAATACTTTAAACTTATTATATCAAAGGATAAAGGAAGTTTTTATGCCAGAGTATCGGGAGTAAAAATCATGGAAAAGAGAACTGATAAGTTGCTTCAGAAATTAGATATTGATTGTCAGCTTATGAGTGTTAACAATATTAGTATCGACGATTATAATTTTGACGGAATACCTGATTTTTCTGTTTTTGAAGCCAGTGCTGCAGGACCCAATACGACCAGTTTATATTTTTTGTACAATCCCAAAACAGGAAAGTATTTTGAAAGCAGTTTCAGTGGTACTTCTTTAGATTTTGACAGTAAAACCAAAAGAATTCACGAGCATAATCAGTGCTGCGCCGGTACCAGTATTATAAAGGCCGAATATAAAGTAGTCAATAATAAAATGGTTCTTATAAAACAGGTTTGTTATAAATACGATGAAAAATTACAGGATTTGAAAAAAGTAAAATGCGATTAATTGCGTAATGAGAAAAATTAAGATCGTTTTTGGGATATTGTTTTTAGGAGTATTTTGTCTTTACATCAATTTCTTTTCTTCGTTTGTTATGCCCTGGCAGAAAGACGAAGCCATTGCAGCAGCCCTGTATTGGGGAGCATTGGACAAATTACCGGACGATGCCCATGTTATCCATATGGAAAAACGGGGCAGTATGTTTACAAGACAGTTTATTATTGAATTTACCAGCTCTGAAACCGAAATAAGAAAATGGATCGCAAAGAGCAAAGGATTTCAGAACAGTAAAATAACAGTAAAAAACGGAACCCTTACCTATGAAATTCATGGAGAAAATGGCGCTTACGGCGGAAGGGTCAGGATTACGGGGAATATGGTACATATTAATATGAGCTGGAGCTGATAATTTAAATAAATATGAAACAGCTGGTATTTTTAATAGTTTTGAAATACCAGTTTCTCAAAATTGACAGGAAATGGTTATATAGATAATTTAAGTCCTAAGGAAGATTCTGAAAACAAAACCGGAATGTCATTTTATGGCAGAAATTTAAAAGAGAAAACCGGGGAAGAGTTTACAAAAGTACTTACGACTATTAAGTTTAAAGAATATTACAGTTTATAATAAAGTAAATAATCTTACTGGTATGAAAAAAAAGCAAATAGTGTTTCTGGTAATTTTTATAATTATAGTGATGGCCGCTATACCAGTAATTCATGTTTTAAAAATCAAAATTAACGAAACAGATCAAAAACAAGAGACTCCTAAAGGCTATTCAAATGATGCCAGTGAATCGAATCTGACTAAAGTTGATACTATTATTAAGGTCCCAAAAGAAAAAACAGAAATAGAAAAACAGCTTCAGGTTATTCTAAAACGGGCGCAGGAAAAAGGACTAAAAATCTCTATTGCGGGTGCACAGCATAGTATGGGCGGACATACGATTTATCCTAATGGAATTGTATTAAACATGCTTCCCTACAATCATATGGAACTGGACACAGTAAATAATACTTTAACTATTGGTTCCGGTGCACTCTGGGAGGATGCTCTGGAATATTTGGATGAGCATGGAAAATCAATTAGCGTCATGCAGGCTTTTAGTTCTTTTTCGGTAGGTGGTTCAATCAGTGTCAACGGTCATGGCTGGCAGAAAAATTCCCCTCCGGTTTCATCCTCAGTTATTTCTTTTACACTAATGAATTACAAAGGTGAAATTGTAAATTGCAGCCGGACTGAAAATCCCGAATTATTCAAAATTGTATTGGGAGGTTACGGCCTTTTTGGGATTATTTTGGATGTAAAGCTCAAAGTTACAGATAACAAAGCTTTACAATATAAATACTTTCGTTTAAGTCCGGAAAATTATGTTCCTTATTATAAAAAATTAATATCTGATAATCCTAAGGTAAATCTGGTTTTTGGCAGGTTGAAAATTGCTAATCAGGAATTTTTGGAAGAAGCCACGATCAACTTTTTTGAAGAAGTTGACGAAAAACCGCTGCCAATAAAAAAGCAGAATGAAAAGAATGAAGAAATAAAGCGTCTGGTTTTTAGAAGTTCAGTAAGAAGTGAATATGGAAAGAGACTTCGCTGGGATTTAGAATACGGCATGAACAAAGTAACCAGACATGATATTTTTTCACGAAATGAATTGTTGAACGACCATGTTTCTTTAATTGAAAATAAAGACCCAAATTCGACCGATCTGCTGCAGGAATATTTCATACCGGAAAAGTATTTTAATCAGTATCTAAAGGATATAAAAATTATTTTACTAGAGTCAAAGCTGGACCTGCTAAACATTACGATCCGCGCCGTAAATAAAGATGAGGATACCTATATGAACTATGCCAGGGAGAATGTATTTGGTTTTGTGTTTCTTTTTAATCAGAAGAAAACAGAAAAAGAAGAAAGCGAAATGAAGCTTCTGACGAATAAATTGGCTGATGCGGCGATTAAAAACAAAGGAACATTTTATCTGCCGTATCGACTGCATATCGACAGGGAAAAAATGCGAAAAGTATATCCGCAGACTGATTCTTTTTTTGAATTGAAAAAGAAATATGATCCCAATGAAATATTTAGAAATCAATTTTATGAATATTATAAATAACATGAAAAGTCTTTTAAAGCTGCTGCCATTGGCATTTTTAATTTTTACTTTGACCAGCTGTGATCCGGGACAAGAACTAAACTTTGTTAATAAAACTGATTCAGAGGCTGTGGTGAAAATTATTTTAAAACCCAGTCATAAAAATTACAGGCTTGAGCGTGCTGCGATTAAAGATTCTGTAATTTTTAATATAAAGAAGGATTCTGCTGCCAATATTGGCTTTGGAATAGGAGTGTGGTCAGGAAAAGACATTTATGAATTTGCAAATGCTGTTAAAAGAGTTGAATTTGAAACTAAAGATGTTAAGACTGTTTATAAATCTGAAAAAGCAATTCAGGATATCTTAACGAGCAATATAAAAGGTTTTTTTGTTAAAAATGTAATAGAAATAGAGATAAAGCAAAAATGAAAAAACTTCTTGTTTCCTTTGTTCTTCTTTTAAATTTTACCGTTTCTGCGCAAATAGTGTATCATCCCGGATTTACAAGTTTGTTTTTGAACGATCCTGATGAATCGTTTTTTAGTCCTGAACTTGATTATTTCAGAAAAGAACTAAAAGTAGTCAGCGAAACGCTTTACGTAAAGAATGTACAAACTTCTATAGGTAATCGGGCATCATTTTATAGTTTTAATATTGTACCCACTTCTGTACGGGAATATAATTTTTTAAAATCGGGAGTTTTTTTAAGGTTCAATGTTGGTTTGAGAGAGAAATTTGCCTCGTTTCCGGTTACTTTTGATGAATTTATTGATAAAGAAAACGCAGCAGGAAAGGGAAGAATAGACCTTAATCAGTTAGGATTCTCTCTCGGATTCGATCAAAAATGGATTAAAATAGTCAATCCCGCATCGGTCAGAAATAAAGCCGATTTCACAATTACCAAAATAGAGTATAAAATCGATAAGATAAATTTAGTACTGGAGTTAGAAGGGTATTTTGGCAGTGATATACTTATTAAAGGAAAGAAAATTAAAAAAGAAGATATTTCACGACTTACCGTAAATGCAGACAAAAGTGGTTTTGATGTTTTCTGCATTCATCGGATAACGAAGGAAAAAATAGATATTGTAAAGACAAAAAAATGAAGTAATCAGATGATTATGCCTGTAAAATCCCATTCGTACGCGAATGGGATTTTTGGTTTATAAGAAACTCCAAACTCCAAACTCCAAATTTCAAATCCCAAATTCCAGGTTTCAAGTTCCAAAACTCACAACTCCCAACTCGTAATTACTAACACCAATCTTAATTATGAAAGTTATAACCAAAATTCTATAACAGAAAAATCTTTCTTTTTGAGGAATTTTGGTATACAAGATTTCGGAATGTAAAATTTAAATTTTAAAGTCATGCCAAATCCACGAATTAAAAACGAAGAACAGTATGAGGCCTTAGTAAAAAAAGGCTACAGTAAAGAGAAATCGGCACGTATTGCCAATACGCCCGATGCAGGAGTGAAAGGCGGAAAAGCAAAACCTTATGAAGAATGGACGAAGGAAGAATTGCTTAAACAAGCCAGCAGAGTAGGAATCAAAGGCCGTTCGTACATGAACAAAAGTAGTTTGATTCATTCATTAAGAAACAATTAAAAATACCGCAGTCTGCACAGGTTCATCAGATTTGAGTTGATGAATGAATGTTTGAGAATAATCTTTTTGGATCTGTGCAAACTGCAGTTAAAATAGTATATCGCGACCATGAATACCGCCAGAACTCATAAACTAATGACACAATTGATCCAGTCGCCTCATAAGGTACTGGAAAAACTGGAGCTTGTTTATGTAAACCATCAAAATCTGCCGATTGAAAGATGTGAAGGAGAAGACGGATTTATCTATAAAAAAAACGGCCGTTGTATTAAACAGAAAAGCGAATTAAAACGTTTCAGCAGTCTCGTGCTGCCTCCGGCCTGGGTCGATGTTAAAATCTCCGATTTGTCAAACGGGCATCTGCAGGCGGTAGGTCTGGATGTTAAAAACAGAAAGCAATACCGCTATCATCCTAAATGGAACCAGATTCGCAATCAGACCAAGTTTTATAAAATTGCAGAATTCGGGCAAAAACTTCCCGCGATACGCAAACAGGTAGATAAAGATTTAGAACAGAAAGAGTGGTCTAAAAACAAGGTCATTGCCCTGGTAATCCGTTTAATGGAAGAAACCCACATCCGGATTGGAAATGAGAAATATGCCAAAGACAACAAGTCATACGGACTTTCGACTTTGCGCAAAAGACATATCAACATCAATAAAAATTCCCTTCGTTTTGAGTTTATCGGAAAAAAAGGGAAACAACATACGATTACAACAAGAAACAAACAACTTATAAAACTGGTAAGCCGCTGTGAAGAAATTCCGGGCTGGGAAGTTTTTAAGTATTACGATAAAAACGGCGAAAAAAAGGTACTCGACAGCCATATGGTCAACGAATACCTGCATGCGGTCTCGGGTGAATATTTCAGCGCCAAAGACTTCAGAACCTGGGCAGCTTCGGTTATCTTTTTTGAAAACCTCATGGAACTTGGCGTTACAACAGACGAAAAGGAAATCAAAAAGAACATCGTTTTGGCTTATGATGCCACAGCCGATGCTCTGGGAAATACCAGAAACGTCTGCAAAAACTATTACGTTCATCCGCTGCTGGTCACTACTTATGAAAACGGATCCATTCAGGTCTATTTTGATAAAGTAAAAAAGAACCGGAGTACAAAAAAGTATTTTTCGCCTACCGAAAACGCTTTTTCGGAACTAATCGAAAACTATCAGGTTAGTTTAGTGTAAAAAAAAACAGAGTTCGTGCTTCTCTTTTAAAAAGCATAAAAAAGAGTAACAAACAAATCGTTATTAACTAAAACTCAATTATTATGTTACGTTGGACAGTCATATTTATTATTCTGGCAATTATTGCGGGAATATTTGGTTTTGGCGGAATTGCTGCCGGAGCCGCTAGTATAGCAAAAATTTTATTTTTTATATTCTTAGTATTATTTGTGATTTCGCTGATCAGCGGAAGAAGAAGTGTTTAGCACAGGAATATCGGTGAAATAAACAGCAAAATTAGAACGGCACATCTATCATGATATATGTGTCGTTTATCTTTTTAAAAATACAATTCTGAATATTATGGAAACTAAAAGTGGTGCCTATCAGGACGTTTACATCAAAAGACAAGACGAAATGGTAAGCCTGAAGAATGATGTAACCGATTTTTGTGAAAAATACATTAAACCGGTACATCCCAAAAACTGGGACTGGTCGAAACGTGATTTCGAAAATCCCCAAAACGATCCAACCATTGCCGAAGCCAGAGCTATTGCCAATGTGGTATACAAAGATTTACTCAACAGTAAAAAAACGGATGTTGATCTTTCCACTATGGACAATGTCGAAGCCATAAAAGCTTATCTGAATCCCAAAAGCAAACATGCCGATTTTAATATGGAAGAATTTGCCTTTGCTTTAAAAGTAGAGCTCGAACATGGAAAAGTCCGTGATGTAAATGTAACCAACAATCATCCGTTTTTAACCGCAATGATTGCCCTGGCGCATATGACGGAAAGCCTCACGTATTACAAACGCTTAAAAGTAATGGAAGCCGAAGGCGAGATTTATGAGATTATGCGAAAAATTGAAAGCTCAAAAACCGGAAAAGAGGAGTGGTACAAAGAATTAGGCAAAGCCGAAATAGAATTAACCGAAGCACGAAACGGATTAGTAGAACGTTTACAAAGAATGGATGACATTCCGGCTTTGGAGAAAATAGGGGATTAGAGAAAAACAAGGCTGTCCAATACTTTTCAGACAGTTTTTTTTAATCAGCTTCTGAGAAATGGTATATTTAAATAAATCATATTTTGTTACTGACAGAAAAGCTTTGGCGTAGTGAACCGTTTTTAAGGTTAGCTTCAGAGAAGCTGAATATTTATAGAAATCATATTTGTGACCAATACAAAAGCTCCGGCGGAGCGGCATATATTTTTCATGATGCTATTAAATTTCGCTCCTCCGGAGCTCTTTATTTCTGTGTTAATTGCTTTCTGTAAATATTTTGCCCCTCCGGGGCTTGCAGGCTTTTCAAATAACTAGCGGTATCGGTTATTGATTTTTTTTCTGGCGTTTCGTATAATTTCATTGTATTGGTTTTCAAATGCCTCATTAATCAGGGGTTCCAAAGAAGCTTCAATATCCCATAAAATCTTTTGTTCAGCTTCATCTTCAAATTTAGAATCGGTATTGTTGTTAAATTTTCCCAGCCAGTCAAAAAATACAAGATATTCTTCAGGAGTAAATTCAATGGTTATATTTTCGTTGGTTTTTATGGCTTTCATAGGTGTTATATAATTTCATTAAAAAGAATTCCACCGCCGCCAATTTTTCGTTTAATGTTTTCCAAAACTTTATCATCAGAACTGATAATTTCCCAGTAGGAAGAATCAATTAGTTCAATTACGCATTTACAATTTCTATACATGTCAATGTCGTTTCCGTACCTGATCAGGTTTTCGGTTTTTGGGTCTGCTATTAAAGTCAATTCTATAATTTGAGTCATAGAGTCTGATAATTTAAGTAATTCAGTATAGTCAAACTCTACACCTTCAGCAGATTTATTAATCCTGTCCTCAAATGCCAAAAGGGAATCTTCGTAATTTCCAATTCCATCTATCCATAACAATTTCCATTGATAAGAAGCTGCATCATCAATAAATTGCAATAGGTCTTTTAGCGTAACAGATAATACAGTTTCATCTGGTTTTCCGGTAATTCGAATTCCTTTTACGGCCATTGTATTTTTAGTTTAGAAAAAAAAGTGTTTGTTTTTATGGAACAAATATAACAATGAAAATATTTACGCTTTACACCTGTTAGGTATCAATAAAAAACCGCCTACATTAAATAATCCGGGCGGTTTCCTGATAAATTTTAGTAATTTTTACTTTCTTTTATCTTCTTCAGTATAATCGTCGTCTTCCTGAACATCATCTTCGATATAGTCGTTGTCTTCTTCTTCGAAATCCTCTTCGTCATCTATATCTTCGAGATCTTCTTCGGTTTCGGTAAAATCGTTTTCAAAAGTATCCAACGGATTGTCAAATTCGTCGTTATCTAAATCTTTGTCGATTTCCTCTTCATTTTCGAGTTCTACAATGTAAATATCGTCATCGTCTTCCAGATCACGGTCTTTGTGAAAATCATCGCTTAAATCGTCCAGATCGTCATCGTAAAAACCAGCTTCCTGAGCCGGATTGGGTTTGTTAGGGTTGTAGCCGTTTCGAACCGTATAACCCCTTTCGGCATCTTCGGCATGACTGGCCTGTGTTTCTCTGGTGTTTAAATCATACAATTCCTCGTTCATGACTTTATTTCGGTCTGAGGTATCCGGGTTGTGCGGATCTCTTGGAAATGTTCTGTTTTTTTTATCTGTAGTATCCATGATGTTGATTTTTAGTGATTTATAACTACAAAGCTAGTGTCAAATACAGGATTCTGTCTTATACGATTTTCAGCTGCAATTGTATAATTGACAGCTGTTTAGAATATAATTTAAAGGCATAATAGTATAACTGTCTCCCATACCGGCCGGTGTAATTTTACATCAGAAATAATTTAAAAAAAACAGCAGTTATGCCCGAAGGTCCGTCCATATTAATTCTAAAAGAAGATTTACTGCGTTTTACGGGCAGAAAAATCACCGAAGCATCAGGAAGTTCAAAAATTGATTTCGATCGCTTAAACGGTGAAAAAATAATGTTATTTAAGACATGGGGGAAACATCTGCTGATTTGTTTGAATGGTTTTACGGTTAAAATTCATTTGTTGATGTTTGGAACTTACCGGATTAATGATAAAAAAGACAGCGCACCAAGGTTGCATTTAGGTTTTTCAGACGGAGAAATTAACTTTTATACCTGCTCGGTAAAGATTCTCGAAGACGATGTAAATCAGTATTACGACTGGAGTGTTGATGTTTTAAACGAAAACTGGAATTCTAAGAAAGCCAAAATCAGTCTGGATAAAATTCCTCAGGAAATGGTCTGTGATGCTGTTTTAGACCAGAATATATTTTCGGGAGTAGGGAATATTATTAAAAATGAAGTTTTATACCGCTGCTTTATTCATCCTGAATCTTTGTTAGGAAAAATTCCGCCCGAAAAAATCGATGAACTCATAACCGAATGTTCGATTTTCAGCTTTGAGTTTTTGTACTGGAAGAAAAAATCCGAACTCAAAAAACACTGGCTCGCTTACTCCCAAAAAGAATGCGGAAGATGTCATTTACCCTTTATCAAAAAACCGACAGGAAATAAAAACCGACGCAGTTTTTTCTGTCCCGGCTGCCAGCAGCTTTACATCTGAAAAAATCGAATTTCAGAGGAGAGATAATAGGGTGAAAATGGAAATAAAACACGATTTTTATATACTGACAGGATGACATGTTTGGGTATTGTGTTTGTTTATTACCAGTTGTTTATGTGTATTTATATTAATTAAAACTTTTATATGCTTTTTAGACAGTCAGATTTTAAAAATCTTCTTTTTAAAATGTTTTAAATCTTTTTGTTTTAGATAAAAATGAGCCAAAAAAAATACCAGTCAGGATAATTTAAAAGCTTTGAAAATCATAAAAAAAGATTGGGTATGTTTTTCTCTGTATTATATTTAAAGTATTTATGCTGTTTATATTGTGTAATTTATTTTAAAACAGGTTTTTATGTTTTTTTATTAGTTCTAAAATGAAAGAAAAAACAAAGTATTTTGAGGAATCAGTGTTTTAACCGCAGATACCGCTGAGATTTTAGTAAAATACGTTACAAAAAACAATTTTGTCCTTCGTATTTCTCATTTCTAAAATGAGAAACATCAAAATACTGCCCTTGATTTCATCCACGAAAAAGGATGGAAAAACAACACTATTGTTCCTTGTTTTTAACTGCTGATGATATTGATTTTGGCTTTGTCATTTCAGTCGAAAGGAGAAATCACATACCGTTTTTACGCACTGTATTTTATATAAACTGTGCATGGCTTGTAATTTCTCCTTTCGGTTGAAATGATAAAAAATGTATTTAGCGGCGTTTATTCAGTTCAGAAAAACTACAATCGCAGGTTTCCTTCAATTCCGTCATCCATTACTTTACCCGTTACAAAAGCAGCCGTCATTTTGGCTATAGCAACCATTTTACCGTGTTTGTTGTTCCAGTAATAACCATCTTCGGGGGTAAATGTGATTACGCTTAAGTTAGGATCGTCTTCTCCGCCGGGCATCCATACTTTTACAATAGGGTCGTAAAGTTCTTTAATGGTTTCCCTGTCGTAAGAGATGGTCGCTGTACCGTGCAGGGTCAGGAACTTATCGTGCGGTTCAGAAAAGAAAAGCTCTACTTGCGGATTTAAAGTAATTTCGGCATTCTGGCTGCTGTTGCGGTCAGATAAGAACCAGATTCGGCCCAGATCGTCTACTTTCTGGACAGACATTGGTCTTGACTGCAGCCTGTCGCTGTTGTAAGTGCAGAACATACAGGTTTTGATGTTTTCTGCCAGGTCTTTTATTTTGTTAACAGCCAATTCTTCTATAAGGTCTTTATGATCTCCCATGATTTCTGAATTTTAAAAATTATAAGTTATAAATGCTTGATTTATATTGGTTTAAAATGTTGAATAACAAAGTTGGGATTTTTGATTTTTTTGCGCTTATAGAATTCTGTTTTTAAATTATCAGATTCCAATTTCTTAAAATTTGTCAGAAATTTTAAACAAATAAAGGTTTTTCATTTTATTTAGTCTATCTTTGAGAAATAACATTTTGTGAAATACCATGACAGATTTAACAATTTTTTACACAGATGATGATGAAGACGATTTGAATATCTTTACAGATGCAGTAGAATCATTATCGCAGGATATTACCCTGAAGACCTATTCGGGCGGGCAAAAGTTGTTAAATGCTATTTACGGGGACCCGCCAAAACCCAATATCGTTTTTCTGGATTTAAATATGCCAGGCAAAAATGGTTTTGATGTTTTAAATGAATTAAAAGGTTCTGAAGAGAACAGTGCTATTCCGGTAATTATATTTTCGACCTCTAATGAACCCGGGATTATCGCCAAATGCCTTCATTTGGGAGCCAATTACTTTATTACCAAACCGGTTTTAATGAAAGACATTATAAAATCTATAGAACATTCCCTCAGTATCAACTGGGAAGAGTTTGTTCCGGACAGTAAAACATTTGTATACAAAGTTTAATTAACAGTACGGTATACAGAAAAACACCAGCCTTATCGATCATAAGGCTGGTGTTTTTTTATAGTTCAGGCAGATAAATTTTAAAAGCAGCTCCCAGACCTTTTTCGCTGTGGGCTTTAATTACCCCTTTATGGTTCTCTACGATCTTTTTAACGATTGCTAAGCCAATTCCGGTACCAATGTACTCACTTTCGGTATTTAATCGCTGAAACACTTCGAAAATACGTTCTTTGTATTCGTCGTCAAATCCGATACCGTTATCAGAAATTCTAAGGCAGAAATAAATTTTGTCCGGATAATCTACTTTAAAGTTCAGTTTGCGTCCGGCAACCCTTCTGGCTTTTATCTGTATTTTAGGCGGTACATCCTTATGGGAAAATTTCAGGGCATTGCCTATGAGATTGTGCAGCAGCTGGCGGAACTGAAAAGGCATCACAGTTCCCTGACCCAGCGGATGAAGGTCGATTTCCGCATTTTTTTCTTCAATACGTTCCGAAAAATCCATGATTACTTCTTCGACAATCTCGTCGAGGTTTGTTTTTACAAAAATTCTTTCGGCAGAATTGGTTCTTGAATAAGTCAGTAAGTCTTGTATCAGAGCCTGCATTCTTTTGGCTGAAAACTCAATTCGTTCCAGATAGGTTTTGGCTTTTGCCGAAATATTCTGTTCGTCCAGCTCGGCCAGACGGCTGGCAAAAGTCTGGATTTTTCGAAGCGGTTCCTGTAAATCATGACTTGAAATATAGGCAAATGACTGCAGTTCAATATTCATATTGATGAGGTCACGGTTTTTGAGTTCCAGTTCTTCGGTACGATCGTGAACCTGTTTTTCGAGCTGACTTGTAAAATCCTTTTGATCCTGAATATCCGTGCTGGTTCCTACCCACATCTGGATTTTTCCTTCAGAATCTTTTTGCGGCAGTGCCCGGCTGAACTGCCATCTGTATTTACCGTCGTGGCGTTTAAAGCGATGTTCGAATAAAAACTCAGATCCGGTTTTTACAGACTCCATCCAGCGGTTCACATTTTCCTCGCGATCGTCAGGATGAACCACCTGAAGCCAGCCGTTTTTGCCAACTTCGGCTTTGCTTAAACCGGTATAATCAAAAAGAGACTGATTAAAATAATTAAGATTTCCTTTTACATCACTTGTCCAGACAAACTGCGGCATAGAATCGGCAAGGACCCTGAATTTTTCCTCACTTTTCATGAGGATTTCCTGTCGGTTCTTTTCCTCGGTAACATCCATTACCGTTCCCAGCATTTTAACGGGATTTTTTAATTCGTCGAAAAATATTTTTCCGTGCACACGGATCCAGGCCGTTGTATTATCCGGTTTCAGGACACGTGCCTCGTATTTGTAAATATTGTTCTGTAAAGCCTTTTCGTAGGCCTTTTCGAGGACTGGCCAGTCTTCAATGTAAATACGTTCCAGAACCTGCGGACGGGTTATTTTAATATTCTTTTTAAGGCCGAACAATTCCGGAAGGTTATCCGAATAAATCAGTTCCTGCGTTTGTACATTCAGGTCCCAGGTCACAATTTCGGCAATTTCAGAAGCTAAACGGGCTCTTTCTTCGGCATCTTCCACTTTTTTGCGGGCTTCCACTTTATCCGTTACATTGTTTACTGTAATCATAATCCCGGATATTTCGCCGTTTTTTTCAAACAAAGGTGTATACTGGTAATCCAGATAAAACTTTTCCAGTTTTCCCTGAATATCAATATAGGCCACAGATTCGTTTTCCCGGATCGTTTTTCCATTGTACAATACTTCATTTAGTAATTCAGGATATTTTTGATCAAGTAGTTCGGGAAATACTTCAAGGGCAGGTCTGCCAATAGTTTCATGCGGCTGCTTCTGCCAGATATCATGCTGCATGGCGGTATTGGCCAGTTCGATAATATGGTCTTTTCCTTTAAAAATGGTCATGGCAATAGGCGACTGCATAACCAGATTTCTAAACGCTTTTTCACTTTCGCTGAGAAAGTACCTTGCCTTAACTGCTTCGGTAACTTCATAACCTACCACAATAACGCCGGTTACCGTATTATTTTCTTCCCTCAGCGGATGAAAAACAAGGTTAAAATAACAGTCTTCCTCTTTGCCGTAGCGGTTTAAAGTAACCCGTAATTCATTTGTAAAATAAGGAATTCCGTTTTCGTAAACCTGAGAAAGCAGTGGATGAACGGTTTCTTCGGCCTCGGGCACCGATTCAAAAACAGACTTATGGAGTGTCTGTTCTTCGGTTTTATCTATGATCTGCAGATAGGTTTCGTTAACCATTTCGACGACGAGGTTTTCTCCTTTAAGAATGGCAATACCCAGTGGTACCTGTTTCACTATATTTTTAAAACGTTTTTCACTTTCTTCAATAGCATTGCGGGCTGTTACCTGCATTGTAACATCGTTTGCACTGGCTATAATGCCCGAAATGGTGCCGTCCGGCTCTTTTCGCGGTTCGTATACCACGTTGATAAACGTATCTACTACTTTTCCGTTTCGCGTCAGTTTTACAGGCAGCTCGTTTGCGGTAAATCTTTCCCCGGTAAGATAAACCTGCATTAGAATATCTTCTAAACCACGGCCGGCCGCTTCGGGTAATGATTCAAAAACTGGTTTATGGAGTACTTCATGTTCTTTTCTTTCCCAGATTTCGAGCATGGGGGTATTAACAATTTCAACCACAAAATCCTTTCCCCTGAAAATACACATGGCATTGGGAGCCTGCATAATAGTTTCCCGGAAACGTTTATTGCTTTCTTCCAGGTTTTTCCGGATAGTCACTTTATCGGTAGTTTCGTTACAGATTACCAGAACACCGCCGGGTTTACCTTCATCATTAATGACCGGGCTGTAGCTGAAAGTCCAGTACACTTCTTCTATTTTACCATTACGGTAAATAGGCAGAAGATGGTCTTCATGCCAGGTCGCTTCACCTTCCAGCAATACATTATCGATGAGCGGACTGATAAAATTCCAGATTTCGGGCCAGCAGTCAGCGCCCTTTTTTCCTAATATATCCGGGTGTTTCCCGTCGTTCCCAAGACTTGGACGATAGGCATCGTTATAAAAACAGATGTGTTCCGGACCCCAGAATAAAAACATGGGGAATTTTGAGTTCAGCAGAATTCCTAAAGTAGTACGAAGGCTCTGCGGCCACGTTTCGACAGCGCCGACAGAAGTTTTGCTCCAGTCTTTACTGCGTGTCAGTACGCCCATTTCGCCGCCTTTGGCAAGGAAATCATAGTTAGTGCCGCTCATTAAAATTTGTTTTATCGGGGTTAAAACAATCCGTTTTATGTACTAAATATAGTACTTTCCGAATCATATTGGAAATGAATTTTAAAATTAATAAAAAATAAATTTTCAATTCTTCCGGATTTCTGAATGAGCTAATATTAAAATCTATAGAGTTAATTTTCATTGTTTTTAATGAAGAACTTTGAATTCAACTAAGATTCCAAGCGGGAATCTTCAATGCCATTTGTTATGAAGAAAGAACAAAAACACGAAACCGATTATATAAAAAAATACCAGGATGAAGGCTATACGGCGAATTATATATTCGAAAAAGGCTGTCTGAAAGATTCTGAAACAAAATACGCTTATCAGCCCGATGAAATTTATATTGTGGCCCATCACCGCTATGAAGGAATGAGCGATCCGGATGATATGTCGATTTTATATGTTATTGAAACCAAAGACCATCAAAAAGGCACTCATTTAATAGCATACGGCCCGACAGCCGATCTGGAAGAAGCAGAATTCTTTAAAGATATTCCGAAAAAGAATTATTCAAAAAATGCCGACATCAATGAACTTACTTAAAATAAAATAGATAAGTATTTTTATTTTGCTGAGGAGCAGCTGTTCTGGATTTATTTCAGGGCAGCTGTTTTTTCTTTAAAGACGCTAAGGTACTGAGGAACTGAGGTACTAAGTTTTTAGTCTAAGCCGGATTCTCTGATTCTGACTTGTTTTAGTTTTATGCTTTTCTGTTAGCAGATTAGCATCTGAGAAATTTAGTCTTTTTTGTTAAAATCCTAAGATGTTAAGCTGTGGAGTTGTTAGTATCAGCCGGATTCTTTGATTCAGAGTTTTTAGTTTTATTCTTTAGAATGTTATTCTTAGAAACTCAGAATCTCAGCGTCTCAGAACCTTAGTATAAAAATTATGAAATTTCTGATTGAAATTGTATAAGGTATTCAGCTTTAAGAAATACGAACTTTGGATTATAGAAAATGAGAAAAGAACTTTAAAGTTGTTTTTGTAATTCAGGAAACGCAGGGACAGCTTTTTTAAAACCAGTTTAAAATGAAAAAACTTTACATAAATACCGGCGGATTTGATTCTGTTTTTAATGATCTGAAAGAAAGTTTCAACGGTCAGCTGACAGCCAGAAACAATGAATACAATTTAGATATACAATCAAAATGGACGAAAGGTTCGATAAAAGGAACCCGTTTTGATGATAAAGTGCTGTTTATGCATTTTGACCTTGAGTTTCATCAGGAAGTTAGTTTAAGTATTGAATCTCATCACACAGCACCGGTATTTTTTGTGTATTGTGAAAACGGAACCGTAAGTCATAGTTTTGGAGCCAACGGAGAAAAGAAAGTTCTGGGCAGAAACCAGTCGGGTGTTTTAAATAATTCTTCCGTGATCAACAGTGTTTTATATTTTGAAAGCCACAAGCGTATACAGTTTACCTTGCTGGGAATACCAACGATGGACAGTAAAAAGGCGGAGCTGATTTCGCAGGTAAAAGAGCATTTTACAAACGATTCAGGAAATTACATTTATATAGGCAGAGGAAATCCGAAAATTTCAGAAAAACTTCTGGAATATCAGGCCGTTCCGAAGAAAGGGGCAGCGGGAGCGAAGCTGAAGAAAAGCATTATAGAAAGTATTGTCGAAATGGAGGTAGAACAGCATAGTTTTCAGTATCTGCGAACTTTTGATCCTGTGGTTAATCTGGCCAGAAAACAGATTAAGGAAATCAGAAGAATCTCGACCCTGAATTTCTCTGAGGTAATTGCAGCTGCAGGCCATGCCGGACGCCAGAATTTTCAAAAATTGTTCAAAGCCAGATACCATCTGCCATTAAAATCGTATAACCAAAAATTAGCTAGCTAAAAAGCACATTATATATAACTACTATTACGAAAAAAACAGCTTTTGTTTAAAGGGCTGTTTTTTTTTTGAAGATTCTAAGATGCTGAGATTCTAAGTTTCTTGTTTTTTTAATTTTCTAAATAAAAAGTCATTAAAATAAAGGATTAAAGCAGCATCTCTCCAATTATTCTTTCTCATACGTAATAATAAAATAAATCATCAGCAGGTTAAGGCACAACGAAATACTGTTGGTAATAATAATGGGAAAGTCATTTTTGAGAATGCCATAGATAATCCATACCACAATACCAAAAGTCAGGATTCCGAAAGTTTTTAATGAAATATCTTTTACTTTCTTTGTTTTCCAGACTTTTAGAATCTGCGGAATAGTCGAAACCGTAATACAGGCTCCTGCAAATAAACCTATGGCATCAGTAAAGTTCATTTTTTAAGTTTCTAAGATGATGAGATGCTGAAGTTTCAGGCTTCCTTTAGATTAAGTTCTTATGAAATAAAATTCAAAGTAGTAATTTGGGGGGATCTAATAAAGATTTCAGTCTCTAAAAAAGATCATATCCAGACAAACAAGCTAAGGTGTGAAAGTACAATGTATTGGTTATCTCTGTTTTTATGATTCAAAACAACTTAGTATCTCAGTACCTTAGCCGCTTAGTATCTAAAAAAAGATCATCCTCCAACCAGCTCACCTCCGTTAATATGGATAAACTGCCCGGTAATATAACTGCTGTCTTCGCACGCCAGAAATACATAAGCAGGTCCCACCTCAGAAGGCTGTCCGGCGCGTTCCATTGGATTGCTTTTTCCAAAATCAGAAAGTTTGTCAAAACTAGCCACAATCAGAGGTGTCCAGATGGGGCCGGGTGCAACGCCGTTTACCCGTATTTTTCTTTTGACGAGCATAGCCGACAATGATCTTGTAAAACTTACTATAGCGCCTTTTGTACTCGCATAATCGGCCAGATGTTCACTGCCCCGAAAGGCCGTTACCGAACTGGTGTTGATAATACTGTCGCCTTCATTTAAATACGAAAGTGCTGCTTTGGTAATATAGAAATAGGGATAAATATTGGTTTCAAAAGTTTTATGCAGTTGTGCCGCTGTTATTTTTTCAAGTTCGTTCTGCGGAAATTGTACGGCCGCATTATTAACCAGCACATTTATAGTTTTAAAGGCGGCAATGCATTTTTTTACAGCTTCTTTGCAGAATTTTTCATCCTTAAGATCACCGCTTATCAGTAAACACTGCTGTCCCTCTTTTTCAATCAGGGCTTTGGTTTCCCTGGCATCTTTGTCCTCTTTTAAGTAAACAATGGCAATATTGGCTCCTTCACGGGCAAAGTGAACGGCTGCGCTTCGGCCAATACCGCTGTCTCCGCCGGTAATAAATGCCGTTTTGCCCAGCAGTTTTCCGCTCCCGGTATAGTTCTCTCTTATAATTTCGGGTTCAGGATTCATTTTATACTCGTTTCCCGGCAGTTCCTGTTTTTGTTCCGGGAATTTTTCAGGCTTTTTCATAACATTCGTTTTAAACATGGTTAACGTATTAAAGTTACGCCGGCACCAGCATAAAAAACGGCTGTAATAAATTTTAGATTACCTCAATAAAATGAAAAAGAAAGAAAAAAGCCATGGTTTTTATGAGAAGAATAAAAAAAAGGTTTTTATAATGAGCTGACTTTCATAAATTCAATCAAAACTGATAGTCGTACATGGGAATTATGTAACGATTTTAATTTTGAATACAATACCATTGTACTTCAATTGTCTAAATTTGGAAGTTTGACCACCCTTATTTAAAATAGGATCAGATGTTTTAAATAAGCCGATTTCACAAACCATGAATCACTCTTTTTTAATTAATAACGCTTTATCCCCCATAACAGCATGGTATTAATTGTTGATGATATTAAGGCAAATATTATTGCCTTAAAGAAAACACTGGAGCTGCACGATATCGAAGTTGATACAGCAGAATCCGGTGAAGAGGCACTGAAAAAAATCCTGAAGACTACCTATTGTCTTATTATCATGGATGTTCAGATGCCCGGACTCGATGGCTTTGAAGTCGTCAAAATCCTTTCGGGAAACAAACGGACCAAAGACATTCCTGTTATTTTTCTTTCTGCCTTAAATATTGAAAAGAAATATATTTTTAAAGGATATGAAACCGGAGCAGTAGAATATATTACCAAACCGGTAGATACTGATCTGCTGATGCTCAAAGTAAAAACCTTCCTGAAAATTTACGAACAGCAGAACGAATTAAAATTAACCAAAGAGCTTCTTTCCAAAGAAATCGCCATCCGAAAAGAAGCACAGGACAATCTCGAAATTAAAATTGCCGAAAGAACGAAAGAACTCGTTTTGAAAAATGAAGAACTGGAAATGAAAAACCACGAACTGCAGCAGTTTGCCTGGGTGGTTTCGCACGATTTAAATGAACCGATACGGAAAATCCAGATTTTCATTAAAATAATCAAGGAGCTTTATTTAAAAGAAGATGAAAAAGGAATAGATTATGTCGACAGAACCATCAAATCGGCAGAACGCATGCAGACCCTGATTACAGATCTGCTGGCGTATTCCCGTTTATCGGCGCAGGTAAAACCCGAAATCACGGACCTGAATGTGGTTTTACAGGAAGTTCTTTCAGATTTTGACTACCTTATAGAAAGAAAAAATGCCACAGTAAAAGCAACAGAACTCCCCACAATTGACAGTATTCCGAGTCAGCTGCGGCAGGTTTTTCAGAATCTGATTGGAAATGCTCTTAAGTTTTCGGGCGGAAATGAACCGCCTTTAATAGAAATAACGGCTGAATTAATAGCCGATAAATCTTTTGACAGCCCGACAGCTCCTGAAGGAAAGTACTGCCGCATTATGGTTAAGGACAACGGAATTGGTTTCGATGAGATTTATCTGGACCGGATTTTTATCATTTTCCAGAGTTTAAACGACAGGCAGACTTATGAAGGAACCGGAATTGGTCTGGCAATCGCCAAAAAAATTATCGAAAAACACAACGGATTAATAACAGCAAGAAGCGAAGTAGGCAAGGGAGCAAGCTTTATTATAGTACTTCCTTTAAAATACGAATCAAAATAATTTAGAAATATATGAATGGTAACTTTAAAAGAAATCTGCTAATAAGTTCATTAGTTTCACTATTTGTACTGACCATTAGTTCTGTTGCTTCGTTTATTAGTATTAAAAGTTTATTAAACAGTAATTTTTGGGTCAATCATACCCAGGATGTTATTTACAACTTAAACGAAGGCTCCTCCATTATAACCGAGGCCCAGACCAGTATGCGCGGTTACCTGCTTACAGGCGATGAACAGTTTGTGGATCGTTTTAATGATTCTGAAGCCAAATCGAATACGTATTTTGAAAAACTGGATGAACTCACAGCCGATAATCCGCCGCAGCAAAAGCTATTAGGGGAATTAAGGGATAAACGTTCCGGTTTCTTTAAATACCTGAACAATCAGATTGTTAAAAAGAGACTGAGCAAAGAAACGCTCATCTTTGATTTAAATGAAGGCCGTAATATGATGAATGAAATCAGGGCGATCATTAAAAAAGTTGAAAATACCGAGCAGAAATTGCTGGAAGAACGAAACTCTAATTCAGAACGTTATGGGTCATACAGTCTGATTTTAATTGTAACGGCTTTTTTCATTGCTTTTATTATTACTATTGTTTTCCTGATCCGTATTTTAAAAGATTATAACGAACGTACTTTACTACAGCGGGAACTTGAACAAAAAGATATAGAAACGGCACAGCGAATTGAAGCTATCAGTATGATTGCCAGTAATATTTCCAGAGGAAATTATGATATCAGGGTAGACGATACCAAGTCAGATGCTTTAGGCAGTGTGGGCGAGTCACTGAATACTATGGGGGTTTCACTTAAAAATTCTTTCGAACTGTTATCCCAGAAAGAATGGCTGCAGACTGGAATTGCCGAATTAAACAATGTAATGCTGGGCGATAAAACACAGCAGAAATTGTCTAAAGATATTATTGAGTTTTTATGCCAGTATACCAATAGCAGCGCCGGGATTTTATATGTTCTGGAAGAAAATGAACTGGTGTCTTCAGGCGGTTACAGTTATATACCGAATAAAAACCGGGAACGAATCCAAAAAGGCGAAGGTCTGATAGGACAGGCTATTGCTTCGGGAAAACTTCTCGAATTAAAAACACTATCACCAGATGACATTCAGATTAATTATGCTTTAGGACAGGTTAAACCTACTCATATTATAGCTTTTCCTTTAATCGACAATAAAATTGAAGGCGCAATTGAGCTGGCCAGTATTTATGGTTTTTCTGAACTGCATCTCGAATTCCTGAAATCAGTTGGCAATAATATCGGAATTGCGGTAAGATCGACCCAAAACCGAAGAAGGGTTCTGGAATTGCTGGAAGAAACCAAATCGCAGTCAGAAGAACTGCAGATGCAGCACAGCGAACTGGAAGCAATTAATGCGGAACTGGAAGCCCAAACGGAAAAACTACAGGCTTCAGAAGAAGAATTAAGGGTACAGCAGGAAGAACTGGAACAAACGAATGAAGAACTGTCGGAAAGAAGTGTGCTCCTGGAAGAAAAAAATAACGAAATTCAGAAAAAATCCGAAGCTCTGGAGTTAACAACACGTTACAAATCAGAGTTTCTGGCCAATATGTCACACGAATTAAGAACTCCTTTAAATTCTATCCTGCTTTTAAGCCGACTTTTATCGGAAAACAACAATCAAAGCATGAACAATGAAGAGGTAGAGTTTGCGAAGGTAATTCAGAGTTCAGGAAACAGTTTATTAGGTTTGATTGACGAAATCCTGGATTTATCTAAAATTGAAGCCGGTAAAATGGAACTGGAATTTCTCGATATTTCAACCAAAGAAATCACAGATACGCTTTGGAATTTATTTAATCTGGTTGCCAAAGAAAAGGGAATTGAATTTGAAATTATCTCGAAAGAAGCACCGCTGGTTATCAAAACCGATAAAATGCGTTTAGAGCAAATTCTGAAAAACCTGATTTCAAATGCCATCAAATTTACAGAAAAAGGAAAAGTAAGCCTGGAAATAAAAGTGGATACAGACGATGATAAAATTATCTGTTTTATTGTAAAAGATACCGGAATCGGAATTCCGTTAGACAAACAGCCGCTTGTATTCGAAGCATTCCAGCAGGCCGACGGTTCTACAAAACGTAAATACGGCGGTACCGGTTTAGGATTATCGATCAGCAGGGAACTGGCTAAATTGTTAAGAGGCGAAATTGTACTGCACAGTAAAGTTAACGAGGGCAGTACCTTTACATTATGTCTTCCGGTATTTGGATCGGCGCTGAATAAAATAAATGTTGAAAAAATACCACCGACAGACTTTTCAGAAGTTACCGAAGAGGAAGGACCTGTAGTATCTAAAAAATACATAAGCCCTGTAATTCCGGATGAAATAGACGATGACAGGGATTTTATCAAACAAGGCGATAAAGTGATCCTGATTATAGAGGACGATATCAATTTTGCTAAATCACTTTTGAGTTTTACCCGCCAGAAAGGATATAAAGGAATTGTAGCGGTTCGCGGCGACCATGCGTTAAATTTTGCTCTTTTGTACAGACCGCTTGGGGTTTTACTGGATATTGAACTTCCGGTAAAAAGCGGCTGGGAAGTATTGGAAGAACTAAAAAATCACAGCGAAACCAAACATATTCCGGTGCATATTATGTCATCACATAAATTAAAACAGGAAAGTTTATTAAAAGGTGCCGTTGATTTCTTAGACAAACCGGTAGCGTTTGATAAGATTCCGGATGTGTTTTTACGAATTGAGCATATTATCAATAAAGAAGCCCAAAAGGTTTTGATTATTGAAGATAATCCAAAACATGCCAAGGCACTGGCTTTTTTTCTGGAAACCTACAATATCAATTCAGAAATAAAAAGCGAAGTTTCTGCAGGAATTCAGGCATTAAACAAAAGCGAAGTCGACTGTGTTATTCTGGATATGGGAATTCCGGACAAACAGGCTTATGAGATTCTGGACGGCGTAAAGAAAAATCCTGGACTGGAAAAACTTCCGGTCATTGTTTTTACAGGAAAAAGCCTTTCGCTGAAAGAAGAAGTAAAAATCAGGAAATACGCAGATTCTATAATTGTAAAAACGGCACATTCGTACCAGAGAATGTTAGATGAAGTTTCCTTGTTCCTGCACTTGGTAGAAGATAAAAAAGAAGGAAAAGACAAAAAAGACGGACATAAAAAGCTAAATTTACTAAACAATATCCTGCACGATAAAAAAGTGCTTATTGTAGACGATGATGTTCGTAATATTTATTCGCTTACCAAAGCACTGGAAGCCTTTAAAATGACCATTATTACGGCTTTTGACGGAAACGAGGCAATTAAGGTTTTAGGTGAAAACCCGGATACCGATATTGTTTTGCTGGATATGATGATGCCTAATATGGACGGTTACGAAACGGCGGAAAAAATCAGGGCCAATCCAAAATTCCTGAACCTGCCTTTAATTGCCGTAACCGCAAAAGCCATGACCGGAGACCGGGAAAAATGCATCAAAGCCGGAGCTTCTGATTATATTACCAAACCCGTAGACGTTGATCAGCTCTTATCACTTTTGAGAGTCTGGCTGTACGATAAGGTTTAAAAGTACTAATTTAAAGAAACCTGACGGTTGGTAAAAAAACGTCAGGTTGGATAAAATATAACTGCATGAGTAAAAAACGACTTTTAATAGTAGACGACGATTCCAGAAATATATTCGCGTTAGAACATACCCTGCGTGTCAGATCCTACGAATGCCTTTCCAGTACCAGTGCAGAGGAGGCTTTGAAACTCCTGAAATCTGACGAACAGATCGATGCTGTTTTACTGGATATGATGATGCCGGAAATGGATGGTTATGAGGCAATTCCGTTAATAAAAGCGATTCCGTCCAGAGAATCCGTTTTGGTTATTGCGCTCACTGCGCAGGCTATGGCGGGCGATAAAGAAAAATGTCTGGAAGCCGGAGCCGATGAGTATATCTCGAAACCTGTAGACGTTGATAAATTACTCTCAATTCTGAGCAAAATCTGATTGCATTATGATTGAAGATATTGAACTGGAAACACTCATCAATGAGGTGTATGAGTACTATGGTTTTGATTTCGGCAGTTATTCAAGGGCTTCCTTAAAAAGAAGGGTTTACCGGGTATACCAGCTCGATGGTTTTACCCATTTTCATGAATTCCTTTCAAGAGTCCGTACAGATCCCGAATATTACAAACGAATGGTTGACGAAATTACGGTAAATGTTACCGAGATGTTTCGCGACCCGGCCTTTTACAGTGTACTCAGAAAAGAAATTTTACCGCAGTTAGGCACAAAACCTTTTATCAGGTTATGGCATGCCGGCTGTTCCACTGGCGAAGAAGTATATTCTATGGCCATTATGCTCAAAGAAGCCGGTTTACTGCACAAATCTTTAATTTATGCTACCGATATTAATGCCACGGTACTCGATACGGCCAAAAAAGGAATTTTCCCGCTGCGAATGATGAAGGAATATTCACAAAATTATCGTGATGCAGGCGGACAGGAAGACTTTTCGAGCTATTATACAGCCAATTACGGTATTGCCAAGTTTAATGAAGAATTGTCGCAGAAAATGGTTTATTCCCAGCATAATCTGGTTTCGGACACTTCGTTTAATGAATTTGATATGATATTGTGCCGTAATGTTTTGATCTATTTTGATAATGAACTTCAAAAGAGGGTCGTTAATTTATTTGATGAAAGTTTAGCCGTTTTAGGGTTTCTTGCTTTAGGTACAAAAGAAACCATAAAATATTCTGTTTCTCCCGGAAAATACAGGCAGTTTGAAAAGGAAAAAATATGGAGGAAAATAAGATAATATCCAATTGTAAACTAACTATAATAGGAGGATCGGCAGGGAGCTTAAATGCTTTGATGCAGATTTTACCCGGATTAAAAACACTGCATAATTTTGCGGTTGTGATTGTACTGCACCGTAAAAGTACAGACGATCAGACACTAGAAGAGTTAATTACTTTAAAATCCAGTGTGCCCGTAAAAGCTATTGAAGATAAAACCACCCTGAAATCCGGTTTTGTATATGTGGCACCGTCAAATTATCATTTATTGTTTGAAAAAGATCATACGCTGGCGCTGGATACTTCTGAGAAAATCAATTACAGCCGTCCGAGTATAGACGTCTCTTTTGAGTCGGCGGCAGAAATCTTTGGAGATTCCGTGGTAGGAATTCTGCTGTCGGGATCCAATTCAGACGGAACAGCGGGTTTAAAAGCCATTCAGGCTGCGGGCGGGAAAATTGTAGTTCAGAACCCGCTTTCGGCCGATATGCCTTTTATGCCCAATAACGCCATTTTATTTACAATACCGGATTATGTGCTGAACAATCAGGAAATACTCGAACTGTTAAACTCAATCAATACCTGATTTATCTTTAGGTTTAGGCATTTCATCTTCAGGCAGGATCACTTTATTCAGTTCGGCCTCTTTTTCAGCACGGCGCTGCGCTGCTTTTCCTTTACCAATAGGTATTCCGGCTGTAAGATACAAAGATCTGTTGTACACATCAGGACCGTCGCCTTTCATAACCGGAACCAGTCCGTAATAATACTGGATCGTGATATTTAATCCGTTGCCCACATTCATATGATAACCCGTTCCAAAAGCAACTCCGGCATCAATAACCCGGATCTGGTCCCTGATTTTTTTCTTATATACCACATCATTGTCATTGATTTTGTTTTGGAACTCATCAAAAGCAGAAGCGAGAAGTCCAAACTGCGGTCCCGCTTTCACATAGATCCGGCTTTTAAACTGATGTTTGATTAAAATAGGCACATTAAAATAACGAATTTCCCGGTTAACCGTTCCACCCGCAAAAGTGTTGTCCAGATTTACATCTTCAAGCGAATACACCGGAATATGCCGTGTACCCATTGGCGACTTAACAATTACTCCCGTATTGATCATCCAGGCCGGATTTTGTTTTGACCGGATATCAAAGTAAAAACCCAGATTAAAACCCGGGTTGAGTCCAGAGCTTTCCAGATCAGGGATATCAGATAAATTAAGACCGCCTTCCAGACCAAATTCCAGAAAAGGAGAATTAAGTTTATCACCAAAAATCAGGGAAATTAAAACCTGGGATTTTGCCTGCTGTATAAAAAACAAAGCCAGAAATATGAGTAAACCTTTTTTCATAAAACAGGTTTTAAAGTCCAAATCGGTACTGCAGGCCTCCTAAAACCTGCGTTCGGCTTCCCAGAAAACCTGCTTCGGCCCTGAACATAATATGTTTGTTATATTGAAACTGTGTTCCTACAATAAAATTCCACATGTCTCTGGGGGCCTTTTGAAGCGAATACTGTACTGTCGAAGCATCGGCAGTACTTAAAGCACCGTCTAAATGCGTTAAAAAAGTTCCGGCTCTTTCCAGAGCACGGTTAGCTGTATTGTGTTTGGCTGCGTTTACCGGATTTGCCTGCTGGGCGGGTGTCAAACTGTTCCACCAGTCGTCGACCTTGGTTTGATTTTCATTCACTTTAGTAAGTCCGCTGTCTACCTTTTGCTGGGCATTACTAAGATCAAAAATATCAGATAAAGCAATATTTCCATTGGTATCTCCTGAAATATGAACTCTGAAACCTCCTACCCAGAGTGCTATATTCTGGTCTTTTTTATGAAATTTAAACGTTTTGCCCAGTCTCGGACCAAAAACATATGAAAAAGCAGGTTTGTCCAGCGAGCTGATATCCGTCCAGGCCATATTCATATCCAGTGCGAGCCAGCCGCCGCCAATTCCAATCGTTGGAGTCATTCCCAGACCAAATGTAGTCGCATTAAAATTGGCTTTTGTACTAAAAGAAGCGACCTGCGACCAGTTATTATCAGCATCCGGAACCCAGATTCCGGCGTTGATTTTGGTCGCGGTATTGGCTTTGCCAAAAATTCCGTAGATATTTAAAAAAGGAAGAAGCCAGATATCAGGTCTGATGGTCAGGGCACCCGCCTCTACAGATGATTTGTCAAAACGAACAATTTCATCCAGATTAAACATAGGGCCGTTATTGAAGCCCACTTCGAGATCGTTAATTACGATTTCGGAGTCCTGCCAGAAATAATTAATCGAAAGCCCCGCTGAATAAGGAAGCTGATAGCCTTTTTGGGCAACTTTCTCACCCCAGATAGGAAGTGCGTAGGGATATTCGACTACTTTAAGACTGTCTTTTAACTGCTGGTTTTTTTCTCCTACGATTTTATCGGTATAAACCTGACCAAAGAACGGTACACTAAATAATAAGAAAAGGGCAGATAGTAGTTTTTTACATTTCATTGATTAGAGTATTAATTGATTAGAATAAAACTGCCTGAAATAAAATTGTACTAATGTATTCGGAAAGAATGTCGGCTTATCTTTTGTTTATGGGTGTATAGAAAGGTTTTAAAAGAACTTTGTGTTTGAAATAGGGGATAATTAGTGTTAAAGTTAACTAAAATTTCTTTTGTTTGTTCTTATTTTTAAAATAAATATACTTATTATCAGTTAGTTATGATATTTTTTTTAAGCGAATTGAATAATATAGTACATTTACAGTCATGAAATGGATCACTGTTTTATTATCAATTTGTTTGATGGCACTTTCTAATATGCCCTGTGCAGATATGGAGGTGAACAGTGCTATGCATACAACAGCTCAGTTTGCGTCCGAAGACAACCATTCTCATGATAAAGACAATGATTTGTGTTCGCCATTTTGTGCCTGCAACTGCTGCGGTGCACAGATTTTAACCTATCAGCCATCCGTAAATTACGAATTTCCTGTAGTGTATTCAATCATTACAAGTCCTTTACCTAATTATAATTCTGTCTTTATTTCCAGTTTTTACGGAAGTATCTGGCAGCCCCCTCAGATAGTATAATGACACCGGTTTCGTCCCGATAATATCAGGATTACAAACCGGATTAAGAAGCTGTGCTCTGCCGCAGGTATCAGACAATATTCTTGTCTTATTTTTCATGTCATTATATATTTCAAATGCTAGATAAAATCATTCAGTTTAGTATACGAAACAAATTCGTTATACTCTTATTTACCCTCGTTTTAATAGCGTGGGGAAGCTATTCGCTTAAACAGCTGCCGTTGGATGCCCTGCCGGATGTTACCAACAATCAGGTGCAGATTATTACCACAGCACCTACACTGGCCAGTCAGGAAGTCGAGCAGTTAATTACTTATCCGCTCGAACAGGCCGTAAAAACAGTTCCGGATATTATAGAACTCCGCAGTATTTCCCGTTTTGGGTTATCTGTAGTAACCGTCGTTTTTGAAGACGATGTTGATATTTACTGGGCCCGTGAACAAATATTCCAACGCTTAAAACAAGCCGAAGAAAATATCCCGCCTTATGCCGGATCCCCGGAATTAGCTCCTATTACAACAGGATTAGGAGAAATTTACCAATATGATGTGTATGCCAAAAAAGGGTACGAAAACCAGTACGATGCCGTAAAACTCAGAACCATTCAGGACTGGATTATTATTCCGCAGCTGCAGGGGGTAAGAGGTGTGGCCGAAGTGAGTACCTGGGGCGGAAAATTAAAACAATACGAAATTGCTGTTAATCCCAATATATTAAACAGTCTTGGTGTAACCATTACCGAAATTTTTGATGCTTTAGAAAAGAATAATCAGAATACAGGAGGTGCTTATATCGAAAAAGATCAGTATGCCTATTTTATCCGGGGAGTGGGAATGGCAAAAGGTATAAAAGACCTTGGTAATGTGGTCGTTAAAAACCGAAACGGCTCGCCTGTTCTGGTGCGCGATGTAGCACAGGTGCGGGAAGGAATCGCCCTGCGTTACGGAGCTTCAACCAAAGACGGAAAAGGAGAAATCGTTTCGGGTATGGTCCTGATGCTCAAAGGAGAAAACTCCAGTGCCGTGGTTCACAGAGTAAAAGAACGTATGGAGCAGATTAACAAAAGCCTGCCCGAAGGAGTTGTTGCTGAAGCTTTTATTGATCGGGGAAAACTGGTAGATAATGCCGTAGGTACCGTTACTAAAAACTTATTAGAAGGAGCTTTAATCGTAATTTTTGTCCTTATTCTGTTTTTAGGAAATCTTCGTGCCGGACTAATTGTAGCTTCGGTTATTCCGCTGGCGATGTTATTTGCCATTATTTTAATGAATGCCTTTGGCGTAAGCGGAAACCTTATGAGCCTTGGTGCCATAGATTTCGGAATTATAGTCGACGGAGCTGTTATTATTGTAGAAGCCACGATGCACCATCTGCAGAAATTCAAAACTAAAAAAGAGCTCAATCAGCAGGAAATGGATGATGAAGTATACAATTCGGCTTCCAAAATCAGAAACAGTGCGGCTTTTGGAGAAATCATTATTTTAATAGTCTATCTGCCCATTCTGGCTTTAATTGGAACCGAAGGGAAAATGTTTAAACCTATGGCAATGACTGTAGGTTTTGCCATTATTGGAGCTTTTATTCTTTCTCTGACGTATATTCCTATGATGAGTGCCTTGTTTTTGTCAAAGAAAACAGAACATAAAGTCAATTTCAGCGACCGAATGATTGTCTGGCTGGAAAACCGTTATACACCTTTGTTACAGAAAGCTTTAGAATTCAAAAAAATCGTTCTTTCTGCTGCAATCGGATTATTTGCTTTGGCCTTTATTGTTTTTCAGAATATGGGAGGAGAGTTTATTCCCACCATCAAAGAAGGCGATTTAGCTATAAATGCTACTATTATGACCGGAAGTTCGCTTACGCAGATGGTGGAAACAACCACGAAATACGAACAGATCCTGAAAGCTAAGTTTCCCGAAATCAAAACGATTGTGACTAAAATAGGAAGCGGTGAAATTCCGACTGACCCGATGCCGATAGAAAGCGGGGATTTGATCATTGTTTTAAAAGATAAAAAAGAATGGAAAGGCCAATACCATAACTGGGAGGAGCTGGCCAATGCTATGAAAGAAGAAATGGAAGTAATCCCGGGTGCTAATATTGAAATTTCGCAGCCTATTCAAATGCGTTTTAACGAATTGATGACAGGAAGCCGGTCAGATATTGCCATTAAAATTTTTGGTGACGATCTGGAAATCCTGGACTCAAAAGCAAATGAACTGATTTCAAAAATAAAAGGCATAGAAGGCATTGGTGATTTAAAAGCCGATAAAGTAACGGGTTTACCTCAGATTACCGTAAAATACGATTATAACAAAATTGCCCTGTACGGACTAAATATATCCGATATCAACCAAATCATTCGTTCGTCGTTTGCCGGAGAAAGCGCCGGAAAAATATACGACGAAAGCAAACGATTTGATGTCGTGGTCCGAATGAACGAAGACAGCCGTACCGATATAACCGATGTCAGTAATTTGTTTATTCCGCTTCCCAACGGGCAGCAGGTACCGCTTTCGCAGGTTGCATCAGTCGATTATGAACAGGGTCCCGTACAAGTGGTTCGTGAAGACGGAAAACGAAGAATAACTATTGGTTTAAACGTCCGCGGACGTGATATTAAAACTGTCGTAGAGGAAATTCAGCAGAAGCTGGACCAAAACTTTAAACTTCCGGCCGGTTATTATGTGACCTATGGCGGACAGTTTGAGAACTTAATCGAAGCGACCAAACGACTTTCGGTGGCACTGCCTATTGCGTTAGGTTTAATTTTAATACTGCTGTATTTTACGTTCAAGAGTTATAAACAGGCACTTTTAATCTTTACAGCCATTCCGTTATCTGCCATTGGAGGTGTATTTGCGCTTTCGCTGAGAGGAATGCCGTTTAGTATTTCGGCCGGAATTGGATTTATTGCCTTATTCGGAATTGCGGTTTTAAACGGAATCGTATTGATTTCGTATTTCAATCAGTTAAAAACAGAAGGTATCACCGATGCACTGCAGCGGGTAATTACGGGCACCAGAACGAGATTGCGTCCGGTTCTAATGACTGCGGCTGTAGCTTCACTTGGATTTCTGCCTATGGCCTTATCAACCAGCGGCGGGGCAGAAGTACAAAAACCTTTAGCAACTGTGGTAATCGGCGGTTTAGTCTCAGCCACTTTATTAACGCTGATTGTTTTACCGATTTTGTATTTAATGTTAGAGAGATTTAACCGCAAAGAGCGCAAAGATTTACGCGAAGAACGCTAATAAATTTTAAAAGAGAGAAAAATGAATTCTATATATAAAGCACAGTATGTAACCTTTGCGAACTTTGCGAAAAAAACCTTGCGAACTTTGCGGTTAAGTACATTACTATTAACAAGCGCAGCAACATTTGCACAGCAATCTATCAGCCTGGAAAAAGCTATAGAACTTGCCAAGTCAAACAACATCGACTTAAAAATAGCCGATAAAGAAATTGAACGGCAAAACGTTTTAAAGAAAACGGCTTTTCAGCCTGATCCTTTGCAGGTACAGTATCAGGGCGGACAGTTTAATAGTGCTGATTTTGACCATAATGTTTCGGTACAGCAGTTTTTCCCGTTAGGAAATGTCACAAAAGCCAATAGACAGTTACAGGAAGAACTCGCCAAACTAGCTGAAAAACGAAAAGCCTTATCATCTTATGAATTGGAAAAGGCTGTGACTTTGGCGTATTACCAATATTTGTACGGAATCTCAATTCAAAAGTTAAACTCAGAATTGAATGACATTTACACCAAATTCCTAAAAAATGCCGAACTCCGATTCAAAACAGGAGAAAGCGGGAACATAGAAGTAATCAGCGCAAAAGCCAAAGTAAAAGAGATCGAAACACAAAAGGAACAATTAAATTACGATTTGGCGATCTACCAAAAGCAGCTGCAGTTTTTTGTTCAGACGAATGAAAATATTGTTCCCGATCAAAATACGGATTTGCAATATGTTTTTGTAGAAAATCAGCAAAACTCAAAAGCCGAAAATTTGATGACCGATTTTTATCAGCAGCAGATTTCAGTTTACCAGAAAGAAGCCGGAACCTTTAAAGCCAATCGAACACCAAAGTTAGGTTTAGGGTATTTTGCCCAAACGATTAATACCGAATCTTTATTTCAGGGATTTACGGCTGGATTGCAGATTCCGTTGTTTGGAGGTGTAAATACCACCAAAGCAAAAGCCGCTGAGATTAACGTTTCGCAGTCACAACTGGCATTGGATAAAAATAAAATGATTTTAAACCTGCAAAAAGAAGAGTTAGAAAACAACTTCAAAAAACAGCAGAAGAATCTAAATTATTACCAAAATGAAGGTTTGCAATATGCGAATCAAATTATAGAAACAGCACAGAAAAGTTATGCTAATGGCGATTTGAGCTATTGGTCGTATATCAGTTTTTTAAATCAGGCTATTGATATTAAAAAACAATTGGCAGAAGCTACACACAGCTTTAATCAAAGTGCTATCGAACTCCAATTCCCAACCATCAAAAACAATTAAAAATGAAAAATATATCTGAAAATAATTTAACCGCAAAGCACGCAAAGACAAAACGCAAAGTACGCAAGGGAATAAAACTTGGCGTCTTTTGCGGGATCTTTGCGCTCTTTGCGGTTAATCTAAGCTGTAATGAAAAGAAAACGCAAGAGGCTCACGAAGAAGAAAAATCAACTACAGAAGTTGCTTTAACAGAATCGCAATACAAAACAGTTGGCATTGAAACCGGGTTTGTTGAAGACCGGAATCTTAATAAAGTTATAAAAGCCAATGGTTATACAACGGTTCCGCCTCAGAACTCAGCTGAGGTTTCGACTTTAATTGGCGGAACGGTGAAGGATATTTTTGTTCTGGAAGGTACTTATGTAAACAAAGGAAAAGTGCTGGCGACCATTCAGAATCTGGAAGTAATCGAAATGCAGGAAGAATATCAGTCGGCAATTGCCAATGTCGAGTATCTGCAGCTAGAATACAACCGTCAGAAAACACTAAGTGATGAAAATGTAAATCCAAGAAAGACATTTCAGGAAGTAAAAGCAAAACTGGCGGCCGAAAAGGCCCGTGCACAAGCAGCAAAGAATAAATTGGAAGCGCTTCATGTTCCCATAAAAGGAAGTTCGTCTTTAGTACCTATAGTGTCACCAATAAATGGTTATGTTGGGAAAATTAATATTGCCAAAGGCGCTTTTGCTAATACCGGAGTTTCTTTGTTTGAAGTAACCGATAACAGTCAGATGCACTTAGATTTAAATGTTTATGAAAAGGATCTGGGGTCTATTTCTATAGATCAGGTAATTGATTTTGTATTGACCAATCAGTCTAATAAATCTATTAAAGGAAAGATTTTCGGAATCAATAAATCATTTTCTAACGAAAGTAAAACGGTTGCCGTACATGCCAAAATCGATCCGGCAGATGCCAAAGGATTAATTCCGGGGATGTATGTTTCTGCGAATATTAATATTACCAATGCTACAGTTCCGGCGCTTCCTAAAGACGCGGTGGTTAAAAATGCCGATAAGTATTTTGTTTTTGTACAGGAAGAAGGGCACGAAGAGGAAGAACACGAGCATAAAGAAGGTGAAAAAGAAGAAGCTCACGAAAAGGAAATTCATTTTAAAGCGATTGAGGTAGTTCCCGGTACAACAGATTTAGGTTTTACCGAAGTGAAATTTGTTGATACACTAGATTCAGGAGCCAAAATCGTGACGAAAGGTGCTTTTTATTTATTGTCTGCAATGAAAGGCGGAGGGGAGCATACACATTAAGAAAGCTGTTTTGCCACGAAGGCACGAAGGCACAAAGTTTTTATTAAAGGAATCTCGCAAAGTCGCAGAGACGCAAAGTTTTTCAAATTAAAGAATAAACGAACTAGAGAAATGACAAAAAATGAGAAAAACTTAGCGACTTTGTGACTCCGCGAGATTAATTCGCAGCAGCTTTAAAAAAAAACTTAGCGTCTTAGTGCCTTAGCGGCAATAAACTTCCCTGCAAAATGCTTAAATTTAGAGCATTATTTAAACAATAACTTCAGGCATCAAAAACCTGAAACCTGAAATAAAAAAGATGATACATCAAGATAAAGAAGTAAAAAATATAAAAAGTAAACCCAAAACTTCCTGCTGCTGTTCGCATGATGAACCCGTACATTCAGAAAATGTCGGACAGGATCACGGACATGATCATGACCATGGTGCTTCGGGAAACTGGTTTCAAATGTTTCTTCCCGCCATTATATCGTTTATTTTACTACTTATTGCCATAGGTTTTGACAACTATTTTCCACAAAACTGGTTTGCGGGTTATGTGAGGATTGTATGGTATGTAATTGCATACCTTCCGGTTGGATTTCCAGTCCTGCGTGAGGCTTATGAAAGTATTATAAAAGGCGATGTTTTCTCAGAGTTTTTCCTAATGTGTATTGCTACAATCGGGGCTTTTGCGATTGGAGAATATCCCGAAGGTGTTGCCGTTATGTTATTTTATACCATAGGAGAGACTTTTCAGGGAATGGCAGTGAGCCGGGCAAAATCGAGTATAAAAGGACTATTAGACCAGCGTCCTGATGAGGTCAGTATTTTGGAGAATAACAGGACTGTAAAAGTTAAAGCAAAAGAGGTTCAGATAGGAGCGATTGTAAGACTTAAAGCCGGTGAAAAACTAGCTTTGGATGGCGAATTAGTTTCAGACTCAGCTTCGTTTAATACCGCAGCTTTAACTGGAGAGAGCAGACCCGATACAAAGAAGAAAGGTGAAAACGTTTTAGCGGGAATGATAAACGGAAGTACAATTGCAGATGTAAAAATTACTACCGCCTATAACGACAGTAAATTATCTAAAATCCTCGAACTGGTTCAGAATGCTACAGCCAAAAAAGCGCCTGCAGAATTATTCATTCGAAAATTTGCTAAAATTTATACACCAATTGTAGTATATCTGGCCATTGCGATTTGTGTACTGCCTATGTTGTTTGTCGATAATTATGTTTTTAGTGACTGGCTGTACAGGGCTTTGGTTTTTCTGGTTATTTCCTGTCCGTGTGCTTTAGTGATCAGTATTCCGTTAGGGTATTTTGGCGGTATTGGCGCAGCGAGTAAAAACGGGATATTGTTTAAAGGAAGTAATTATCTGGACAGTATTTCAACGATTCAGAATGTGGTAATGGATAAAACCGGAACCATGACCGAAGGTGTTTTTAAAGTGCAGGAAGCAATTATAAAACCGGAATTTGATAAAGATGAAATTTTAAAACTGGTAAATGTACTCGAAAATCACAGTACACATCCCGTAGCAACGGCCATTCATAATTATGCCGGGGCAATTGATTCCGCTATTGTATTACAAAACACGGAAGAAATTTCAGGATATGGATTAAAAGCAGAAAGTAACGCAAAAGAACTTCTGGTTGGAAATTTCAGACTTCTGGACAAATTTAGTATTCCGTATGATATGGATCCTTCGGCCATTGTTTATACGACTATTGCTATTGCTTACGATAAAAAATTTGCAGGTTATTTAACGATTGCCGACGAAATTAAAACAGATGCTCCTGAAACGGTTTCAAGACTAAAAGCATTAGGTGTAAAAGTAACGATGTTGAGCGGTGATAAAACCAATGTGGTTCAGTTTGTGGCTGATAAACTGGGGATCAGCAATGCTTTTGGGGATTTACTGCCGGAAGATAAAGTCAATAAAGTAAACGAAATTAAAGCTAAAAATGAAACGGTTGCTTTTGTGGGCGACGGGGTCAATGATGCTCCCGTTATTGCATTAAGTACAGTTGGAATGGCCATGGGAGGTTTAGGAAGCGATGCCGCCATTGAAACCGCCGATGTGGTGATTCAGGATGATAAACCAGGTAAAATTGCGATGGCGATTAACATAGGAAAACAAACCAAAAAGATCGTTTGGCAGAATATTATTCTGGCCTTTGTTGTAAAAGCTTTTGTACTGATTCTGGGTGCTGGCGGACTGGCGACCATGTGGGAAGCTGTTTTTGCCGATGTTGGTGTGGCTTTATTGGCGATTTTGAATGCGGTCAGGATTCAGAGGATGAGGTTTTGATTAATTTTTGAACTGGAAAAAGAATTATTATTCTTGCCATTCTTGATCTGCAAATAAAAGAAGTTTTTTTGCTTTGATATAATCGTATTGTGTTTTAGTTAAATAAACGATTTTAGCTAGCTGATCGCCAGTATACAATGAATAGAATTGTCCTTTATAATTATTTTCTTTTACGACAGATTGAATAAAATCAAAGAAATTGATATCAATCCAATCGCGATCTATTTTTAATTTCTTAGAATAGGATTTATTTTCGAGTTTGAAATTTAAAGTTGTTTTCCTTTTTTGCCATGCAAATTTGTTAGAAATAGCTGTAGGATTGAATTCATTATGAGAAATTTTTGAAAACTCTTTCATTAATTCGGCATAAGGATCTTTAAGATTTCCCAGTTCTGTATCAAATGAATAAATCATGTTTGGAAAAGAAGAAAGTACATCATTATAGTCCATAATTTCTAATTCAGTAACCAATTCTCTTCCCTTATTGATTTCATCAGCTGTTAAATTTGAAAATAAACCAATTTTAGAATATTCCTCAATAGCATTTTCAATTTCCTGACTCGTTGGCTTGTCTTTAAAATTTTCAGAAGATACAGAAAGATAGGTCACAAATTTGTTTAGTTTTTTCTGCTGTTCTTCGGTTAAGACCATTATTCCAATCTGATTTACAGATGAATTTTCACCATAAACAGGAACGGCATGAATTCGATATGAAGCGTGAAGATCTACTAGAATTTTATTAAAGATCTGATAATAATTTTGAATATCGATTTCACCTGCTGAATAATCATTTTTAGATGATGGATAAAATCCGCTTATTTGCTTATAGACTTTTCCATTTGATTTTAAAGAAACGATGCAGTTGTAATAATTATCGCCATAAGCAGACAATTCAGGATTAGGCACTATTTTATATTCAAAATCAGTAAAGGCCAATTCAAGGAGTAATGAGGCCGTTTTTTTATGAATGGCTTCCAAAAAAACTTCTGCTTTGTTTGAATAATTCTTCGGGTTTACAACTGTAGATTTTTCACAATACAAAAGAAAATCGATAGGTTCTTGTATTTTTTCTTCGTCTATTGCAGTAATTAGATTTTGATAATTTGTATCGAGTATTTTATAGTCTTTTAATTTATCTGCAAATTCCTTTAGCTTTTCTGAAGCCATGTAATCTACTTTTAAAGCTTTAAATGTAATATCTTGTATAAACTGTAATTTAAAATCGTATGAATTATTATTTATTTGTTGTTGAAAATATTGTTTTTGTTTTTCATTTACAATTTCACAGTTTTTGAGTTTAGAAAGATAATTATTAAGTTCCTGGTTTTCTTTTTTCTGTTCCTCTTCGCTAAGCTTTTCGCCTTCAAAAGAAGTCATATGAGCTGTAAAAGTAGCATAAAAGTGTCCCGTTATTCTTTTATATTCACATTGAAATAAAGCATATAAGTACGAAGTTGTATTTTTACCAGTATAATCTTTTTGATTTTTTATAAAATCTTTTACCTCTTTCTGTTCAATAAGTTTTTGGTCAATTAATTTTTGTAAAGTTGAATCTTGTGATTGAGCATTTATAGATGGCGAGAACATAACAGTTAACAAAATTAGAATTGAAATTATACTCTTCATATTAATTGCCAGGTGTTTAAAAAAAAAGTTTGATTGTATTTTTCTTCAAACAAATATAGGCAAATAGTGTACAAGCTTTATTTATATGATCTGGAGAATATCTTTCCATCTTTTTTCGGAATAGAAGCTTTTAAATTCTTTGCTGGTTAATACTTCTTTTTTGTTTAAATCACCTCTAAGCGCATTCAGGCTTAAAAAATCCAGTGCGATACTTCTGTATTGTTCTTCCTTAGTCTGGTTGTAAATTTTAGCAAAAAGAACAGCGGCTTCAAAGTTTTGCCGGCTTGACATACCGTCCGGAAATGTCGAGGCTGTATTGTAAGTATCATAAACTTTTTGAAATTCTTTGGTATCATAGGATTTTTGGGCCTGCTGAATAAGATCTAAGACTTCTGAAGCTTCTTTTTGGTCTTTTTTCAAAGCTTCTTCTGTATTGGGAACTGTATACATAAATCCGTAATTAAGGGCATAAATGGCCAGGGGAAGAAGCTTGATCTCGGCGCGTCTCTGATCGGCTGTATTTTCGTTTAAAATGGACCTGAACCCCGATGCTTCACCATTTTGAGTCCAGTTGACCTGCGTTCCGTACAGCTGTTTGTAATTAAGATTGCATTGCACCCGGTCGTATAAAAAAGCATAGTTTTCGGAATTCAGTTCATTAGTTCCAAGGCGTTTTTTCATTGCTGCCAAAGCTGTTTTCTGAAACAAAATATCCTGATCAGCATGCTGTACCAAAAGCCAGAAATTATTGGTCCCGTCTTTCCCGATTTGGGATATTTTGGGCCAGCCGTATTTTTGAAGAATCTCTTTTGCTTTTGAAAGGTTTTTTAGGTCCAGTTCGTTGATTTCGTTTTGCAGTTTCTCCAGCTGACCAGGATCTGAAGTCTGGGCTTTTAAAAAGCGGATTCTCTGGTCCTGAATCGTCATGCCATTAATTTGTCTGCGAAGCTCCGGCAGTTGTAAGGTTTTTTCGAATTGGAGTTCGTTTATGCGGGCTTTTTCGGTAATAGAATCCCATTGTTCGTTGTAGTCGTTTTTCAGGTAATCAAAATAAGGATCAATAAGCAGGGCATCTGTTTCTGTCCAGCCTTTATCAAGCGCCGTATTCAGGTATTTAAAAGCTTCCTCTTCATTCTGGTCTAAAGCATAAACTCCTGCTGCTTTATAAGCATTTAGAGCATCGGGCTGCTGTAGTGCAAATGCTTTTTGAAAAAGAGGAATGGCATTTTTAAAGTTTTTTTGAAGATGGAAAAGCGAAGCCTGAGCCACTAAAGATTCATACGTATAATTTGTCTGGGCTTTCGAAACAGGAAAGTAAAAAAGAAACACTAAGGCTAAGAAATATTGTTTCATCAACTTTTAGATTAAGATTGGTTATCCGGATAGTTGGTTTTGAGCCTTACTAAAATACAAATTAAATTTTTATTTGTTTTATTTATAGATTGTTAGTTTACAATTTTAACTCTACAATTGTTTCGTTATTTTCTAAAGTAATTTCGGTTGGATTGCTTTCTGATGGTGTTTGGGTTGGATACCAGTTTCGGTTAGGCTGTACCAGAATTAACAGGCCTTCGTGGTCACCAATGGCAGAGAATTTTTCAGTATTGGTATTTTTAGAAAAGAAATGCAGTCCGTGTTTTTCCATTAATTGATTTCCGAATTCCAGAGGGTTTTCAGTTACGATGCCTATTTCACTTATGTTTAAAACAGAAGCCGCTGTAAATTCACCCAGCTGTTCATTGTTAAGATCATGTCTGGCAATGAATTCCAGTAAATTTCCATTGTGGTCGTAAAAATAAAGGGAGTGTGCATTCCAGTTTTCAAAATGCGTAACGACACTTTTATCATCAAGAACTATTAAATCGACTTTGTCCTGACACCACTGAATGGCTTTTTCAAGCTGGTTTTCAGGAATATTAAAGGCGAAATGATACATTGAACGGAATTGCGGATCTTCTACAAACTTCAAAACAGAACTGCCTGCCTGAAAGGTGATCCAGTTTTGATCGTTTTCGAGAATAAAAAGGCCCAGCACATTTTGATAAAAGTCTTTTGTTTTTTGAATATCGTTGGTTTTAATTTGAATCTGATCTATTTTCATAATGGTATTTTTATAAAGAAAAAAACTTCTTCAGGTTACGTACAAATTTAACGAATGACAGTAATGCTCTGGTTTCAGCTTCATTTTATGCTTCGATGAAAGTATAATGAATTATGATGGTAAACTGTACAGAAGTTACGCATTTTATTGTAACGATGGTTTTATGCCATAAAAAAAGCCTGTTTCTTAAAGAAACAGGCTTTGGCAGATTTGTACATTTTTTGGGGCAAATTACAAATCACTCTAACTTTACTTTTTATGTCTGTGCGTTTTTTTTCTAAGTTCAATTACTTCCGGATTATTTTTAAATGCAAATCGCAGTAATTTTTCTACAGGCATTGTTTTTAACTCTTCTTCTCCAAACTTTGTAAACAGGGTATTCCTTAAAAAGTCAATTTCGTATGCCGTTTCAGGATCATTATTTAAAAATGATTCCTGAAGCCTGTAGGGATGACTGATATTTAATTTTTTTGCAATTTCAAGTATTTCTTTTTTGCTTTTCCAGATATGAAACCCAACTCTTTCCCATGAATATGTAATTCTTAATTCGGCTATTCTGGCCGCATCGAAATCCTGAAATTCAGCCATTAAAACTACACCTAAGGAATCAGTATGCTTTTTTATTTTTTCGGGAATAAATTTGTAGTCTTTAAATGCTTTTTCGTAAACCTCTTTTGGAATTTTTATTTTAAAATTTTTGTCCAGGTACTTATAATTATAACCTACAAAATCAATTTTGGTCAGCGAATCGATTTTGGCATCCGTTTTCCGCAGCATTTCTGCAGTTATATTTTGTGAAAACATGGGATTATAAGCAAAAAGAAGAATAAACAAAAGGTTTAATGATTTCATAATGTAATAATTAAGGTTTCTTATTGGGGCAGTTCCGGGATTATGATTCTTCGGGTCGGCGTACTTAAAGTTTCAATAAAAGCGAGCAAATCATTTATTTCGTCTTTATTCAGATTGAGTTTTCTAAGCATCGGATCGGTTTTGGGAATTAAAGAATCTCTGGCAGTTCCGAGGTATTTTTTCTGAACCGGAGACGGATTTCCTAAATTGTACAATTCTACAACATCCAACAGACTAGGGAAATGCCCGTGATGCATCCAGGGTTTGGTATTGACCACTTCACGAAGCGTGGGCGTTCTGAATTTACCAATGTCTTTTACGTCTTTGGTTACATTATAACGTCCGAAATCTTCATTTTTGGTTCCAAATAAAGTCTGACCGTCATTATGAAACTGGTTATCACTGAAATAAGGTGTATTATGACAATTAATGCACTGTGCTTTGGTTCTGAATAAATGCAGCCCTTTAACCTGCTGATCGGTATAAAGTTCTGATTTACCGCTTATAAACTGATCAAATTTGCTTTTTGGACTGTTAATGGATCTTTCAAAGGTAGCAATGGCATACTGAATTCGTTCCAGTGTTACTTTTTTGTCTCCAAAAGCCGCAGTAAATAGCGGATTATAGCCTTTGATCTTAGCAATTTTATCAACAGCTATAGTCAGTTTTTCGTTCATTTCCAAAGGATCCTGAACCGGAAATTGTGCCTGATCTTCTAAACTTTTGGCACGTCCGTCCCAAAACAGAGAAGTGGCATAGGCTGAGTTTAAAATGGTCATCGAATTCCGTTTTCCCGTTTGTCTGTCATGACCAAACGAACGGGTCAGGTTGTCTGTCCAGCCCAATTCCGGATTATGACAGGAAGCACAGGCAATCTGTCCGCTTTTGGATAATCTCGGATCAAAAAACAATACTTTTCCTAAACTCTCTTTTTCTTTCGAATACGGATTATAATCGGGATACGGAACGGCAGGAAGTACACCGATGTCCTGAAATTTAGATTTATCGATACTTTCATGTAATTCTGCGGCAGGCCATTTAGAAAAATCGCCGCCGGAATAGCGTTTTCGTAATTCCTGAATATCGATATAATCGGGCTGTTCAACGCTTTTATAAGCCGTTAAACTAACAAGAAACAGGAGTGGAAAGAGTAGTTTTTTCAATTTTTTGTTTTGTTTTTTGATTTGTTCTTTTTGTTTCTGGTTTAAAGTTTCAACAGAATGTTAAACCTGAAGTCTGAAGTCTGAAACTTTTTTTGACTCCAAAAGCTTGTCAAAGTTTTTAAACTTTGACAAGCTTTGCGACTGATCACTAAAATCTGATCACTAAAAACCTGACCACTGAATACTTAAAGCGTAACTTCCTTAGGGCAGTCTATACTTATGGCAGTCGGTTTTGGATATACTCTGTTGTTGTACATTCTATACTGCGTTGAAACAGTACCGCCAAAAAGTTCTTCATTGGTTAGTTTCAGTTCAAACGAAATCTCATATAAACCATCGCTTATTTCTTTATAAGTTCCTTCTCCGGAAATAGCAATAATATGTGTGTTTGTGGCACTGGATCCGATTGTTAAATCCTGCGGAATAACGAGCACGGTTCCTTCTGTTTTACTGTTACCGTTGGCCGGGAAGAACTCTAAAGCTGAGGTAATGTTAAAGCCGGGAGAAATAGCTGCCGAGCCGCTTTCGTTAGAGAACCATCTCTTTAAACCAAAGGAATTAACGGTATTGCTTCCGGTTGCTACATTAAAACCTATTTTAAAAGCATCGTGATAAATGTCGTCGTTAGGGTCTGTTGTACCTCTGTCGCTGTATAAAATCGCATTTTCGTTGTCTTTGGTAACAATAACCGGATAGGTTAAAGCATTAAAAGTCTGCCAGGCACAGGTTCCGTCTTTATCAAACCAGTGTTCACCGTAAGTTAAATAGAAAGTATTGGTAGGATCTGTGAATTTTGATGCCGGATAAGCCTGTACATCACGAGGGGATTTTATAGGTTTTACAATTGTTAAACCGGTATTTCCTGTAGCAATATAATTAGGGATATTGATCAGATTGATTTTGGTTTCATAACGGGCATCGTCATTTTGCAGGTCTTCCAGCAAAGTTAAATGGTAGGTAACAGCGCTTCGGTTATCACCAAACTCATCATGTGTTAACGAATATTCAAAACCGTTGGTGAATTTAAAAATAGAAGCATTTTCAATTTCTGACGGAATGAATCCGTTTGGGAAATTCACCTTAAAATCGATGGTTTCGCCTACCACACCTTTAACAATAAAATCTTTTACAGGAAAAGTATAGGTAGTACTGATGTCTCCCAGATTAATAGTAAAAACGTCGTTGGGTGCATAAGTATTTAGGTTTCCGATATGAACCGCCGGATCTGATGCATTTTCCAGTTTTAGTGTAATCTCTTGTTTGTCGGCCCATCTTTTATCAAAAGAAACATAAATAGTGTCAGTAAGTTTACTGCCTTCAAACAGCAGTTCGCTGGCAGGCTCCAGACTAAAACTTTCGGTATCACCCGAAGTAACGGCGCTGAAATTAACCACAACAGGTGATGTTAAAGGAGCTGAAGTTAAAGCAACAGGAACTTTTAAGGTTTTTACTGATTTATTGTCGTAAGAAGCAGCCGGAAGTATAGTGGTACTTACGGAAGGATATTCGAGCGGAGTTCCCGCACTGTTTGCTAAAAAGTTAAACCTCACAAAAGGCTCCGAAGTTTGAGAATCCAGTCGGTAATCGTCTTTTGAACAGGATACAAGAGCTGCAATAATACTAAACAGGGATATGATTTTAATACGATTCATTTTGTTTCAGGTTTTGGTTAACATTAATATTGCTTCTTGGTATTGGCAATATGTATTTAGGCGACGGGTAGGTAAGGCTGCACACAGTAGAAATACAGCCGTCATTTCTGGAAATATCCCTTTGGTTTCTGCTGATATCAAAAAGCAGGTGTCCTTCAAAACAAAGTTCTTTTTGTCTTTCTAAAAACACGGCTTCTTTCAGGTTTTCGGTATCTTTTACAACACTGGCATTAGCTCTGGTTCTGATGGTATTAAGATCCTGTCTGGCCTGATCGGTATTGTTAAGTTCAAGGGCAGCTTCGGCACGGATTAAATACTGTTCGCTTAATCTGAAGGCAACATAACCCGGATTTCCCTGGAATTTTTTAGTAAAGTAGTAGTTTCGGTCTTCCGGCTGCAGGTTTACTATGGTAGAGATAGGCTGTACCAGAAACAGTTGTTTTCTAATATCGGATGCTTCATATAAATTGATCAGATCCTCGGAGGCACAGTAACCGCCGTAAGATGTTAAGGAAGTATAACCATATATGGCAGAAAGTGATCCGCTGGCGGTTCCTTCATCAGTTCTCGGAATTGAAAGTTCCAGTAGAATTTCAGATACCGGAAGATCAGGCTGTTCCCACTGTGCGATATAGTCCGAAGTGCTAACCAGACTTACGCCTGAATTGCTGATGATATCACTGGCAGTATCGTAGGCATTTTTCCAGTCTTTTTTAGACAGGTATACTCTTGCCAGTAACGCTTTTGCGCTTGTTTTGTTGAAATAGGAGTAAGCAGGTCCGCTTAAAATAACAGTATCGGTATACCAGTTTATAGCGGTGGTAAGATCTTCGATAATATGGGCGTAAGTAGCAGCTACTGTTTCTCTGGCCGGATAGGTGAGTCCCCGATATAGTGAGGCTGTACTGTAAACAATGCCGGGATGTGATGCATCACTTGTAAATCCGTAATTCTGGCTGTATACTTCGCTCAGTAAAAAGTGGGCATAAGCTCTTACACTTAAAGCTTCGGCTTTGATCTGGTTTTTTTCAGCTTCTGTCGCATCCGGCAGGGCATCTGTAAATTCTAATATTAAATTAGTCTGATTGATTACGCTGTAGCTGTTGCTGTAAAACGTAGCCATATTAGAGGTATTGGCCAGGTCATCAAACGAATACATATTTAAGATTAAAGTAGGGGTACTGATTTGTCCTTTTGTACTTTCGGTTCTGGAAGGGGTAAATTTCAGGTTTCCGCCCTGAAGATCAGCATAGATGTCAAAATTACTGCCGCGTAAATTAGATTCAAGTCCTCTGTACATTCCATTAACTGCCTCAAGCATGCCTTCTTTTGTGCTCAGCTGTTCCGTAATGGAAACCTGAGTTCCCGGTTCCTGTTCCAGAAAATCACTACAGTTGCTGCATAAAAACAAGACTACCAGAAGCACTGGAAATTTAAGAAGTATATTATTTTTAAAGTATTTCATCTTTTTAGAATTTTGTATTAAGACCACATGAAATCGTTCTGGCCTGTGGATAATTGTAACTGAATTCTCTGATCCCGTTCATGCCCGCCGGGCTTTTTTCTTTGTACCAGTAAAAGGCATTGGAAACATCGGCAAAAATGGTTAAAGTGTCCAGGAAAGTATTTTTTACGGGAACATTGTAGCTTAAACTGATGTTATTGATTTTGATATACGTTGCATCATATACATATTTACTCATGTTAGAAATCAAAGTGTTATTACTTGGAGCCGGCTGAGAGACAATATCTCCCGGATTTCTCCAGTAGTCATAAGCATTGACAGACATGTTTCGGTTAGAAGTTGTACTGTATTTAGAAACAATCTGATCTGAAATTAATTTATCGCCGCCTAACTGAAACGAACCGTTAAAGGATAAACTAATGTCTTTATAAGTGATTGTGTTAGCAAAACCTCCAAATGCTTTTGGCTGTGAATCTCCAATAGGTTCCCAGTCAGCATTGGTAAATAATTTGGTGTAAGTAGCCGCGTCATACACTTGTCCGTTCTTTTTTATCAGGTCACGTCCTGTTGCCGGATCAACACCTGCCCAGTTTACGCCCCAGATTGTGGTAGTACTGTAGCCTATTTTTTGTGCCAGGGCGATATTAGACAAAGAATAATCACTGCCTAAACCGGTAAGATCCGTTACTTTATTATCGACTGTTGAAATATTAAACATTGTACTCCATTTAAAGTTTCCTTTTTGGAACCATTTGAATCTTGTAGTAAGTTCAAAACCTTTGTTGTACATATCGGCTGCATTTAACTGTACCGTACTGTATCCGGTTTCGGTCGGGATATCACGGGATGTAATTAAATCAGATAAACTGTCATAATAGTATTCTAATGAAAGTTCTACAAAACTGAAAACATTAAAATCAAACCCGGTATTGAATTTCAGGTTTTTTTCCCAGCTCAGTCTTCCGTTAGGAGATAAACTTGGAGATGCACTTATATCTCCGTTATATCCGTTTTGAGATACCGTATAAAGTCCTTTTGAACGGTAACTACCAATTCTGGAATTTCCGGTTGATCCGTAACTGATTTTAAACTTTAAGAAATCAATCCATGAACTGGACTGCAGGAAATCTTCATTGCTGATAAGCCAGGCCAGACCGGCGCCGCTGTTGATGGCTACATTGGTATCATCTCCAAAAACAGAGCTTTCATCACGTCGGATATTGGCTAAAGCATAATATTTCTTTTTGTAGTTGTAGTTTAACTGTCCAAATGCCGAAACTCTTGAATTATAACTTATCTCAGCTCCGCGTACCTGTCTTGATTTCGATTCATCTACATTGGGAGTAGATGTATTGTCGTCCTGTATAGCATCTTCAATGTTGTTTAGTACATTTGGATTTACAAAACCGGAGGCCGATGCGTAATCAAAATTGGCTTTTTCTTCAGAAAGTTCAAAACCTAAAACTCCGTCAATTTTATGGTTTTCAGTAAGCTGTTTGTCAAATAACATCTGTCCCTGCCAGTTCCACTTGGTAGAGTTTCGGTTGTTAAAAAGTCTTCTTCCCCAGTTTGCATAGGTATAACCGTCCAGCACAAAAGTTCCGTTATTTTGTCCGCTTTCATTTTCTCCTGAGAAATAACGGTCCTGTTCTTTATCGACATAATCAATACCAAAAAGCGAGGCAAATTTGATGTTTTTGTTTAGTTCATATCCCACATTTAAACTTCCTAGAATTCCAAAAGTTTCCGTTATGTTTCGGTTTTGTTCAATAGCGGCCAGCGGATTTCCTCCTGTATTTCCTCCCGATACTCCGGTAATAGAATAGGTTCCGTCGGCATTATAAGGCGAGATCGTTGGCAGATAAGCAAAATCATAATAAATGTTTGGCGCATCTTTTTTAATAAAACTTGGATTTAAAGACAGGTTTACATTCCATTTAGAATGGTTGTAGCCAATATTAATTCCCCCGTTCAGCTGTTTGGTACTATTGCCCAGCTGAGGTTCGTCAATATTCATATAGGTGATACTGGTTCGGTAAGAGAACTTTGAATCAGCACCTGAAACACTGAAATTGTATTTGTTATAAATTCCTGTTTTATTTAAAAGGTCAAACCAGTTAGTGTCGACTCCGTTATACGGCAGCAGCGCCGTTCCCGGAGAAGTATTTTTTAAATAGTCGTTTCGCAATTCGGTATACTGTGCACCATTTAAATATTTGATCTGGTTAATAGCAGAAGATACCCCAAGCTGGTTAGAGAACGTAAATTTTGTTTCTCCTTTTTTACCTCTTTTAGTTGTAATTAAGATTACTCCGTTGGCACCATCAGCTCCGTAAATACCTACTGCTGCAGCATCTTTTAAAACGGTAAAGTCTTCAATATTATCAGGAGAAATCATCGCCAGCGGATTGGATAAACCTTCGGCTAATCGTCCTCCGTCAAAATATTCATTGTCAATACCGGTTTGTTCGCTCATAATAACACCGTCTACAATAATTAAAGGCTGTGTTGAAGTACCCAGGATAGAAGAACCGCTTAAAGATTTTAAGGTTCCCTGTCCGCGGACATTGATTTTGACCGGAGTTCCCACACCCGAAGTGTTTTCGATTAAAACCCCGGCAATCTGTCCTTCCAGCATTTTATCAATACTTTCAGAAGCCTGCTGTACCGGAATATCTTTGGCATTAATAGTAGAAATACTTCCCACAATTTCTTCTTTTAATTTGGTTGTACCGTAAGAAGAGGTAATAATAACCGGATTCAGTTCATCTGTAGTTTCTTCCAGATAAAACACAAAATTTTTATGGTCATCTGCCCGCATGGTCTGTGGCTGCATTCCTAAAAACGATACTTCGAGTATCAGGTTTGGAATATTGTTTCCTTTTAACTGATAGGCAAATTTTCCGTTAAAATCAGTTATGGCACCCATTCCGGTTCCTTTTATACGTATAGCAGCGCCCGGAAGCGGTAATTTATCTTTAGCAGCATAAACAGTTCCGGTAATAAAACGCTCCGTTTCTTTACCATCTTCGCCGGAAGTATCTGCGGAAGCAGAGGTTAACAGAACCTGTTTTTTCTGAATATAATAGGAAATGTTTTTGTCTTTTAATAACTGCTTTAAAGCAGTTTCCAGAGTAGCATTTGTTACGTCTAAATCTCCCAATTGATCCGCATCAATTTTTCGGGCATTGTAAATAATCCTAAAATCAGTCTGTTCTTCAATCGATTTGATAATTAGGCTTATAGGTTTGTTTTTTACATGTATGGTTATGAGTTTATTCTGAGAAAATCCTTTAAAACCAGATATGAGTATGGCTAAGAAAAATAGAATTTTTCTTAAAACGTGTGGTATCGAAAATGTCATGTTTATTTTATTTATCGAGGATTGGTGATCGTAATGGTTTTGTTTTTAATGGAATAATGAAAAGGCGTGTCACGTTTTAGAAGGTCTAAAATGTTCTCGACACTGGAATCGCTGATGGAAATAGTTCCGGTAAAATTCTGTCTGGCCAGATCAGAATTTTCATTGATGATCTCAACGTCGTAGGTACGCTGGATAATCTTGGCGATAGTAGAAAACGGGGTGTCTTTAAAGGCTAACTCTCCTTTTGTCCAGGCTGAGTAAAAGGAAACGTCAACATTTTTCAGGGTTATTTTTTTAGTAGGATTCTGCCAGGTTGCCATCTGTCCAGGCTCCAGTAAAATGGCATTCGACGGACTGGCGGCTTCAGACATCCGGATGCTTCCTTCTAGTAAGGTACCATTAACAGTAGGGTTTTCGGGATAAGCACTCACATTAAACTTAGTTCCCAAAACCTTAATATCGGCCTGATTGGCGTGTACTATAAAAGGATGTTCTTTGTCTTTGGCTACTTCAAAAAAAGCTTCACCGCTTAAGTAAACATTTCGGTCTCCGGTAATACCAAATTGTTCGGGATAACGCAAAGTAGTTCCGGAATTTAAACTAACAAGGGTACCGTCTGAAAGTTTAAGTCTGAACCGTTTTCCGTAAGGAACCGTAAGCGTATTGTAAACCACTTCTTCAGTTGTTTTACCGAAATACAAAATCTGGTCAGGGAATTTTCTGGCCACTAAATCCCCTTTATCGTTAAGCAGTGCGGTTTGATTTTTTCCGGAAAAATATTCTATACGGCCGTCGCCCAGTTCCAGAACAATTTCCTTTGATGTTTTTGATTTATTAGTAAATAATAAAACAGAAGTTCCTAAACCCATAAGTACTAAAAATACAGCAGCGTATTTCAAATACGGTCTTATACTGCGTTTTGGTTTCATGGTGATCACAGAGGAACGGCATTACTCAAAATAGGATCAGACAGACCAGAAAGAACCCACGCTTTCTTTACTGCTATAAATTGTTTTTTGTTTTCTTCCGAAGCGTCAATCCATTCAAAAAGTGCCTGTACTTCCTGTTCAGAAGCTTCGTTAGAAAGGTATTTATGTAGTGTTTCTGATGTCATATCTGAGTTTTAAAACTTCTCACTATTGTTAGTACACTTCAGAATTAAAATACCCTACCTTTTATTCTTAATTATTATAAATAAGGATAAAAATAAGGAAAAGATAATCGGATAATTTGGATTTTAAAATCTTCAAAGCCTTTGTCATATGGGCTTCGACCGCTTTTAAGGTAACTTCCATTTCTTCGGCGATTTCTGTATTTTTTTTATTCTCGAAGCGTTTTTTTATAAAAACTTCACGGGTTTTGGGAGGAAGTTCACTAATAGATTCCTGAATAATACGTTCCAGTTCCGTCAGTTCCAGAGTGTCAAACTGAAGGGAATTTAAAACCTCAATATCCATTTCCCTTTCTTTATGATTGAGCACCTCATTTTTAAATTTATCCTTCACCTTATTATGACGGATTAAATTGAGGCATCTGGATTTAGCGTACGTAAACAGGAAAGCCTGTACTCCGTTAAGCGAATCTACATTTTGCCTGTGCTGCCATAAATGCAGTAAAGCTTCCTGTGCCAGGTTTTCGGCTTCATCAGCATCATATATAAACTGAAAACTGAAAGACTGAATGCGTCTGAAATATTTATCGTAGAAAAATGTAAAGGCAGTTTCGTCACCTTCCTTAAAGGATTGGAAAATATCAAATTCAAAACTGCTGTTGTGGTTCATTAAACGCTTGTATTTTGGAAAAGCAATAGTAAGTAAATTTCAAAAATTACCTCAATCTGCCTGAAAAGCGGCAAATATAAAAGTTTATTTATATTAATTCTAAATAAAATTCAAATAAAGACCTTTTCTCTATTTATTATTCAGAATATGCGTATATTTTTTGCCGTAATGATAGTCTGCAGCCTATTTTGTAACCGTAATTTTTACACCAATAAGAGTTGTTTTTTTGCTCCGGAATCAAAAAAATAATTTTTAGTCTTGGTAAATTGATTTTAATTTGTATCATTGTAGTATAGAATAGTATAATAAAAACCAAAAATAATTTAATGAAGCAGTATTCTTTTTCTTGTAAAAAGTTGTTTTGGATACTTTTGCCGGCTGTACTTTTTTGCATTCCTGTAGGAGCACAAAAGAATTTGAAAATGCCTTTTGGCAAAAACGGAATCATTACTTACGATTCAAAACAAAAGACAGTTGCGGTTAGTCAGTCTGGTAAAATTGTATTTAGCGGAGCAAAAGCTTCTGTTGTTGTTAATGGAAAAACTGTATTGGTTGATTCTTATCCTGAAGCGGTTTTTGCAAAAGCAACAATTAAAGATGATTTAGGAAATGGCGTTAAATATACCTTGACTTATAAGGATAAAAATAATCCAACCGTAATTCAAAGTTTTTATACCTATAATGACAAGGCTTATTTTATCACTCAAATTGAAATTGTAGGCAACGGACAAACAATTGCGACTAACTATATTTCGCCTTTAGATTTAGGTAAAGCCAGTTTTGATAAAATTGAAAATCTGCATTCCGTTTTTGTTCCTTATGATAATGATGCTTTTATAAGTTATAATTCCAAAAAACTGGATACGATTAGTCAGAATACAAGTGCTGAGGTTGGAATTATCTTCAATAATACTTCTCGTAACGGTTTAATTATTGGTTCGCTGGAACATACTGTTTGGAAAAGCGCTGTAAAAACAATCAATAAAAATAAAGAGACTCTGTTTTCTGCCTGGGCCGGATTTTCGGAAAAAGAAATAACACGCGACGAAATTCCACACGGAATCGTAAAAGGAGAAAAAGTTTCGTCTCCTAAATTCTTTGTCGGATATTATTCTGATTGGCGCGATGGTATGGAAGAATATGGAAAAACAAACCGAATCATAGAAAAACCTTTTGTTTTTGAATGGGACAAACCAACGCCTGTCGGCTGGAACAGCTGGGGAGTTTTAATGGAAAAAATCAATTTTGAGAATACGACTAAGGTTGCCGACTTTTTTGCAAAATCAGTTCCGCAGTTTAGAGTTGGAAATACAGCTTATATCGATTTGGATTCTTTTTGGGACAATATGGTAAAAGGCGGTTTTACCGGAGATTTCAGCAAGTTGAAAGAATTCGCCGATTATTGCAAAAGCAGAGGCTTAGAGCCCGGAGCTTATTGGGCGCCATTTACAGACTGGGGCTGGAAAGACGGACCCAATCGTAAAGCCGAAGGAAGTGATTATACTTTTGGCGAAATGTGGACGAAAACCGGAGATACTTATTTTGATTTCGACGGTGCACGCGCTATCGATCCAACACATCCGGGAACTTTGAAACGTGTTGATTATGTAATCAATAAACTGAAAGCCTGCGGTTTTAAAATGATTAAAATTGACTTTTTAGGACACGCTGCTGCTGAATCAACTTCTTTTTATGATAAAAATGTTACTACAGGAATGCAGGCGTATAAAGTTGGAATGGAGCATTTGGTAAAAGCATTAGACGGACAAATGTTGATTTACGCTGCCATTTCTCCTAATATGGCTACAGCGCGTTATGCACACGTTCGTCGTATTGCCTGCGATGCCTGGAAAACAATCGAACAGACACAATATACTTTAAACAGCGTAAATTACGGCTGGTGGCAAACGTATTCGTACGATTATATCGATGCAGATCATGTGGTTTTTGCAGATGTTACAGAAGGAGAGAACCGTGCAAGATTAATTTCGTCTGTTATTACAGGAACATTAATTACAGGAGACGATTACAGCAAAGACGGAATCTGGAGTAAGAGGGCTAAAGAATGGCTTCAAAACCAGGAATTGCTTAAAATTGTTTCTAACGGAGTGGCTTTCCGTCCGGTTGAAGGAAATACAGGAAAATTGACCACCGAAGTTTTCGAACAAAAAATAGGAAATGATTGGTACGTAGCGATTTTGAATTACGGATCTTCTCCTAAAAATTATGCGCTTCCGTTAGAACGATTAGGGGTGAAAAATGGTAATTACAAACTGCAAAATCTTTTTACAGCTCAAAATACAAATATTAACAAAAACACGCTGATCGTAAGTTTGGGGTCCAAAGATGCTGGTTTGTTTAAAATAGTAAAACGTTAATAATTATGAGAAAACACTTTTTGAAGAAAACAGTTTTATTATTTGCATTATTTATTCTTTCATCGAATGGAGTAAAGGCTGCAATTTCACTGCCGTCTTTCTTTACCGATAATATGGTGCTGCAGCAAAAAAGTGCTGTTCCGTTTTGGGGTGAAAGTGATGGAAAGGCAATAACCGTTACAACTTCATGGGATAAAAAAACATACAAAACCAATGTTGTAAATGGTAAGTGGAAGGTGATTCTTAAAACGCCAAATTATGGCGGACCTTATACAATTGCTTTAAATGATGGAGAATTAAAAACACTGCAAAATATTCTAATTGGAGAAGTTTGGTTATGTTCTGGACAAAGTAACATGGAAATGCCACTGGAAGGCTGGGGAAAAATCAATAATTATAAAGAAGAAATTGCAAATGCCGATTATCCTCAAATAAGACTATTGCAGGCTGAACATATAGAAAGTACGCTGCCATTAAATACTTTAAAAGTACAGCAAAATGGATGGAATGTCTGCAATCCGGAAAACATAGCCGATTTCAGCGCTACAGCCTATTTTTTCGCCAGAAAGATTTACAAAGAAAAAAAGATTCCGATTGGTTTAATCCATTCTTCCAGGGGAGGAACATTAATTGAAGCCTGGACAAGTTCCGGAGCGTTAAGTACAATTCATGATTTTGATGCTGAAATTGAAGCGATGAAATCGGAAACAAGCAGAGAAGCTTTAGAGAAAAAATACAATGAAGAGCTTGCCGTTTGGGAAAAACATCTTGTCAATGCAGATAAAGGTTTTCAGGATGGAAAAGCAGTTTGGGCAACAGCAGCTTTTATTGATTCATCTTGGAAAACAATGAAAGTGCCTTCGTTTTTTGACAGCAACGGATTAGGAAATTTTGATGGAATAATCTGGTTTCGAAAAACGGTCAACATTTCGGATAATACTAAAGATTTCAAACTGAGTTATTATGCTGACGACGATGATATACTTTGGGTAAACGGAAATTATATTGGAGAAACTAAAGGTTACAATGTAGAACGTCATTATACCATTCCGGCAAAATATTTAAAGAAAGGTGAAAATTTAATTACTGTAAGAGTTTTTGACGGAGCAGGAAATGGCGGGATTTATGGCGATGAGAAAATCAGCTTAAAATCAGAAAAAGAAACCATTTCGTTAGTTGGAGACTGGAAATACAGTATTGGTGCAGACAGTAAAGATCTGCCTGCAAAACCGTATTTGGCTCAGGGCCAAAACAGACCAAGTGCTATTTATAATGCCATGATTGCGCCTTTATTAGATTATAAAATAAAAGGAGTAATCTGGTATCAGGGCGAGAGTAATGCAGAAAGAGCGTATCAGTATCAAAAGTTACTGCCTTTACTGATAAAGGATTGGAGAGCTAAATTTAAAGATAAAGACCTTCCGTTTTTCTTTGTGCAGTTGGCCAATTATAAACAGCAGAAAGAACAGCCCGGAGATTCGGATTGGGCAGAATTAAGAGAAGCACAATTTAGGACTTTAAAAGTTCCTAATACCGGAATGGCGGTTACAACAGATATTGGGGACGGAAGTGATATTCACCCAAAAAACAAACAAGACGTTGGCGGACGTTTGGCAGATATCGCTTTAGCCAAAGTGTATAATGTGAAAACAGAATATTCGGGACCGCTTTATAAATCCTCTAAAACAGAGCAGAATAACATTATTCTGGATTTTGATTTTAATGCAGGAATTAAAGCCAAAGAAGGTTCGCTAAAAGGATTTTCAATTGCAGGATCAGACCAGAAGTTTTATTGGGCAGAAGCAAAAATTGTGGACGGAAAAGTCGTGGTTTATGCTCAAAATGTCCCAAATCCGGTTTCCGTTCGTTACAATTGGGCCGATAATCCAAACGGAAATTTAACCAATGCATCCGGACTTCCGGCATCATCATTCAGAACCGATAATTGGAAAGGTATTACACAAGAAAAAAAATAAAAAAATAACAACTATTACAATGAAAAAAGACAGTATCAATTTAAGGCAGTTTTTTGCGATAGCATTTTTTGTTCTCACGAGTTATTGTTCAATAACCGCACAGGAAATAATTACTATAAAAACAAAAAGTAACGCACTGGTTTTACAGGTTACTCCCGGAAAAGAAGTAAACACCATTTATTTAGGAGAAAAATTAGCAAACGATTCAGATTATGCAAAAATACAAGCTCAGTTTCGTCAGGGAACGGATTATTCCGGTATTTATAATGCGGCTTACACAGCTTCGGGATCTAAAAATTTGTTAGAACCTGCCATAACAGTAACACATGCTGACGGAAATACCTCGCTTGATTTGTTATATGTAAGTCATCAAACAAACAAAATTAGTACAGGAGTTTTTCAAACGGATATTACGCTAAAAGATCCGGTATATCCAGTTGAGGTTCATTTGTTTATTCAGTCTTATTTTGAAAATGATGTAATTGAGCAGTGGACAACCATTCAGCATAATGAAAAAGGAAGTATTACTTTAAATAAATATGCTTCGGCTAATTTATATTTGAAAGGATACCAAAACTTTTACCTAAATCAATATCACGGTGACTGGGCAAAAGAAATGCAGCCTGAAGAAACGAAAATTACTCACGGCATCAAAACATTAGATTCTAAATTAGGTTCTCGTACCAATTTATTTCAACCTTCTGTTTTTATGGTTTCTTTGGATAAACCAGCAACAGAAGATGAAGGAAAAGTTTTATTTGCAGGTTTAGAATGGTCAGGTAATTTTAGAACCGATTTAGAATTAGATCCGTTGAATAATCTTCGTGTTATCTCGGGAATTAATAATGCCGCGGCAGCTTATAAACTGGCTAAAAGCGAAGTGTTTACTACGCCTAAATTCTGGTACACTTTATCATCAAAAGGAAAAGGAACTGCAAGTCGTAATTTACACGACTGGTCAAGAAGTCATAAAATCCTTGATGGAAAAGCAGATCGTTTGACTTTATTAAACAACTGGGAAGCGACATATTTTAATTTTGATGAAGAGAAATTAAAAGTGCTTATTGCTGATAGTAAAAAACTGGGAGTAGATATGTTCTTGTTAGACGACGGATGGTTCGGAAATACGTATCCGCGTAACAACGACGATGCTGCTTTAGGAGATTGGGATGTTAACAAAAAGAAATTGCCAAACGGTATCGGAACTTTAGTAAAAACAGCTAAAGACAATCAGGTGAAATTCGGAATCTGGATTGAACCGGAAATGGTAAGTCCGGCAAGTGATTTATACAAAAAACATCCTGAATGGGTGATCAAACAACCGGGAAGAGCAGAACATTATTTCCGTAACCAATTGGTTTTAGATTTGTCTAACCCAAAAGTTCAGGATTTTGTTTATGGTGTAGTAGATAATCTTTTTACAGAAAATCCGGAATTAGCTTATATCAAATGGGATTGTAATGCTGTGATTTATAACGCCTATTCAAGCAGTTTGAAAGATAAACAGAATAATTTCTACACCGATTATGTAAACGGATTATATAAAGTACTAGAACGCATTCGTGTAAAATATCCAAAAGTGCCAATGATGCTTTGTTCTGGCGGCGGCGGAAGAGTAGATTACGGAGCCTTGAAATACTTTACAGAATTCTGGCCAAGTGATAATACAGATCCGTTAGAAAGAGTCTACATGCAATGGGAATACTCGTATTTCTATCCGGCTCTTACCATCGCAGCACACGTTACAGATTGGGGGAAACAGCCAATAAAATACCGTACAGATGTTGCCATGATGGGAAGATTAGGTTTTGATATCGTTGTTAAAGATTTGAATGATAAAGATTTAGCCTTTACTCAAAAAGCGATTAAAAACTATAATGCATTGAGCAGTACAATCTGGCAGGGAGATCAGTATCGTTTGCAGAATCCTTGGGGGAATGATGCAGCATCGGTTATGTTTGTGAACAAAAATGGTAACGAAGCCGTAGTTTTCAGTTATTCTGTTAATTCAAGATATGAGGCTGGAACACATCTTCCAATAAAATTAAAAGGATTGCAATCGGGTCAAAACTATAAAGTAGAAGAAATCAATGTCTATCCGGATAAAAAACCGGCGGTGGAAACTACTGTATATTCAGGCGATTTTTTAATGCAGATTGGGATTAATCCTAATGTAAGTACGTCAAATACAAGCGTTGTCTTAAAAATTACTAAGGCTTAAACTAAATATCAAACATTAGTATATATTTGTAAATATATTTTTAAATAAAAACCTGTTAAAACGTTTTATGAAGCAGATTATTCAACAGATAAAAAATCTTGAATCGATAAACTCCTTATCAAAACACGAGCAATTGGTTCAGGGAATAATTAATGCCATTGATGAAAAGGTCGTAACCAAAGGAGATCTGCTTCCATCAGTCAATACTTTTATAAGCGAATTAGGGTTTGCCAGGGAAACCATTGCTAAAGCATACAAAGAACTGGTGCACAGGGGAATTATAGAATCAAAAAACCGACTGGGGTATTTTGTAGCTACCAATGATGTAAAACAGGAACTCAAAGTAGCCCTGCTGATTTTTGCATTTGACATTTTTCAGGAAACGTTTTATGAGAATTTCAGAAAAGGTCTTGGAAAAAACATTCAGCTGGATATCTTTTTTCACCATAATAATTTTGATACATTCGAAAATATCATTCAGAATATAAAAGGAAAATACGGCATGTTTGTTATTGCCCCGATTCCGGATAAAAAGACAGCGGCTGTTTTAAAACAACTGCCAACAAACAGGGTATTACTGGTAGACCGCTATTTAGAAACCGATGAAGATTATAATTATGTGGCACAGGAATTTGGCGATTCGTCTTACAATGCTTTTGTGCAGCTGAAAGATAAGATTAAAAAATACGATGAACTGGTATTTTTCTTTAAACCATCTTCAGCAGAGCCTAATGAAATCCTGAATTCGTTTAAAAGATTTATGAACGATTATGATATTAAAGGGGTTATAAAAGAAGAATATGTCGCTGGTTCATTAGAAAAAGGAAAAGTATATTTTACGATTCACAATCTGGAGCTTTGGGAAATGCTGAAAGATTCCAAAATCAAAGGATTGAAGATTGGTAAAGACATTGGTTTTATTTCGCATAACGACGATATCGTAAAAGAGATTATTTTTGATGGTGTTACCACATTTTCTACAGATTTCTCTGAAATGGGAAAAAGAGCTGCCGATTTTGTTTTAAACCGAAAGAAAACACAAGAGATTATTCCGACCATTCTTATCGATAGAAATTCGTTGTAATTTATGAATGTCTTATCTATTGTTAGTTTTCTGCTAATTACAGGATTAGTGGCCTTTATTTCGGTATTAAAAACACGAAAAAAAAAGGTACAGACTACCAGCGGACTTTTCTTTGCAGATCACAACAATAATTTCTTTATAGTTGGAGGAGCTTTATTACTGAGTAATATCAGTGCCAATCAGTTTATTGGTGAAAACGAATCTATTTACACCAACAATATGAGCGTTATGGCATGGGGCGTGAGTTCTGTGCTGGCAATGCTTTTAGTTGCAGAGTTTTTTCTTCCAATTTACTTTCGCACAGGCGCTATGACAATTCCTGATTATTTGGGAAAACGTTATGATGAGTCGACCAAAAGACTCGTGTCTGTCATATTTTTATGCAGTTATATTGTGAATCTGCTTCCTGCTGTATTATATGGTGGAGCAGTGGCGCTGACAGGAATGTTTAATTTTCTGTATCCATTACAATTAACTTATTGGCAGAATATATGGGTTATGGTTTGGCTCATTGGGCTTACTGGCTGTGCATATTCGGTTTTGGGCGGTTTGCGTGCTATATCTATTAGTGATACAGTTTTAAGTGTTGGTTTGCTGACAATTGGTATTGCATTTCCATACTTTGGTTTTAAATTTTTAGGAAACGGAGATTTTTTTAAAGGACTTCATATTTTACTTTCAGAACATAAAGAGCATTTAAACTCTATTGGAGGGCCACATGACGAAATTCCGTTAAGCACCATTTTTACAGGAATGTTTATCATGAACCTGTATTATTGGGGAATGGAACAGTTTATTGTACAGCAAGCGCTTTCAGCAAAAAGTTTATCACACAGCCAGAAAGGAATGGGATTAGCCTGTTTAGGAAAGCTATTATGCCCTTTTATAATTAATATTCCAGGATTAGTTGGAGTTCATCTTTACCAAAATCTGGAAAATACCGCTGAGGTTTTTCCTTTGGTTATAAAAGATACTTTACCCGGAGTTATGATCGGTCTTACAGCAGCAGTTGTTTTGGGAGCGGCAATAAGTACTTTTAATGCGGGACTAAACAGCAGCAGTACTTTATTTGTTTTGAACCTTTACAAACCTTGGTTGGAGAAAAAAAAGAAAGAAGTTACCGAGAAACATTTGGTTTATACTGGACGTAAATTTGAAATTATTGTTTCGGCTTTAGCCATGTTTTCAGCACCGTTTATAATGTTTAGCAAAGCTGGTTTTTATACCTATCTGCAACAGTTGAGTGGTATGTTCTGTTTGCCTATTTTTACTATTATCCTAATCGGATTTGTATTTAAAAAAGTACCGCCACAGGCAGCAAAATTAGGAATGATCTTTTTTATTCTGAGTTACATTATTTTTAATTATGTGCTTGATATTAAATTACATTATCTGCATATGCTGGCACTTCTTTTTGTGTTAACTTCAATATGCATGTTGTTGGTTTCTAAACTTTATCCAGCTTATAATTATACTGAAATCAAGTTAGAAACCGTCGAATTGTCTCCTTGGAAAAATCGTTATTGGTACTTCGGCGCTTTGATAATCGGAATGATTGGTCTTTTTATCCTATTCTCGAAATGGGGAATAGCTTAGTTTTAAGATTTTGAGATTCTGGAATTTAATGTAGAGACGCACTGCTGTGCGTCTTTTTTTGTTGGTATTCAGAATATTTCGTAGCTATTATACCTGTGATTTTATACTTATTTTCTTCATTTTAAATTAAAGAATATTTTTGTTTTGTCTGATAATTCTTCTGTTTATCAAATCCTTTATTTTCTTTTTCCTTTTTTACACCCCGTATTTATAGAGAACCCGAAATAAATAGCAAGAAAAAATAGTAAATTCTTAAAACTTAATTTGGAGGTTTTAAAAATATTTGTATGTTTGTATTGTTGTAGTATAGTATAGTATAAGTCAATTCGTTTTCTCGTATATAAACTGCTCAATAAAACTAATAAACCAACTCAAATATTTTATTAACTAAAAAACCAAAATCATTATGAGAATTGCAATAAGATACTTATGCTTCTTAGTAGTTATGATGTGTGCCGGAACACTTTATTCCCAAAATATCTCCGGTAAAGTTACAGATAACGATAATTTACCCCTTCCGGGAGCTACTATTCTTGTAAAGGGCACTCAAAACTCTACTGTTACTGATATTGATGGCAGCTACAAACTAGTAAATGTAAAATCAGGATCCACACTGGAATTTACGTTTATAGGATTTACAATGCAGGCTGTAATTGCTAATAAGTCTGAAATTAATGTTTCTTTGAAACCGGCTCCTCAGGAATTAAATGAAATTGTAATAGTAGGAGCTGCAATGAAAAAGGGAGATCTTACGGGTGCCGTAAGCAGTGTTTCCGGGGATAAGCTTAGAGAAGTTCCTACGCCAAATGTCGTGCAGGCGTTACAAGGACGTGCTTCAGGTGTATATGTACAGCAAAGTGCCGTTCCAGGTCAGGCAGGTTCCATAAGAATTAGAGGGAATAACTCTTTAAACTTTGGCGGTAACCCGATATTTGTCATTGACGGATTAGTTACCGATGGTAATTTTGAAAACATTAATCCTGATGATATTGCAAGTATGGAAGTTCTTAAGGATGCTTCTGCCACGGCGCTGTATGGTTCAAGAGCTGCTAATGGAGTAATTGTAATTACAACCAAAAAAGGATCAAGATCCGGAGAGGCAAAAATACAATATGATACCTGGACAGGTGTGTCTGAGTTTGCAAAGACACTTCCGTTGATGAATGGCCAGCAGTTATTTGATCTTAGAGTGGATGCTTATGCCAATCGTTATATGGATGAGAATCCCGGAGCCGACCGTGCTGCTTATATTAACCAAATTAAGTCAGATGGTTCTACAGTATTTGCCCCTTACGAATTAGAGTCTTACCGAACAGGTAAAAGTTACAATTGGTTAGATCAGGTTACGCGTTCAGGTTTCCAGACTAATCATAACTTAAGCTTTAGCGGTGGGGGAGAAAAAGGAACCTACTTCGTAAGTTTTAATTATGTGAATCAGGAAGGACTTCTTAAAAACTCCGACTTTAAAAGATACAACGGAAAAATTAACCTTACGCAGGATTTAAAAACCTGGCTTCAGTTTGGTACCAATACTACTTTTTCAAGAAGCGAGAGCAATTATCAGGAAGGCAGTGCCTTTGGTGTGGCATTAGGAGCGAATCCATTATTACCGATAGATCCCAAGGCTACTTATCTTCGTTACGGTGAAGTATTTGACCAGAATCTTTACAATCCGATAATGAGTCTTGATATCATCAATTCAAGTATGCGTAACAGACTTACAAGTAGTAATTATTTAAGTTTGAAACCGTTAAAAGGACTAGATATCAGAACTACTTTTTCTGTAGACGTAGTAGATCAGGCCAATTTTGATTATATACCGAGTTACACAGGCCAGTCGCTTAGAAATTCTATGAACGGAGAAGCGCATCACTATAGATATTCTCAGTTTAATTATCAGTGGGATAATACAGTAAGTTATAGTAAAATCTTCGCAGCTAAACATGATGTAAGTGTGATGGGAGGGTATTCTGTAATGAGTAATTCCGGAAATAGTACCGATGTGAGAGCCCGCGGATTTGTTAGCGATGATTTGACTTATATGGCATTGTCCGGTGCTTATCAAAAAGACAATGCACAATTGGGGTCGAATTTTACAGATTATTCTAACCTGTCTTATTTTGCAAGAGCCAACTATGTTTTTGATGGTAAGTATAATATAACAGGTACAATCAGAAGAGACGGTTCTTCTAAGTTTGGGCCTAATAACAAATGGGGGACCTTTCCTTCAGTAGCGGGAAGCTGGGATATTGCCAGAGAAAATTTCCTTTCAGGATTTGAAAAATTAGATCAGCTTAAGTTTCGTATTGGTTATGGTATAGTAGGAAATCAAAATGTAGATGCTTACAGATATTTCGCACTATATAATGCACAGGTTAGCAATAATTCCGGAACTTATGTGTCTGATAATTATATTGATAATTTTGATTTAAGATGGGAAAGACAAAAACAGTTCAATGTTGGATTTGATACTGGTTTTTTCAAAAACAGACTGACCGCAAGTGCTAATTATTTTCATATCAATAATGATAATCTCTTAATGCTTCGCAATATGCCGGTTTCTTCCGGATATAAATATAAGCTCGATAATATTGGAGCTACAACCAATAAGGGGATAGAATTAGAACTTAGCGGAGACATTATTAAAAACAATAATTTTAAGTGGAATGTTGCTGCCAACATATCATCTGCTAAAAATAAAGTTACCAAACTTTATGGAGATGCTACAGAAATCTACAATTTAGGTGGTTACAGTAACAATGAAATTCAGCGTACCGGAAACTTTTTCTTAGGCGAGTCGGTAAATACAGTATATGTTTTTCAGTATGACGGTATAGCGCAACAGGGAGAAAACCTAAGCGGAATCAACTATGGAAGCCGAACTGTTCAGGCCGGAGATATTAAAATTAAAGACCGTAATGGTGATGGTGTTATAAACGATAAAGACCGATATGTGGTTGGCGATTTAAATCCGGATTATTATGGTGGTTTTTCTACAGATCTGAATTACAAAGGTTTTGCTTTAAATGCCGTATTTGCTTATTCAATTGGTGGTAAAAGACCAAGTGGTACCTACGAAAGTTATATGAATTCAGGAGGAATGAGTGCAGCACATACAGACCTTTTGGATCGTTGGACTCCAACCAATACCAATACAGATGTTCCCAGAGCGTATTATGGAGGAGGAAGATATACTTTAGGTGAAACAGATAAGGCAATACAAGACGCTTCATTCCTTAGATTAAATGCGCTTACATTATCGTATACCCTTCAGGATAAAGTGGCAGAAAGTATTTTTCTTAAACACCTAAGGTTTTATGTAACGGGATCTAATCTATTCGTAATAACGAAATATAAAGGATATGACCCTGAGGGAGGAGATTCTTACCCTATATCCAGAATGATATCGATGGGATTAAACTTATCTCTTTAATCAAATTAATTTTTAAAATTATTTTTATGAAAGCAAAAATTATAGCCTTTGTGGCCCTGACAATACTATCTGCCTCCTGTTCATCTGATTTTTTGGATGAAGAGCCTAAAAGTTCCCTTACTGCTGCTCAGGCTTATGGTAGTTTAGGAAAAATTGAGCCTGTGCTTTTAGGAGCTATAACCAATTGGAGAAACATGCAGAAAGACCGTGCCGGGCTTTATACTTCTCTTGGTACAGATGAAGCACAACAAGGAGCTTTACAGGTAACCGGAGATGCAAACCAGGCAGGACTTGATTTGTATAATGGCTTCTTGAGTCAGGAGAATCAGGCAATTGGACAATTGTGGAATGACAGATGGCCGGTAATTGAAGTAGCAGCACAATCTATCAGAGCATTAGGAATCAATACGGAAGAGGATAGTGCAAAACGTGACCTTTTAATGGGTGAAGCTAGTTTTTTAAGAGCAACATTAATGTTTGAGCTTACACAATACTGGGGAGAAATTCCAATTAATGATAAAGCAAAATCAGCAGAATTTGGTTTAAAACGCCAGCCTTTGGATTTAGTATATTCGTATATAGTTGCCGACTTAGAAAGAGCAATTGAAAAACTTCCTGTATCGCAAAGTAATCCTGCATTTCCCGCAAAAGGAGTGGCTCAGGCACTTTTAGGAAAAGTATATTTATATGCTCCGGAAGCATCTGGATACCGTGATTATGCTAAAGCAAAACAATGGTTTGGAGAAGTTATTAATTCCGGAAAATACAGTTTACTGTCTAATTACGCAGATGTTTTTAATCCGGATCGTGCTAATTCTTCAGAGTCGTTATACGAATGGCAGTATAATAATAACTGGCCGGATAACAACCAGATCCAATGGCAGACCGGTTCAAGAGTCTTGGCAAACATGGATCAATACGCCTATTTTGGAGGTTATGATTTGATACTTCCTACTCAATATTGTTATAAAGACAAAACTGATGGAGGAATATGGGAAGCTGGTGATACACGTAAAGCGGCCAGTATCCGTTATGATTTTACTTATAAAGGCGTAACACCAACATTGCCGGCCGGTTTCGGTGGAGATGAGCTGGATCCGCACATTAAAAAATATGAAGATATTCGTGTAGACGGAAGACAATCCTTCTGGAATTCAGGTAAAAATAAAGCCTATATCCGTTATGCCGATGTATTACTTTGTTACGCAGAATGCCTAAATGAATTAGGAAGTACAACAGAAGCCGAAGGGTATGTGAACCAGGTTCGTACCAGAGCTTTTGGAGGAACATTACCTGCCGCAATGAAATGGAGCGGACTTTCTCAAGCTCAGTTTAGAGATCAGATTCTGGATGAACGTATGCGTGAATTAGCTTTTGAAGGCTGGAGAAGAATGGACCTTATTCGTACAGGAAAATTGGTTGAGTTGGTAAGTGTCCGTAACAAGTGGGCCAAACAAAACGGTACAATTGCCGCATTTCATAACCGTTATCCTATTCCAATTGGAGAGATTAAGTTAAATGATGAAATTGGTCCGGAAGATCAGAATCCGGGTTATTAATAAGGATAAATAGTAATAAGTAGTTTTATCTTTTTGTTATGTGATTTGGTTAATATCACAGTTTTTGATTTGTAATGCCATTTTGGTTTAGGTAATAACAGTACTTAGTGTGTTTTCTGTTAGAAAAACTTATTCCGAAATGGCATACATTTTTTTTAATTATTTACAATTTGTAAATCCTAAAATAGTAGTATGAAGTTCGTAAATTTTCAGATTTATTTATGTTTATTTGTTTTCAACGCCTTATCATTCCATTTTTATGCTCAGAATAAAGTAAGTCTTAACTCTTCTGATATTGTGTGGAAACTCAAACCACAGGCAGAAATTGGAAAAGACAGTCTTAAAATGTTTAATCCAAATTATACCGATGCAGACTGGGTAAAAGCAGTAGTTCCGGGTACTATTTTTAATTCTTATGTAGAAAACGGTCTGGAAAAAGATCCCAACTTTGGCGACAACATCTATCAGGTCGATAAATCCAAATACGATCGCAGTTTTTGGTATCGTTCCGAATTTAGCATTCCAGATAATTTTACCAAAGAAATTATCTGGCTTAATTTTGAAGGCATCAACCGTGAAGGACAAATTTATCTTAATGGAAAAAAGTTAGCCGTTTTAAGCGGAATGATGCAGCGCGGTAAATTTGATATTACCAAACTCGTAAACCGTAAAGGAAAAAATGTTTTAAATATTTTAGTAAGCATTCCTAAACAGCCTTTAAACAATTACGGAAGCCCAACCTATATTTCGAGTGCAGGCTGGGACTGGATGCCGTATGTGCCGGGATTAAATTCAGGAATTACAGACGATGTCTTTTTAACCAATACAGATAAAATCACTATTGAAGACCCGTGGATTCATACCAATCTGTCAACAAACGCAAGAGCAGATTTGGAAATAAAAGTGGACTTAAAAAATGCATCAGGACAAAATCAGGAAGGAGTTCTTATGGGTGTTATCATGCCTGGAAATATTACTTTTTCGAAAAAAATCAATTTAGAAGCTGACGGAATTACGAATGTGAAATTGACTAAAGAGCAGTTTCCGGAACTTTCTATTCAAAACCCGAAACTTTGGTGGCCAAACGGTTACGGAGATCCTAATTTATATACTTGCCAGTTTACTTTTAAAGTTGGAAATGTAGTTTCAGATGCTCAAAAAATAACTTTTGGTATAAAAAAATATACTTACGATACAGATGGTGGTGTTTTGCATATTTCCATTAACGGGAAACGTGTTTTCTTAAAAGGAGGAAACTGGGGAATGAGCGAATACATGCTTCGCTGCAGAGGTGAAGAATACGATCTTAAAGTCAAACTTCATAAAGAAATGAATTATAATATCATCAGAAACTGGTTAGGCTCTACTACCGATGACGAGTTTTATCAGGCCTGTGACAAATACGGTATCATGGTTTGGGATGATTTTTGGCTGAATGCCAATCCGAATCTGCCATTGGATATTCATGTTTTCAACAGCAATGTAATCGAGAAAATAAAACGAGTTAGAAATCATGCCAGCATTGCTATCTGGTGTGGTAATAACGAAGGTTTGCCACAACCTCCGTTAAATGGCTGGATTGCCGAAAATATTAAAACCTTTGATAACAATGACAGATATTATCAGCCTTGTTCGAATACAGGAAACCTAAGCGGAAGCGGTCTTTGGGGCAATAAAGATCCAAGATTTTATTTTACAAAATATCCGGAACCTTACGCAGGAACAGGCGACGGTCCAAGTTGGGGTTTAAGATCTGAAATTGGTACAGCCGTTTTTCCAAATATCGAAAGTTTTAAAAAGTTTATTCCGGAAAAAGACTGGTGGCCGAGAAATGACATGTGGGACAAACATTTCTTTGGACAAAAAGCCTTTAATGCAACGCCGGACAATTATGATAAAAGCATCACAGAACGTTACGGTAAACCAAATAATTTGGAAGAATACACCCGAAAAGCGCAATTGCTAAACATAGAAACCAACAAAGCCATGTACGAAGGTTGGCTGGATCATATGTGGGAAGATGCTTCGGGAATTATGATCTGGATGAGCCAGTCTTCGTATCCAAGCATGGTTTGGCAGACTTACGATTACTACTATGATTTGACAGGAGCCTATTGGGGCGTAAAATCGGCATGTGAACCGATGCACATTCAATGGAGTCCTGTAGACAATTCTGTAAAAGTAATCAACACAACAGGAACCGATTTTAAAAGCCTAAAAGCAGAAGCTTCGGTATATAATTTAGACGGTAAAGAAATAGCAAAATTCAAACAAAATACAATTGTAGATTCTTACTCGAATACTGCGACAGAAAGCTTTGTGATTCCGTTTTACTCGAATCAGAAAGATTTGGCTTTTCAAAAAAATGTTACAGCCTCGTCAACAGATGGTGGAAATACCAGAGATATAACAGACGGAGATTCCAACACACGTTGGGCCAGTAATTCAACAGATAACGAATGGATTTATGTAGATCTTGAAAAAGAATATATTGTGAACCGAGTGGTTTTAAACTGGGAAAATGCCTTTGGAAAAGAATACAAAATCCAACTTAGTTCTGATGCTAAAAACTGGACAGATGTAAGTGTAATCAAAGACGGAAAACAAGGATTGCAAACTATTTCATTCGATGAAACCAAAGGACGTTATGTTCGAATGTTAGGAATCAAACGCGGTTCAGGCTGGGGATATTCCTTATATGATTTTAAAATTTTCGGAGCAGAAACCAATGTCGATACTTCCGATTTAAGTCCGGTTCATTTCATCCGATTAAAATTAAAAGATGCCAATAACAAATTAATCAGCGAGAACTTCTATTGGAGAGGAACCAATATGAAAGATTTCACAGATTTGAATAAACTGCCAAAAACTCAAGTAAATGTTTCCAGTAAAGTAGTAAAACAAAACGGAAAATATGTGATAAAAGCAAAAGTTTCAAGTCCGTCTGGAATTGCTTTCGGAATTCACGTACAGCCAGTAAATGACAAGTCAGGAACTCAGATTTTACCGGCTATTATCAGCGACAGTTATTTTACTTTATTGAAAGGTGAAAGCAAAGAAGTGACAATAGAATTTGAAGAATCGGCCTTAAAAAATGCAGAAAATCCAGTAGTAAAAGCCGTTCCATACAACAACTAAATAGAGAAGATTATCCTAACAGGTTTTTAAAACCTGTTAGGTATGTTTTAAAAATTTTCAAGAGAAAAAACATCTTGGGAGGAAAAGTTCTTTTGACAGCAGAGAATATTTATAGATAGATGTTTTATCTGAAGAGCCCCAGCGGGACAATATATTTATAGCATTTCAGTAAGACAAATGAAAAAAGCTCCAGAGGAGCGACATATAACATAGATTGTGAAAAAACATGTCACTCCTCCGGAGTTTTATATTGCAGACGTTTATTCTTATGCTATAAATATTTAGCTTCTCTGAAGCTTACTAAGAAAGAGAAGTTCTTTTGGAGGATAATTTAAATTATTACGTTCTAAATAAAATCAATAAAAATTTATCACAGAGTAAAAAATCATTTAAATCCGTGTAATCTGTGGCAAAAAAAATAAAAACCATGAATATCAAAAAAATCAAAGCCCTGTTTTTTATACTGATACCACTTTTGGGTTATTCGCAAAATAACTCATTGGAATTATGGTATAAAAAACCAGCATCTCAATGGGAAGAAACCCTGCCCTTAGGAAATGGCCGTTTAGGAATTATGCCAGATGGCGGAATTGAAACCGAAAAGTTAGTTCTAAATGACATTACACTTTGGAGTGGTTCTTCGCAGGATGCTAATAATTACAAGGCCTATACTTTTCTGCCTCAAATAAGAGAATTGTTATTGGCAAACAAAAACAGTGATGCCGAAAAATTGATTAATGACAATTTTGTCTGTACAGGTCCAGGTTCAGGAAGCGGAGACGGAGCAAACGTACAATTTGGATGTTATCAGGTTTTAGGAAATATGACCTTGAATTTTGATTATAAAACCAAATCAAAAGCGACCAATTATACACGAAATCTGGATTTAAAAAACGCTTTGGCATCAACGCAGTTCACGATTGACGGCGTAACGTATAAAAGAGAATATTTTGCCGGATTTGGAGACGATGTTCTGTTTGTTAAGTTGACTTCAAGCCAAAAAGAAAAACTCAATTTCACCGTTCACTTAGACAGACCCGAACATTTTAAAACAGCTAATGAAAGTGATAATTCCTTAGTAATGACAGGTCAGTTAAACAACGGAATTGACGGAAAAGGAATGAAATATAAAGCCAAAGTAAAAGCCAAAACAACTGACGGAACAGCTTTATATACTAATAATACAATCGAAATTAAAAACGCTACAGAAGTAGTACTTTACATTTCGGCTGGAACCAATTTCAAAGATCAAAATTTCGAATCTGCTTTAGATAAAACTTTGGATGCTGCTTTGCAGAAAAAATATCAGGATCAGAAGAAAAAGCATATCGAAAACTATCAGAAATTATTCAATCGTGTAGCATTGAATTTTGGGAAATCAACTAAGAATTCATTGCCAACAAACGAACGTTTGGATGTTTTTATGAAAGATCCTGATTCGGATACCGCGCTTCCGGTTTTATTTTATCAATATGGTCGTTATTTAAGCATCAGCAGTACAAGAGTGGGATTGCTTCCTCCAAATTTACAAGGTTTATGGGCGCATCAGGTACAAACACCTTGGAATGGAGATTATCATTTAGATGTAAATGTTCAGATGAATCATTGGGCATTGGAAACCGCAAATTTATCTGAGCTAAATCTGCCTTTAAAAGATTTAGTAAAAGGAATGGTGCCTTACGGCGAAAAAACAGCCAAAGCTTATTACAATGCTGATGGCTGGGTGGCTCACGTAATTACCAATGTCTGGGGATTTACAGAACCGGGCGAAAGTGCGTCTTGGGGAATCGCAAAAGCGGGTTCGGGCTGGTTGTGCAATAATTTATGGAATCATTATTTGTATACCAATGATCAAAATTATCTGGCAGAAATTTATCCAATTATAAAAGGAGCAGCACAGTTTTATAACAGCATGCTGGTAAAAGATCTGGAAACAGGCTGGCTGGTAACTTCGCCATCGGTGTCGCCTGAGAATTCATTTTTCATGGAAAACGGTCAGGATGCTCATGTATGCATGGGACCAACAATAGACAATCAGATTGTTCGTGAATTGTTCAATAATGTGATTAATGCATCCGCAAAATTAGGATTGGATAATGACTTAAGAACCGAGCTGGAAAAACGATTAAAATTATTACCTCCATCAGGAATAATTTCGCCTGACGGAAGAATTCAGGAATGGCTAAAACCCTATAAAGAACCAGATTCACAGCATCGTCACGTTTCCCATTTATACGGATTGTATCCAGCACCATTGATTACGCCAGAAAGTACTCCCAATCTTGCCGAAGCAGCCAAGAAAACACTGGAAGTAAGAGGAGATGATGGGCCAAGCTGGTCAATTGCCTATAAAATGCTTTTTTGGTCACGCTTGAAAGAGGGTAACCGAGCTTATAAATTATTAAAAACAATATTAAGACCAACGCTTGCAACCAATATAAATTATGGAGCAGGAGGTGGAGTATATCCAAACTTACTTTCAGCTGGCCCGCCATTTCAGATTGACGGTAATTTTGGAGCTGCAGCGGGAATTGGAGAAATGCTGATTCAAAGCCATGCAGGATTTATTGAATTATTGCCTGCCATGCCTGACGTTTGGCTAAAAGAAGGTGAAGTAAAAGGACTTAAAGCCGAAGGGGACTTTACCGTAAACATGAAATGGGAAAATGGAAAAGTAATCCAATACGAAATATTATCTCCTTTGCCAACAAAAGTAAAAGTGAAAGTAAACGGAGAATTGAAAGAAATCACTTCTTCGAAATTATAAGTTCAAATAGTAATCCTGCAAGGTTTCCAAAACCTTGTAGGTTTAATTTTTTATCTCATTTCTAAATAAAACACCTACAAGGTTTTGGAAACCTTGCAGGAGTCAAACAACACTATGAATTGCCTCCAGCTTTAGCTGGAGGTTTAAAAAGTCTATTATGAAAGGCTTTAGCCAAAATCCCTATGTTTTGGCTAAAGCCTTTATAGAAATAATCTCAAGAACCTACAGCTAAAGCTGTAGGCAGTTCAAAAAATAATGAAATCATATTTCATAAAATCTTTATCTTAAAATGAAATTCAAAAAAATAATATACTGTTGTGCAATTGTGAGCTCGCTAAATTTAGGAGCACAAACGGCAGAAAAAACAACTTCTCATGTAAATCCGTTTATTGGAACAGGAGCAGCACATGGTTCGCCACTTTCGGGGAATAATTATCCTGGAGCGACAGTACCATTCGGAATGGTGCAATTAAGTCCGGATACTAGGAACATACCCGATTGGAGTGTTGCCAGCGGTTACAATTATAACGATACCACCATTGCAGGTTTTAGTCATACGCACCTAAGCGGAACTGGTGTAGCCGAATTATTCGATGTAATGCTGATGCCTTTCAGCGGTTCTGTTGTAAAAGAAGAAACAGGACAGAATGCCTATCAGTCTAAATTTTCTCATGACAAGGAATTTGCAAAACCGGGTTATTATAGTGTAGAACTTTTGGATTACGGGATAAAAGCAGAATTGGCGGCAACAACACATGCCGGTTTTCATAAATACAGTTTTCCTAAAAACAAAGAAGCGCATATTGTAGTTGATTTAGATCATTCGATGAAAAAATCAGATTGGAATACACGTATTATTGCTTCTCAATTGTCTTTTCCGAATGATCATACCATTGAAGGTTATCGTATAATTACAGGCTGGGCACCAATGCGAAAAGTATATTTTCATGCCGAATTTTCACAGCCAATAGTTAGAAATCATATCACAGATGGAGGTAATGTGTATGAGAATGCCAAAATAGTAAACGGAAATGCTATTCGTGCTATTTTAGATTTTGACACTTCAAAACAGCAGGAAGTTCTAGTAAAAGTTGGAATCTCTGCCACAAGTATCGAAAATGCCCGTTTAAATCTACAGACTGAAATTTCTACTTGGGATTTTCAAGAAATTGTAAATAATGCAGATGCCGTTTGGGAAAAAGAACTAAGCAAGATAAAAATTGATGGAACAGAAGAGCAAAAGCAGATATTTTATACCGCTTTGTATCATACCTTTATTCAGCCAAATATTTTATCAGATGTTAACGGAGATTATCCCTCAGCAGATTTTACGGTTAGAAATTCATCCAAACCGTATTATTCTACTTTTTCCTTGTGGGATACGTATCGCGGCGCACATCCGTTGTATACGCTGTTACAGCCAGAACGTTCGGCTGATTTTGTAAACAGTATGCTGGCGTATTATAAAGTTTTTGGTTATTTACCCATCTGGCAATTATGGGGACAGGAAAATTATTGTATGATAGGCAATCATGCTATTCCAGTTATTGTAGATGCTGTTTTGAAAAAAATCCCCGGAATTGATGTAGAAATGGCATTCGAAGCGGTAAAGAATTCTTCTTTGAGAGAACATCCCGGATCGCCTTTTGGAATATGGGAAAAGTACGGATATATTCCTGAGAACCTGAAATCACAGTCGGTTTCGTTGACTTTAGAAATGGCTTATGACGATTGGTGTGTAGCCGAATTGGCGAAGAAATTAGTTAAAATTGATGACTACAATCAATTTACAAAACGTTCTCAGTTTTATAAAAATCTATACGATAAAGAAATAAGTTTTTTCAGGGCAAAAGACGATAAAGGAAATTGGATTGGACCTTTTGATCCGCTGAAATATGGCGCAAATGGTGGTTATCCTTTTACAGAAGGCAACGGTTGGCAATACTTTTGGTATGTTCCGCAAGATGTAAAAGGATTGGTAAATTTAGTTGGAGGAGACCATTTGTTTACCAAAAAACTGGATACTTTTTTCACTTTAGAAGAAAGACCAGAAGAAGTAAACGATAATGCTTCAGGTTTTATCGGACAATACGCTCACGGAAATGAACCAAGTCATCACATTGCTTATTTGTATAATTATGCAGGACAACCCTGGAAAACGCAAAAATATACTGCTGAGATTTTAAAGAAGATGTATAACACCACTTCATCAGGTTATTCAGGAAATGACGATTGCGGTGAACTTTCGGCTTGGTATATTTTTAGTGCAATGGGATTTTATCCTGTAAATCCTGCAAACGGTGTCTATGTGATAGGTTCACCACTATTGAAAGAAGCTTCTGTAGAATTGAAAAACGGAAAGATTTTTAAAGTTACAGCGAAAAACGTTTCAGATCAAAATATCTATATCCAAAGCGCCAAACTGAATGGAAAAAGTTATACCAAGACTTTTATAAAACATACAGATATCGAAGCTGGAGGTACTTTAGAATTTGTTATGGGACCAAAACCAAATAAAAACTGGGGAAGCAAATTAGAAGATAGACCTATTAATTAAATTATTTGTTTTTTTCTCTCCTGCAAGATTTTCAAAACCTTGTAGGTATAGAGTAGTACAATTGACCGCTAACTATACTCACTAAAGCACACTGATAAAACTGATTTACTTCGTAAAAACGCGGATTAAAAACGGATTTCTATTTTAAATTTTAAAAATCCGTGGTAATCTGCGTCTTCGCGTTAGCGAAGCCGTCTCATCTGTGTGCTATTTTTAAGATTAGTTAAAGTAACGGTTAGTCAAGTTGATTAGAAGTGAAAAAACTTATATCTACAAGGTTTAGAAAACTTTGCAGGAATGCAATCCGATTATAAAAGCAAGACCCGACAGGTTTTTAAAACCTGTCGGGTCTACTGTTAAAAATAGTTACTAACTTAAACAGAAATGGATTCCTCGTTTTTCAATAAAGATAAATGTATCGTAACTCCAGAATGGCTTTTCTCTTCAGAAAGCACAGTGGTAAAACTTTCCTCTGCCTGCATCTTTTTATCCAATCCCATAAAACCTAATCCCTGCATGTACAAACAATGAATTTTATTACGCTTGTCCAGATCATCTTCCCAGATCATTAAATCGGGTAAGGAAACAGCAAAATAATCAATGGTTACATGATCGTTTAGATGCTTTTGTCCGTAAGCAGCTAATTTTTCAAAACGTTTATTGGCTTCGGCAGGATTGTTTAATTTTAAATGAGCCAAACCTTGATAGAAAATTTTATCCGGCTGTTGGTCATTATAGAAAATTGCCGCTGTTGGTTCTTCTAATCCCTGAGTTGCTTTATGCCACCAGTTATTCGCTTCTTCTAAATTATTTTTCTTTTCAAAAGCTACTCCAAGCCAATAATGAATATCATTTTCTTGTGCGCCCGGCAGTTTTCCTTCTCCCAGATTTTCAGGATAAATTTGCGCCTGTTCTAGAAGTTCAATCGATTTATTATAATTGCCTTCAGAAATCTGTTGTTTTGCAATTTCAATTAAAGAAATAAGATATTGTCCGCTCACTTTTCCTTCACCGCCTTCCCACGGATGGAATTTTCTATTTTGCAATAAAGTCAGCGCTTTATCATGTTTGCCTAAAAGATTGTACAAAGCCACTCTTTCTAAATAAACATCATCTCTTTGGATAACCAATTCTAAATGTTTTTCTAAGAAAGCCAGTCTAAAAACCAAATCTCTGTTTAAACGTTTGTACAATTGATCCAATTCCATTAAAATTCTGGAATCTTCTACATCTAAAGAAAATGCTTTTTCTAAACTAGAAAGCGCTTTTTGCTCATCATTTAATTTATTATAGTAAGCCAATGACAAGTTTCTGTGAACAGTTGGAAATGAATCATCTATTGCCACCGATTTTTCCCAGCAAGAAATCGCATCATCATAAAATTTAGAAGCATACCAAAAGTTTCCTAAATAATACAAAGCTTTTGCATCATTCGTCTGTTTTTCAATCACTTCAGAAAGAACTAAAGCCGCTTCAATCTGATTTGGAAAACAATAATCCGGTTTTGCCTGAGAAGCCATTTGGAAACATTTTTCGGCTTGACCGAAATCATTTAACTTTTCATAAAATGAACCGGCAAAATACCAAGCCAGCGGATAGGTGTTTTCATCTTTCAGTCCTTCATTTAACAACGAAGCTGCTTCTGCATAAAAACCTGATGCATTGTAATCTAAAGCATATTCAATATAAGTATGAATGTTATTTCGAATAAGCGCATTTAGATAATCCAAATCCTTTTTATCATTGCTTAAAAGGTATTTTTCATATAATAAACCAAAATTGAAACCGTCATTTTTTAAATAACTGTTGATCAATTCAATTGCTTTTTCTTTTTGATTTAGTTTTCTAAGAAACGTCGCTTGTAGATGCACTGCTTTATGATCTTCGGTGTTTTTCGAAATGGCTTTTTTGATATGTTCCAATGCCAATTCATAATCACCTTTTAAAGCGTCAAGCTGTGCCACATAAAAATAACCTTGATTCTGCCAGGCTGCATTCCATGTTGATTTGTAAAAAGCATCGTAAGCCTGTTCATTTTTGTTTTGATATTTAAGACAAAGCCCTAAATTAAAATAAGCCTCACCATCATACGGATTCGGATTTCGTTGTATCAGCGTTTTTATAGCCGCTCTGAAATAAGGTTCGCTTTCTGCAAATTTTGCTCTTCGCATTAGCCATAATCCCATAGCGTTATTGCATCGGACATCACCAGAATCGCGTTTTAAAGCTTCTTCGTAATACGGAATCGGACTGTAAGTAGCGTGTCTGTATTGTTCTAAATGCTGTGCAGTCAGGAACAATTGTTCGTTGTTTTCAATGTCTTCCGGAGCAAGTGCAGGTTTAGCCGCTTCTGGGATTTCGTCTTCATTTTGCCCTTCATACATCCAGTCAACTAAAACTTTGTTAGCTGCATCGGTTACAGAAATCGATAAGCCTTCTAAAGAAACATTAGCAAAATCAATAGTTTCTTCAAATGAATTGTTTGGAGAAGCATCGTACTGTTTTTGTAATAAAACAACATCATTGTTTTTTAAAGTAACGGTTGTTTTAGGATAAACACCTGTTGTATAAGTTTTAATTACTAATTTATCATTTATGCTTTCCAGATTAACCATCGCATTTTTGGTAGCATTTTTAACGATACCCAAATCGCGGTACGGCATAAAATATTGTGTGAATTCCTTTTGTTCACCCGGCATAATCCAGGTAAAATCAGGCTGATTGTCTGTGTAAACACCACACATCAATTCGATGTACGGACCATCTTCATCAGTAAGGTTGCGATCCCACGCGCGTCCGAAATCGCCATGTCCCCAAGTCCATTGTTTTTTTCCTGGCGAAACATGATGATTGGCAACGTGAAGCAATCCGCCTTTCGAATCATTTTCGTAACCGCCCACAAAATTGTATTTGGATGCAATTGCCATATAAGAGGTAGGAACCGGAATATTTTTGTAACGAGAAATATCAGTTCCCGGAGAATAATCTACTTTGTAATAGGTTCCTTTTGCAATTGGGAAAGAGGAAACATCGCGTTTGCCATGATCAAAAACAGCATTTACATCTGGCGGAAAAACCGACTGATAATCGTCGTTTACTTTAACTGCAGGATTGGCCCACCATAAAAAAGTCTGTGGGAATGATGTTCTATTGTACAATTGTGCTTTGATTTCCAAGTAAGCTTTGTCAGGATATAATCTAAAACCAGCCATACCTTTTGTTCTAAACATACGCTCGACTTCACTGCACCAAACGGTTGCGCTTCCGTCTTCATGTTCTTCGATTTTAAAATCAACAGGATCAAAAGTGGTTGGTCTATGGTGCTGCGGCCAGTTAAACTCAATTCCGCCAGAAATCCAAGGGCCTGTAAGTCCAACAAGTGCAGGTTTTACCACCTGATTGTAATACACAAAATGACGTTTTTTGGTTTTGTCATACGCCATGTGCACACGTCCGCCCAATTCAGGCAGGATCATTATTTTAACAAATTCGTTTTCAAGGTAAACGGCTTGGTATTCTTTGTTGGTTTTTTCGTCAGCGATTTTTTCAATAACCGGATAAGGATATACAGATCCGTTACTTCCCTGATAAACTCTTTTCTCAATAAATACAGGATTTTTTTCAGGTTTGCCCACCTCATAAGTTGGCAGGATTATTTTTTCCTTCCAAACATTTACTTTTTGCATGATGTAATGAAATTTAAATTATTGAATATTCTTTGATTCCTTATCAGAAGCCATAAGTTTTTCAATCTCTTCGAGACTTTTGTTTTTGGTTTCAGGAAGTTTTCTAGATACAAACCAGAATCCTAATGCACAGATGATTCCGTAGATCCAGAAAGTTCCGGATGTGCCAAGGTATTCGTTGAAGATTGGAAATGTTTGTACTAAAAGTGCAGATGCAATCCAGAGTGCAAATGTGGCTACAGACATCGCAACACCTCTGATTCGGTTAGGGAAAATTTCAGATAAAATAACCCAGGTAATAGGAGCAAGGGACATTGCATAAATAGCAATCGCTAATAATACCAGTAATAACAATGGGAAACCCGTTACATTGGTATAGTAAAAATACCCCAATAAAGCATAAATAATGGCAAGCGAAGCAGAACCAAAAAGCATTAGTTTTTTACGTCCCAGTTTATCTACAGTTCCCATAGCAACCAAAGTAAAAACCAGATTGATGCTTCCAGTAATTACAATATTCATAAACAAATCATTGATGCTGTAACCTGCTGAAACAAAGATTTCCTGAGCATAGTTAAAGATAATGTTGATACCACACCATTGCTGAAAAGCAGCTAAAACAATTCCAATAACTAAAATTGGCAAAGCTTTTTTGTCAAACAGCATTTTAAAATCGGTACCTTCTTTTTCTTCAGTAAAAGTTTCCTTGATGGTTGCAATTGCTTCTTTGGCGTAGGACAATCCTCCGATTTTTGTTAAAGTGCTTTCAGCTTTTTCATGACTGCCTTTTTTTGCCAGATATCGAGGACTCTCAGGAATTAAAAACATTAAAATAAAGAAGAGTACTGCAGGGAAAAATCCTGCCCAAAACATCCATCTCCAGCCCGTTTGTCCGTTCCATGAAGCTAAAATCTGTGCAGGAGAATAATCAGGAGGAATCACTTCTGTAATGAGCATATTGGTAATTTGCGCAGCCAAAATTCCGATAACAACCGTTAATTGGTTAATGGAAACAAATAACCCACGGGTTTCCTGTGGGGCAATTTCTGCAATATATAAAGGCGAAATAGTAGAAGCAATCCCGATTCCGACACCGCCAATAATACGCCAGATGATAAATACAGTAAAAGTTTCTGAAGCTCCGGTTCCAAGAGCACATAAGGAGAATAATACTGCGGCAACGATCAGGATAGGACGTCTTCCGTAACTATCGGCCAATTTTCCCGCAACGGCTGCTCCTGCAACACAGCCTACAAGGGCACTGCTCATTGCCCAGCCTTGCAAAGCCGGAGAATTTGTAATGCCAAAATAAAGTTCGTAAAATGGTTTTGCACCACCTATTACAACCCAGTCGTAACCAAAGAGTAATCCACCCAATGCTGCGACAAGGCTGATTGATAGTAAAAAGGTATAATTATAGTTTTTCATAAAAAGGTTTTATAGCTTTTGTAAAATTAGCGGAATAGGAACCTTTGATTTATGGATATTTTTTTTGAATAGATGGATTATAATCTGATTTTTTGAACGTCTGCGTTAAAATACGAAAACAATTGCGCTACTGTTTATATTCTGTGCGATATTGTATAGGTGAAGTGCTCATTACTTTTTTAAACAAACGAGAGAAATATAACGGATCATTAAAGCCTAAATTAAAACTGATCTCTTTTATGCTCATAGTCGTAAAACTGAGATACTGACAGGCTTTCTGCATTTTTAAATAGTTGAAATAATGTATAGGAGAATAGCCGGTCTGCTTCTTGAATAAGGTGAAAAAATGAGAAGGCGAATAATTAAAATAAGCCGCCACATCGTTTATTTTTAAGGATATATCCAAATGTTTTTTCATGTAATCAATAGCCGATTCAATAGTATTATCCTCTGAAAATTTTCGGTTCTTTTGAATGAAATATTTCTCGTACAAAAAAGTATTCAGTAGCTGCCATAACGAAAGATTCGCAAATTGCAGATTGCTGGCGCTGTAACCGTCTTCCATAACATCTAATATGTTTTCAAACAGTTCGATACGTCTTTCTTCAAGAGATAGCTGAGGTGCAGAATCTGGAAATTCGGTTATGAATTTATCGTAAAAATGAGTTGCCTGAGATCCTGTAAAATGAATCCAGTAAATACTCCACGGATTTTGTTTTAAAGCATAATAATCATGTGCAACTTCGGGAGGTATAATATAAAAGGTGTTGGCTTTTAGTGTTATCGTTTTATTTTCTTTACTGATGATACCTTCACCTTTATAACAATAAATCAATATGTATTGTTTGCTGCCGTGTTTTCTTTTCATGGAATGATGGCTTGCATTTGGAAAAACACCAATGTCTGTAAAGTACAAACTTGCGATAAGCGGATTCTTTTTGATAATCGAAAGTATGTTTTTTGGAATTACAATCATTCGTTGTCCCAAAAAACCTTCTTTGACTTTTATCTTTTCTTTTTGTGCTGAATTTTTCATTGCCTTGATCGTGTTTTTCAAATATCGTAATTTAATCCATGCTTTCACAAAAAAAGTCCATTTTGAGAATAATAATCAAAACTAAATTTGAAAAACTATACTAACCTTAATCTTTCTAATCATTTTTAAAACCATATGAATTCCTTAAATAGTATTGTTTGTGAACCTTTTGGCCAATACGGCGGAAAGGAAATTTTCAAATTTAAAATTACAAATGTTCATAGTAATACTATTGAACTATTGAATTATGGAGCCATAGTAAAATCCATAATGATGCCTGATAATTTTGGAAATAGAGAAAATATAGTTTTAGGATTTCCCACTTTAGAAGGCTATGTTAAAGATCAGGCTTATATAGGAGCAACAGTTGGTCGTTTTGCCAACAGAATTAATAATGCGGCATTTTCTATCGAAAATAATACTTACTATCTCGATAAAAACGATGGTAAAAACAATAATCATAGTGGTTGGGCTGGATTTAATAACAAAGTGTTTGATTTTATTGTAGAAGAAGATGCCGTAATTTTTATGCTTGAAAGCCAAGACGGAGAAGGAGGTTTTCCGGGAAATTTGAAAACCAAAGTAACCTATCAATGGACTGATAAAAACGAATTGAAAATTGTTTTTTGGGCTGAAGCCGATGAAGCAACGCCTTTAAATTTTACGAACCATTCTTACTTTAATTTGTCAGGCTGTAAAGAAAAAATTCAGCAGCATAACCTAAAAATTCAGGCAGATAAAATACTGGAAAGTACAGAAGATTATATTCCGACAGGGGAAATTCTAGATGCTGGACAATATTCTTTTGAAGGTCAAAAATTAAGAGATGTTATGAAAGATGGTGGTCTGAATACCTATTACATTTTTGACAAAAATAAAACAGTCGAAAGTGCTGTTTGTGAATTGTCTGATGAAAAATCAGGAAGAATAATGCGGGTTTACACTTCGTATCCCGGCGTGCAGCTGTATACAGGGGATTATTTGAACAGCAATGTAATTGGCGAACATTCTAAACTTTATACTTCTTTTGACGGACTCTGCTTAGAATGCCAATATTTTCCTGACAGCCCGAATCATCCTCATTTTCCTAATACCATATTCAAATCAGGAGAAGTTTACAATGAAACAATTGTATACACTTTTGATATTCTAAAAAAATAAATTCTAACTATCACCTCTAATAACTATATAATGAAAAAAATGTTTCCTAACCGAATTTTAAGTTTGCTGTTGCCCGCAGTATTTTTTGTATTAACGAGCTGTGTCGCCCAAAATGAAGAGCTTTCATTAAAATCAAAAGATAATCTCAATAAAATCAGTTTGTCTTTGACCAAAGACGGAAAATTATCATACAAGGTTTTCCGTAAAGATAAAACCATAATCGAAGATTCACCGCTTGGACTTGTTTTTGAAAATCAGGATTTTTCGTCAGGATTGGCTGTTGAAAAAGTTTCGGCTACAGAAGAAAAGCGTGAAAAATATGAACTTAAAGTAGCCAACAATAAAGTGGCAGATCATGTTTTTAAAAGTAAAAGTATTGCATTCAAAAACAAACAAGGCACTATCATGACAATTGATTTAATTGCCGGCGAACAAGGAGTTGCTTTTAGATACCGATTTGTTGATAAAGAAAACGAAACCCGAATCCTTAAAAAGGAATTGACCGGATTTCATATCGATCAGAAAGCAAAAGGATGGTTACAGCCTTACAACAAAGCGGGAGATTATACTCCAGGTTATGAGGATTTTTATATTAATGTAAAACCTGGAGATCCAATAAACGGTGCCAGAGGAGAATCGGTTGGGTGGTGCATGCCGGCACTTTTTAATGTAAATAATGCTCAAAATTGGGTTTTAATTGCTGAATCAGGGACAGACGGATCATTTCCGGGCTGTCATTTAAATCCAGATTCTAAAGACGGAATGTACAGCATTGCTTTCGCCAAAAATGATGAAAAATTTACACTGCCTTTGCCAGATAAAGGAGTTGCTTACCCACAGTCAAACCTGCCTTGGACAATGCCTTGGAGAGTGATTATGATTGGTGATAAAGCAGGAGATATTTTATTATCAACCATGATTACTGATTTAGCTCCGGCTTCTAAAATTACAGATACTTCCTGGATTGAAACAGGAAAAGCGGCTTGGTCATGGTGGTCGCATCCTGAAGATTTTACGCCGGAAATGTATAAAAAGTTTACTGATGTTTCGGCTTCATTCGGGTTTAAATACACGCTTTTTGATGCCGGTTGGGAAAAAGCCAATAAAGAAGGAAAAATTATTGATCATGCTTTATCTAAAGGAGTTAAGCCTTTGGTTTGGGGATATTCAGCAGAATATTTTGATCCTGAAAAAAGAAAGAAAAGATTCAAAGAATTAGCTGATATGGGCGTAAAAGGCGTTAAAATCGATTTTTGGTGTTCAGACAGACAAGAAGTAATGGCAACGCTTCAATCGGTTTTTGAAGATGCGGCTAAAGAACATTTATTGGTAAACCTGCACGGAACAACTATGCCGAGAGGCTGGCACAGAACATGGCCAAATTTTGTAACAGCAGAAGCTATTTTAGGAACTGAAAGTTATTTTTACGAGCCAAGATTCCCGGAAAAAGCAGCAGAACAAAATACAGTATTGCCTTTTACGAGAAACGTAGCAGGACCAGCTGATTATACGCCATTTGCTTTGACTTTTAGAAAATATACTCGTTTAAATACAGCAGCTCACGAATTGGCTATGGCTATGATTTATACTTCGGGAATTATCCATTTTGCCGATTCAGAAGAGGTTTTTGCTTCGCTTTCAGACGATCTTAAAAATCTGTTTAAAGAAATGCCAGCTAGTTGGGATAAAACAGAATGTATTATTGGCGAGCCTGGGAAAGCAATAGTTTTGTCACGTCAAAAAGATAATTTAAATTATATAGTGGGAATAAATGGTACCAATACTTCACAACCTATAACAATTGATTTGAAGAAATATGCTAAAGGTTTTTCTAAATTCAAGATTATCTCTGAAGGCAAAGATCCGTTAATGGAATTTAAAGTGGAGTCTTTTCCTGTAACATCAAAATGGCAGTATAATTTAGCGCCTAAGGGTGGGTTTATTATACAGTTTATAAAGTAATATTTTAAATCAGTTCTAAAAAAAATGCCAGGCCTGCAAAGTTTTATAAAGCTTTGCAGGCCCGGCTTATAGTATTCCGGGTAATCCGGATTGTGATTCAACACGAAAACTAGTTGATAATTAAACTTACTTTCTGAGACAAGCTTTTGGCCAGCTGTGGTGTTTCTTCATTCGTGATTACCCACGGAATCAGTTTCTTTTTTTCTATAATTTTTTCTTTGGAATAAACCAGATTAAAATAGTCAGCTGGTTTATGAATATCTTTTTCCGTTTCCGGAAGTTCCTCGTAATAATAACGGGAGTTTTTTAAAGAAGGGTATTTGTTGAGCAAATAATCATTCAGCACATAAGGAGTGCCATGTTTGTGTAAATCTTCCCGGGAAATAGCAGTTATTGTGAGTTCTTTAATCGTTAGTTTTAAACTGCGGTAGGTATCTCTGGGAATCGAAAAGTCAGAAGGTTTTGGTTTTCCTTTTTCAGACAGCTGACGGATAACTGAAAGGCGTACATAATCGCCGTTGATTTCAGTAACCTTAAAAATGTAATACTTCTTTTCAGAATTCTCACTTCCGTTTGGATCGGTTTGTTTGCTAAAAAGAAGACTTCCCATCTGTAATCTGTGTTCAGGACTTTCCATTGCTTTTTTCCATTGGTATGGTTTGTACACAATTTCCCTAAAAGCATAAAAAGCTGCCAGAAACACAATGCTTACTATAAGTATCTTTTTCATTAAATTTTAAGTTGAGGCGTATATTTTACCTGTTTGAAATTTTTGCTAAAAATAGTAAAATACCAATGCGTTTCTTTAAAAAGGAGTACTATTTTTATGTTATTTAATTTTAGGAGAAATATAATCTGTAAAGCCTTATTATGGCGGATAATTAATCTATATCTGAATTAAAAATTAGGTATGTTTGACTACAGATAAAGAAATAAATAATACCAGAAATAATGTTTGAAGATAAAATAACAGAACATTTCGAATCCGTTTGGGTTAAAAGGAATATTGAACCTTCTATTGGTGAAATACTGACAAAAGAAGAAGTTTTGATCCTTTCTTCTGTGGGTTTACCCAATACTATTATGGATTTTCAATTTACGGATGAGATTGTTTGGGTATCTGATTCAGAAATTAAAATAGGAAGCCGTTCCGATTCAGATACTATCGTTTTAGATCTGAACTCGCGAAATATTCTGAAGGCCGGGAATAAAATGTTTATTGCTGCCTCTTTGTATCATTTTGTTCAGCAGCTGTATGTATATGATTATTTATGGCAGAAGGTTATTCCGGGTCAGGATTTGGGAAATTACAGAGAGAATTCCAATCATAAAAAATACGCCCGTTTTCTTGAAGATAAACTGCTGGAGATAGACGCAGACCTGCTGAAAAGAGATAACGGCTATTTTTGGGGTTCCTTTATAGAAGATATTGAATTCGGAATAACAGGCTGAAATTATACAAGCTGTAGAAAAATGAAGGGTTCGCAAAGCTTTATATAAAACTTTACGAACCCGTTGTTTTTACCCAATCAATGCTTAAAAAAAAGTTAAGAAAAACGACGATAATTACGCCATCCAAAACCTATCAGCAGTATAATAAAAAAGAACAGCGGCAGAAATGCTTTTGTAAAACGGACCGGAGTATTATCTTTAAAAGTTTCTACCTTAAAATTATCCCATTTTTGTTCGCCCACAGGGGAATTTTCAAAGATTTCAGGATAAAAATGCAGACGCAGCCTTTCATGGAAGCGCTGTGTTTCCTTTAAAAACAAAAGCTGGTTTCGCAAATCTGATTTCGCTATTTCATTGAGCTGAATCTGTGTGTGCAGTGTTGGAATAAACTGAGCGATTAGTTCGCTGGCACGGTTGCGCTGTTCCAGTTTTGCTTCGAGTTCTTTAGACTGAACAGCAGATTCATCGTCGCCCATTTGCTGCATGGCATAATACCAGAGCCAACTGAATTCGGTATCCGGCAGTGTATATTTTTTAAACTGCGGATAATGTTTACAGAATTTATCCATTGTTTCCTGCTTGTCCATATCCCATTTTTCATGGTAGGCATTTCGCTGGATAAGGGTTAATTCCAGAGCTTCGGGAACCTTATATTTATTGATGATATAGGTATTGATTCCCGCAGGAAGAATAATAATCAGAAACAGCCAGATAGTGAGCAGAATAACAGCATTAAAGTTAGAATTCTTCTGTAAAGAAACAATAAAAAAACAGACAGCAAACCAGAACAGTATATATAAAACCGAAAGTCCGTAAAACAAAACAAACGCTTTATCTATCGGAATCTGTAAAAATATAACAGCAGTCAGCAGCAGTATAGTCATTAGCCCGATAAGACTTAAAATACGTACATAAAACAGTTTCAGAATGTATAAAAACGTATTTCTGCTCTGTACCACTACAATTTTCCAGGTTCCTGATTCTTTTTCTTCGGAAATAAGATTATATGAAAAAGCAATAATCAGCAGCGGAAAGAGATAGAGAAGTACAAAACTAAAGTCAATATTTCCGGATAAGAGATTACTCGGATTATTGAGTTCCGAATCGTATTTCTGAGCTTCAAGTCCGCGGATGGTAACACTCTGAATCGACGGGTTTACATCACGCTGTCCAATAGCCAGACTATTTACAGGCAGCGTTGTATTGACCAGCGAAAATTTAATATAGTAGAGCAGAAGCCCGATTTCGTCTTTATGAAAAGCAGCATTTCGGGCAATATGTTCTTTTTGATATACGGCAGCCTCGTTAATACTGTTTTGCTGTTTTTCCTGAAACTGACGTCCGATTAAGAGGCTTATAAAACCAATGATCAATAAAAAAAGCAAACCAATTTTGGTACCTTTTGAACGTATAAAATTTTTAAATAAGAGTACTAACATATTAGATGGCTTTTAGGTTTTTAGCAGCAATCCTGATAAAAACAAACAGGAGGATTACCCATAAAAGAATAGAAATAACAGAGACCATTTCGGTTTTTAGAACTTTGCCTATGGTTTTGGGTTCATAATGAAACTCCTCAACGTCTGCCCAGTGTTCTTTGCCAATTGTAAGCGGTTTGTCATTAGGTCCGGGTTTTTTATTACTGATGTATTGAATCTGCAGTGCGTTCATTTTCTGAGCCATATGATAACGATAGGTTTCGGCCTGTTTCTGAAAATCGATATACGAATCATAATCAGTATTGGACAATCCCATTGAAAGGTTTTTTATGGCGATATACGGATTTAAGAAAGAAACGACTTTAGAAAAACGGTTCTGTCTGTCGTAAATTTTTAGAAGATTTTCTAAATGGGTATTGTAGATTTTCGAACTGATTTTCTCACCCTCGGTCATAATAAAACCTGAATAATTAAAAGGAAGTTTTTGTACGGAATCGACTTTGTAAACCCGCAGTAAAGAATCTTTTATCGCTTTATAATGCAAATCATTTGGGTTGTGGCTGTCTCCTTGTTTTAAAATGTCTTTCTCAATATCGCTGTTAAACTTAATCTTTGAAGGAGCTTCATACAAATAGGCCCCGACAGCCTGAGTTGTTCGCGGCAGAATAATGGTTAGGATAAGCCAGGTCCCGATTAAAGAAATCAATGCTTTTTTGGATGTTTTGCTGAAGGCCGAAACCAGAACCGCTATGACTGCGAAAAACAGCAGGTACAAAAAATGAAATACTATAAATAACAGCATTTTGTAAGTCTCATCGGCTGTAATACTAAAGTTTTGAAGCCCTGACCAAATCACAGTTAAAACTATAAGGGTGGGAACAAAAAGCAGCAGAATGACTGCGGCAATTCCCAGGATTTTACCCCATAAAAGCTGTTTCCAGCTGATGCCCTGAGTTAAAAGGATTTTTAAAGTTCCGTTTTCCCTTTCGTAAGCCACAGAGTTAAACCCAATGAAAAAGATCAGCAGAGGCATTAAAACCTGCAATACCATAGCGATACTGATTTCGCCGAAACGCAGCATACTGCTGGAGAATCCGGCTTCTGAGAAATTCGCGGTGTTTTGTTTGTGTGCTTCCAGAAAAACAGCATTCCCGAAAAAAGGTTCCATTCCAAATTCAAAAACACTTAAGGAAGTACTTTTCCGGAAAGCAAAATTCCCGTAATGTGCCATTCGGTGCGGATTTTTATCCGGATTTTTAAGCCAGTCTTCACGGGACTGATGCTGGTATTTTTCGCTCGTTTCGTTTTGGGTTTTGTAATTGTCCCAGCCCGAATAAGCTGCAAATAAAAGCAGCAGGCCAATCAATGACATCATAATATAAAGAGCCGGATTTTTAAAAACAGCATTTTTAAAATGCCGGGCAATAAGGAGTTCAGATTGTAATATTTTCATATAAATTAAAATTTATAAGTTACAGTAAGGCTTGCATTTCTGGGGCTTCCCGGAAACAAACGCAGATAATTCTGCGCCCCAAGCCAATACGTTTTGTTTAGTAAATTACCTGCATTTACAGCAGCCTGCACGTTACTGCCGCTTGGTTTGTAAAATAAGGCCGCGTCAAAAATGGTAAAATCTGGCAGTGTAAAATCTCTGGTAAACCAGGGTATTTTACTGCTTTGGTACTGCATTCCGATTCCAATTCCAAGGTCTTTTAAAGCCGAGTCCGCTTTAAAGTTGTATCGCGTCCACAAATTGGCGCTGTTTTTTGGCGTATTTTGTTTTCGGGCTCCAATTAAGTCCGGATTACTGTCCTGCCTGATTTCGGCATCGATATAACTGTAAGAAGCATTAATCTGCCAGTCGGGTGTAATGTAACCTGCCAGATCACATTCAAAACCACGGCTTCTTTCAGCTCCTCTGGTTACAAGTAAATCTGGGTTTACCGGATCATTGGCATTCATGAGGATATTTCTCTGGTTAATTTCATAAACCGCAGCATTAAAACTCATCGAATTATTGAAAAAAGTAGTTTTGATGCCGGCTTCTTTTAAATCACTTTCAAGCGGATCAAATAAGCTTCCGGCCGGAAGTGAACCTGTCTGCGGCATTAAAGTTACGGTATTCGACTGCGGCTGATAACCTTCGAGATAAGTAGTGTAAACATTAACGGCACTGTTTACATCATAGGTAATTCCAATTCTGGGCAGTAAAGCCGATTTTTTGACTTTAAGTTCGTTATTGGTTTCGTAATTCGTAATGTCTTCAAACCATTCGTTTCGCAGCCCCAGTAAAAAGGTAAATTTTTCCCATTGAATCTGATCCTGAATATACAGGGCATTAGTAGTTGTAAGTGCTGATGGCAGCGCAGTTCTGATATTTAAAGTATAATCTTCCGGACTTGTAAGACGATAAAGAGGATCGTTCAGGTTAAAGTATTCAACATTAGGCTTTGGAAGCACAACGCCATCAATCGTAATGGTCTGATAACTGGAAGCATTGGCAGGAACGAAGGAACCTGCGACTGTTCCGTCTTTCAGCTGATAACCTCTGGCAGCATTTTGTCCACCGCCTTTATTTTTATTCCAGCTGCTTAAATCATAACCTGTTAGTAATTTATGTTTAAGTTTTCCGGTTTGTAAATCAAAATTAAAATAAGCACTCAGATTGTCAATATCCCAGTTTTGCTGACGCTGTACAAACTGCATCATGGCGAGGCTCGTTACAGGCTGATTGTTCATGTCGACGGCAAAAGCATTCGTGGTTCTGTGTTCCTGCAGGTCTTCAGTCCAGGTTTGTTTCATGTACGACACATTAAAAGCGGTTTTGGAGCTGAATTTATGGGCGAAGTTCGTCATCAGGATCATTTCTTTAGATGCAAAGAAATCACCGGGAGCTCCCAGATTCAGGCTGATTGGGCTTTTATTTAAGCTGGTCTTTCCCGCAACGGCACCAAAAATAGGCTGTCCTCTGTCCAGAACTCCATTCATATCGCTCAGGATTAATTCTGTGTTAATAGCTGTTTTTTCGTTCGGGATATAACTGAAAGAAGGGGAGAAGAGGAATGATTTATTGTTTACCAGGTCACGAAACGATTTGGCCTGCTGATAAGCGCCGTTTACGCGATATAAAAGCGTTTTAGATTCATTTAATGGTCCTGTAAAATCTAAGGTTCCGCGTAAAGTACTGAAACTGCCGGCACTTAAACTGACTTCTTTTCGGTCAGCAGCCAGAGGTTTTTTGGTCACCATGTTAATACTTCCGCCCGGATCAACAGAAGAGAAGGTGGCACTGGACGGGCCTTTGATTACTTCCACACGCTCGATATTGCTTGTTAAAGGCTGTAAAAAATAGTACTGGCGGGTTCGCATTCCGTTAATAATCTGACCTTCTTCATTCTGGCTGATACCACGAATCGTGTACTGGTTGTAATAACTGGCCGGAATAACACCACTGGACATTTTTACGGCATCGGCCAGATAAAAAGCTCCTTTATCAGCAATTAATTCTTTGGTAATGGTCGATATCGACTGTGGAATGTCTTTATTTAAAGCAGCAGTTTTGGTTGCGGCAAAGGAATAATCGCTGTTGTACTTTCTGGTCGAACGGCCTATGATTTCTACCGTCTGCAATTCATTGTTCTGCATAGGTGTCTTAACAGAGTCCTGAACAAGACTGTCTTTGGGTCTGCTGTTTACTACCTGTGATTTGGCCTGATACAATCCGGCTGTTGTAAATAAAAGGAGAAATACTTTTTTCATTTGAAATTGCTTTTCCTTTTAAACCGTTTGTAAATAGAGATCTTCCAGTTCGCTGGCCGAGATTTTATCGGCTTCGATTACGGTTACCAGATTGCCTTGTTTCATGATCCCGATATGCGAAGCCACTTCCCGGGCACGGAAAATATCATGTGTGGCCATTAAAATAGCCGTTCCGTCTGCCGAAAGCTCTTTAAGGATCTGCGAAAATTCATTAGAAGCTTTCGGATCCAGACCGCTTGTAGGTTCGTCCAGCAGCAGTACTTTGGCTTTTTTAGCAATCGCAATAGCAATGCCTACCTTTTGGCGCATTCCTTTTGAATAACCGCCTAAATACTGATCGTGTGCGGAAGCCTGCAGCCCGGCTTTGTTTAAAAAATAGGTCAGTTCTCCCAAAGAATATTTAAATCCCGCCAGTGACGAAAAGAATTTCAGGTTTTCAAGTCCGGTAAGGTTGGGATATAACATTACTGTTTCCGGAATATAGGCGATTAGTTTTTGGGTTTCCTGATGATGGGCTGTAACCGAAATAGTATTGATTTCCAGTTCTCCCGAAGTTGGCGTAATAAAACCAAGGAATAAATTGATGGTAGTAGTTTTTCCGGCTCCGTTCTGCCCCAAAAGAGCAAAGATTTCGCCTTCGTTAATGGTTAAGTTCAGGGCATTCAAAGCCGTGTAATCGACATATTTTTTGGTCAGATTTTTTGCTGTAAGCATCGTTTTTTAAGTATTTGGATAAGTGATTTTTTGAAACAGAAATAAAAACGTTCAGCCTTTTATAAAGATTATAAAGGCCTTAATAGTGTTTTAATTTAAAAAAGGGAGTTTTACCACAGGAATGACTGAAGCTGACCGGACGGTATCAGATCAAAAACAGACATAAATCCGTATTTTCTTTTATGCAGAAGCAATAAAAGAAACTGAAATAAGGAAATGCGGTAAATTACAGGAATGCCGGAGGGGCACGAAGGGCAAACAAACTGCCCTTGAAAAATATGGAGGAAACCTCAGGATAAAAGAAAACAGGTGAGGTTTCGACCCTGCTTTTTTGAAATATTACAGTTTCAAAAGAAAGAGGAATAAAAGTACTAAAAGTAAAATGACAGATATGACAATTAGCATCAACAGAATGACTATGTGTGATCTCTTTCTGTCCCTGAGTATAATGATGATGACAGTGTTCTTCTGAAGCCTGTCTGAAAATATGCTCGTAAGAATGGACCGTTTGGAACAGCATGGCGAACAATACTGCAAACGACATTAAAAAGTTTACAACAACAATTTTCTTTTTCATCAGGTGGCATTTCTGCTGCGTTTTATTTAAGCGGCTGATCCTGACTTAAATAAACGCAACAGCGTTGCAAATATAGATATCTTAATTTAAAAAGCCGTAAAATCAGGTTTATTTTTTTAAACTAAACTGCTCAGTAAAGCAGTATTTACGGGATTTATAAATTATTGTACAATAACTGCAGGGTATGAAAATCAGAAGATCCGTCAAAGTATTTATACAATACATCCTGAAAAACAGGTTCTGTATTCTGGATACTGGCAAACAGTGTCATACAGGATTTTAGTTTTTCAATATCGGTGGTGCCAAAAATATCAGAAACAGTTTTTTCTTCATTTTTGATAAGTTCGGCGGTAATTTCTATGAGATGTTTTCCTAAAATAGGATGTTCCAGAAAAGCAATCGCCTCATCGGCATTTTTGATTTCGTAGAATTTAGAATTATCACTGGAACCCATTCCTTTGATCTGCGGAAATATAAACCACATCCACGGAGATTCCTTTTTACCTTTTTTAATTTCCTCAAGTGCCGTTAGATACAATTTGTTTTGCGCATCTAAAAAGCGTAGTAGTCCATTCGTATTATAAGCCATTGTTTACTGATATTAATTTGGGGGTATCAGGTCATAAAACTACTGAAAATATGTTTAGTTGTACATTATGAAATCTTTTTTTTACTGCTATTTTTTTTAGATATTGGGGACAAAAACAGTTTCAAAACCGGCCGTAAATATTTAGCTGCAATTTCTGTAAAAATAAAGCGGAAAGAGAAGAACGTTTTTTTATCTGAAAAATTTAATTAGCAAATAAAATCCTGTTAACAAGACTTTGATTTGTTATATAACGAAGTTTTTTGTAGTTCGACTGTTATATTTTTTCTATTTTTATACTATTAGGGTATTTGTTAAGCCATTTTTTTAGCAATTTCTTCAATTGTATCTGCTTTTAACAATACCAATTCTGCTAACGGGTTTTTTACCCAAATAAAACAATATTATATGAAAATAGGATTAATCGGATTTGGAAAGACTGGAAAATCAGTAGCCTCAATACTACTGGAAAATCAAAAATTCTCACTCGAATGGGTTTTAAGACAAAGCAAGGTTTTAGAACACAGATCGGTTCCTGAGTTTTTTGGCGTGGAGTCAGAAGAACCCGGATTAATTTATTCAAGTGCCAATACTTCTGTAGAGGAATTACTCGAAAAACATCCTGTTGATGCTATTATCGATTTTTCTTCGAGTGAAGGAATCTATACCTATGGTGAAACGGCAGCCGAGAAGAAAGTAAAAATCATCTCTGCGATTTCCCACTATAAAGAAAAAGAACTGAAACTGCTGCAAAAACTGGCGCATAAAACAACAGTTTTCTGGTCACCTAACATCACTCTTGGAGTGAATTATTTACTGTTTGCGGCTAAGTTTTTAAAGAAAATTGCACCCTGGGTAGATATAGAAGTTAACGAGGAACATTTTAAGAAAAAGGAAGGAACCTCAGGAACTGCGATTAAAATTGCCGAAGCGCTGGACATTGAAAAAGAAAATATCAATTCAGTGAGAGCCGGCGGAATTGTGGGGAAACACGAAGTAATCTTTGGTTTTCCATATCAGACCGTTCGTTTGATTCACGAATCTATTTCAAGAGAAGCTTTTGGAAACGGAGTTATTTTTGTGGCTGAAAACCTGAAAGACAAACAAAAGGGATTATACAATTTTGAAGATATTCTGACGCCTTATTTTGCGGTTTAGTTTTTTTGTAAAGGTGCAAAGTTACAAAGGTGTAAAGGTGCAAAGGTTTTTAATATTGATTGAATATAGTATTTGTCATTTCAATAAACGAGGCCTGTTCGAAGCAAATAAACGAAGTAAATTTTCGTGAGTTACCCTGCAGCGAGACTCTGATTTTATCTGTTTTTTTTAGAAATTTATTCAGCCAGTTAACGAGTGCCGGGGTTTCTTTTATAGAAATAATATAAAACAAAAAAAAAAAGCAAAGCCCGATTCTTATCTGAATCGGGCTTTGTATTTTCAAAGCTGGTAATTCATAAAAAAATCATTTTACGATAGCAGGATTTCTGACATTCTTTCCTGTTCTGTTCGTAAGATCATCTCCTAAATCTTCTCTTGCGGTTTCGGCTATTTTTTGAATCTGCTGTACTATTTCAGGATACAATTCCTGTACATCACGCATTTCGCCCGGATCATGTGCCAGGTCGTATAAGGCCATAGGAACTTCGGCAGCTGCACCTTTTCCTCTGTAACCGTCTTTTCCCGGCAGGTTTTTATTGTAAGTAGTGCCTTTGTGAGGAAAAACCAGTTTCCAGTGTTTATACCGAATTGCCTCAAGGTTACTGGTTCCCGGACCAAAATAATAATAAAAGGTATCTCTTGGGCCTTTGTTGGTTTCTCCTTTGAGCAGCGGCAGAAAGTTTAGACCGTCTATTTTATTTTCAGGTAATGAACCTCCGGTTATCGCCATAATAGTGGGCAGCAGGTCCATATTCGTTAAAAGTGAACCATTTACGGTACCTCCGTCTATTTTACCCGGCCATCGGATTAAAAACGGAACTCTCGTACCGCCTTCCCAGCTGGTTGATTTCCCTTCTCTGAAACCACCCGAAGAACCGGCATTATCACCAAATACCAGCCAGGGTCCGTTGTCGCTTGTAATGATTAAAACGGTGTTTTTGGCAAGATTTTCACTGTCCAGTGTTTTTATTATTTCGCCAATTGACCAGTCCAGTTCGGTAATCACATCACCAAAAAGACCAAGTTCACTTTTTCCCTTAAATTGATCCGAAACTGCCAGAGGTGCGTGAGGCAGGGGATGGGTAAGGTATAAAAAGAATGGTTCTTTTTTATTTTTTTTGATAAAACCAATTGCTTTTTCAGTAAAAAGAGTGGTGAGTTTCGAAGCTTCTTTAATGTTTCGGATGGTATCAATAATAGTGGTATTGCTGATTAACGGAAGAGGAGGGAAGCCAGAACGCATATCTTTTGGATCCGTAACCAGTGAATAGCCATCATAATCCACCGGCCATACATCATGCGAATACGGAATCCCGAAAAATTCATCAAAACCATAGTTAGTCGGCCAGTACGGCATTTCATTTCCTAAATGCCATTTACCGTAATTGGCGGTTTTATAACCTGACTTCTTTAAAAGAGAAGCGATAGTAGCTTCCTTTGGGTTTAAAGCGTGTTTGGCACCCGGAAGCAGTACTCCTGACATTCCGATTCGGTTAGGATAACAGCCTGTAAGCAAAGCTGCCCTCGACGCAGTACAGATAGCCTGACCTGCATTAAAATTAGTCAGACGCATTCCTTCCTGCGCTACCTGATTAAAATGCGGTGTCGGGATTCCGGTCATACCATAAGGTTCAGTATCACCGTAACCCATATCATCCATATTGATAATGACAATATTAGGTTTAGTGTTTTGTTTTTTAGTCTGGGAAATGAGGGTACTGCCTGCTAATGGCAGCCATAAGAGCAGGAGCGTTAGACTTTTTCTCATGATAAATGTGGTACTTTATTTAGATAGTTACCTGCAAATATAATTCGCAGAAACCAAAAGTATTTCTCATTAGAAAACTCTTTTGTTATAAATTAAGTAAAAACGAAGAATAATAAATTTCGCTGCAGCTTTAGGATTAATTTTTGTTCTGAACAGGTATTCTGTTCGTAGTTCTAAAGAAAAGCTTATTTCCTTAAAAGTACCGCTTTGGTATATTCGTAATTCATTTTGGCAATAGAAAGTACCGAAATTCCCTGAGGGCATTCTATCTCACAGGCACGGGTATCAGAGCAGTTCCCAAAACCTTCGGCATCCATTTGTTTTACCATAGAAAGGGCTCTTTTAGAAGCTTCTATTTTTCCCTGAGGCAGCAGTGCCAAATGGGTTATTTTGGCTCCGGTAAACAAAGCGGCGCTGGCATTTTTACAGCTGGCCACACAGGCACCACAGCCAATACAGGCCGCAGCATCAAAAGAAGCTTCGGCAGTTTCATACGAAATAGGAATACTGTTGGCCTCCGGGGCCTGTCCGGTTGAAGCGCCTATAAAACCTCCCGAAGCGATGATGGCATCAAAAGCTTTCCGGTCTATTTTTAAATCTCTTAGTACCGGAAAAGCTTTTGCCCTGAAAGGTTCAATATAGATCGTTTCTCCGTCTTTAAAACTTCGCATATGCAGCTGGCAGGTAGTAGTATTTTTTAAAGGTCCGTGTGCCCTGCCGTTAATCATGACACCACATTGTCCGCAGATTCCTTCACGGCAGTCGTGGTCAAATTCGATAACACGTTCTTTTTTCTGAAGTAATGATTCATTCAAAAGATCCAGCATTTCCAGAAACGACATCTGTTCAGAAACACCGTCTATTTCATAATCTACCATTTCTCCTTTAGAAGAAGTATCCAACTGACGCCATATTTTTAGAAAGAGTTTCATACGTTTTAGGTTTATGGTTTATGATGCGGGAGATTTAGTTTTAAGTTTCATTTTGCAATTCACATTTTACTTATAACTTCTCACGGTAAGTTCAACCGATTCGAAAACCAGCGGTTCTTTGTGCAATTGCGGCGGCTGGTCTTTTCCTTTCCATTCCCAGGCTGAAACATAGCAGAATTCATCGTCGTTACGAACAGCTTCACCATCGGCCGTCTGGTATTCTTCCCTGAAATGGGCGCCGCAGGATTCTTCGCGCTGCAGGGCATCATGGCACATTAATTCGGCCAGTTCCAGATAATCGGCAACCCGGCCCGCTTTTTCGAGTTCGCTGTTTAATGCGGCATCACCTGTAATTAACAGCTCATTTTCAAAGGAATCTTTTAGATTTTTGATGCCTTCTATGGCTTCTTCGAGACTTTTTTTACTTCTGGAAAGACCGCATTTCTCATATAGCAGCCTGCCAATGGTTTTATGAAAATAATCGGCACTTAATGTTCCTTTACTATTTAGGAATTTGTCCAGCTGTGATCTGACGGCTTTTTCGGCTTCTTCAAATGCAGGATGGCTGATGCTGGCTTTGGGATTGTTTAATTCGCCTGCGAGATAATTCGGAATAGTGTAAGGCGCTATGAAATAACCGTCAACACAAGCCTGAAGCAGCGAATTAGCTCCAAGACGATTGGCTCCGTGATCTGAAAAATTAGCCTCTCCCAAAGCAAATAACCCCGGAATGGTCGTCATTAATTCGTAATCGACCCAGAGTCCGCCCATAGTAAAATGAGCCGATGGTGAAATAAGCATAGGTTCCTTATAAGCATTGATTCCGGTAATCTTTTCATACATGGCAAAAAGGTTACTGTATTTGGCTTCAATTTTATCTTTTCCTTGGGCTTTTATAGCATCGGAGAAATCCAGATAAATGGCATTTTTCATGGGACCGACACCATGTCCGGCATCGATTCGTTCTTTGGCAGCCCGTGAAGAAATATCTCTGGGAGCCAGGTTTCCAAAAGAAGGATAACGACGCTCTAAGTAATAATCACGTTCTTCTTCGGGGATTGAATTGGGACCGCGTTTATCATCAGCTGATTTGGGAACCCAGATTCGGCCGTCGTTCCGTAATGATTCTGACATTAAAGTAAGTTTAGATTGATTGGCACCGTGCTGCGGCAGCGAAGTAGGGTGGAACTGAATCCAGCTGACTCCGGCCATAAAAGCTCCTTTTTTATGTGCCCGCCAGATGGCTGAACTGTTGCAGCCCATAGCGAGTGTAGAAAGATAATACACTTTTCCGTAACCTCCGGTGGCCAGTACAACGGCATCGGCGGCATAACGTTCAATAGCTCCGGTTTCAAGGTTTCGGGCTATAATTCCTTTTGCTTTACCATCGATAACAACAAGTTCCAGCATTTCGTGTCGGGTATAAAGCTGTATTTTTCCCAGTGAAACCTGTCTCATTAAGGCCTGATAAGCTCCAAGCAAAAGCTGCTGTCCTGTTTGTCCGCGTGCGTAAAATGTTCTGGAAACCTGAACACCGCCAAAAGACCTGTTATTTAAATAACCCGCATATTCCCTGGCAAAAGGAACGCCCTGGGCTACAGCATGATCAATAAGGGCGGCAGAACATTCGGCCAGTCGGTAAACATTGGCTTCACGGGACCTGAAATCACCGCCTTTTATGGTATCATAAAACATTCTGTAAACACTGTCGCCGTCATTTTTATAATTTTTGGCAGCATTGACTCCGCCCTGAGCAGCAACGGAATGAGCTCTTCTGGCAGAATCCTGAAAACAGAATGACTGAATAGTATATCCTTGTTCGGCCAGGGAAGCCGCACAGGAAGCTCCTGCAAGTCCCGTACCCACTACTATAATGTTAAGTTTTTTGCGGTTAGCCGGATTTACCAGTTTTGCTTTTGCTTTATAGGTATGCCATTTTTCCTCAAGAGGTCCTTTGGGTATTTTTGATTCCATCATTTTTAGGTTTTAAAATGAATTCATGCAAAAGTTCGATAAGAAACCTAAATTTAATATAAAATATTGATATTGAGCTTTTTTTACAGATATATTTGAAGGAAAATATATATAAACTGTATTGTGCAGTACTTAAAATTTTGATAAGTCTGATGCTTCTTTCTGATGGAAATAATGGGAATTAAAAATTGCTAAGCCAGCAGTTTCAGCAGGCTTGTGCTAAAGAAAAGGAATAGTTTAGGTCTTAACGCAGTTAAAAACTTACTTACCAATGATTTCTTTACGATGTAAAGTGCCCCATTCATTTAATGCGCTAATGACATTGTATAAGGTATGACTATGTTCTGTTCTGGCATATTCAACAGTTGGCGGGAAGGTATCATAAACCGTTCTGGTAACTAATTTGTTTATTTCCAGATCTTTCAACTCTTTAGAAAGCATTTTATCGGTAATTCCGTTTATATCTTTAGAAATTTCCTTAAATCGTTTTGGCCTGTTAGATAAAGCGATTAAAATTGGGAGTTTCCATCTGCCGTTTAAAACTTCCAAAGCATCTCTTACCGGTAATAATGCAGCGAGACATTCCTCTGGCTGACAGTCCATTTCTTTTGTTAGTTCATTTTTTGTTTTCATGCCTGTAACGTTACTATCCTCAAGTATAGCGCTATCCTTGAGGATAGTACTATAAAATGTATAGCAAATGTAAATAAGTTTGTGTCGTAAAACAAATAATAGAAATTATGAGCCAGAAAATTTTAAAGATAATTACCAGTACCAACGGAGAGAATTCTTTCAGCAATCAGTTATCCAGTGCGGTTATAGATAAATTAGTGAAAGCAGATCCGGATACGCAGGTACAGACTCTTGATCTTACTAAAACACCTCTGCCGTATTTAACGGGTTCGCATATTGGTGCGGTTTACACGCCTATAGAAGCCCATACAGCAGAACAGACTGAAGTTTTAAAATATTCAGACGAAGCTATAAAAACGTTATTGGAATCAGATGTCATTGTTATTGGTGTTCCGTTATACAATTTTGGGATCCCGGCGGTTTTAAAAGGATGGATCGATCAGGTAGCAAGAGCGGGAAAAACATTTAGTTATGCCGACGGAAGTCCCAAAGGGCTGGTAACGGATAAAAAGGTATATCTGTCGATAGCGTCAGGTGCTATATTCTCTGAAGGGCCCTACAAAAGCTATGATTTTTCAGAATCTTATTTAAGAGCTGTTTTAGGATTTTTAGGAATGACAGATGTTACGACCTTTCGCGTTGAAGGAACCGCCATTCCGGATTTTGCAGCAAACGCATTGCCAAAAGCTTTGTCTTCTGTTGAAGAATTTGCTTTTTAAGAGGGTATTTACGCATTTTTATTAGTTAAACCCGACAGGTTTTAGAAACCTGTCGGGTTTACTTTTGAGATTGATAATGGAACAGTCTATGTAAGAATATAGTTAAAAAACAGCTCTTTGATCAATATGTTCTTCTCTATTAAATTGCTTTTTAGAGATTTGATCTAAAATTTCTGTAAAAGTCACTTCCATTTTTAAAACCATAGGTTCAGCATCATGAAATAATGAATATACGGCTAAATTTTTATCGACAGCTAAATAATTTTCATACTCAAAATCGTAAAAAGTATAAAAAGTTTCTCCGAAATAATTAATCTCCTCTACTTGATTGTAATCAAGTTTTTGTTTGATATCAATGGGTAAATTATCATAAAAATTATCAATTTCTGCAGGAGGAAATTCAAAAGTAACTGCAATGACATTTGTTCCTTTAATAGTAGATAAGTCAAACTCTTGTAGTTTATAATTAGAATGACTGATTTTTATTGCCCAGATTAAATTGTCCCAAAGCAGGATTTCAATTTCTTCAAATCGTTTATTTACTTTAGAAAATATTCTAAGTCCTGAAATCTTAATATTCCTGCCTCTCTTTTTATACTTAAAGTAATTTTCTCCCGGGTAAAGAATTTCTATATACTTAAAATCCGGATGCAGATCCCAGTTTTTAAATCCGCAGAAATTATTGTCTTCAGCCTGTATTTTTACATCCGAAAAATCGTTTGGAAGTTTTTTTATTATAGCAGAAAAAAGTTTTTGCTGTTCTTTTAAAATAAAGGCTGGTTTACGATGTGGGAAAATAAAGGATATCGTTTTTGCTATGAAATTCATCTCTTATTAGGGTTGGATTATAGGAGGACATTTTATTTTTTTGTCTAACCCGACAGGTTTCTAAAACCTGTCGGGTTTAATTTTAAAGCTGATAAATTATTTTTCAATTATCATAGTAACTCCTTGTCCGCCAGCAGCGCAAATTGAAATAAATCCTCTTCCGGAACCTTTTTCGTTTAATAATTTTGCCATCACCCCAATTATTCTTCCGCCTGTTGCGGCAAAAGGATGTGCTGCAGCCAGACTGCTTCCTTTTACATTTAATTTTTCTCGATCAATTGCGCCAAGGGCTTTTTTCAGGCCTAATTCGGCACTCAGTTCCGGGCTCTCCCAAATTTTCAGAGTCGCCAGAACCTGAGCAGCAAACGCCTCGTGAATTTCATAATAATCAAAATCCTGAAGATTTAAACCTGCTTTTTCAAGCATTCTGCTGGCGGCAAATAAAGGAGCCAGTAAGAGGTTCTGCTGGTTTTTGACATATTCTATAGCGGCTATTTCGGCAAACGTGATATAAGCCAGAATGGGAAGTCCCCGTTCTTTTGCCCATTCTTCGCTTGCCAGAAGTATGCAGGAGGCACCATCGGTAAGGGGAGTAGAGTTTCCGGCCGTTAATGTTCCGTTTACTTTATCAAAAGCCGGATTGAGTTTAGCCAGTTTTTCGATAGTACTGTCTTTTCTTAAATTATTATCCTTATCCAGTCCGTTAAAAGGTGTGATCATATCTTCAAAGAAACCTTCGTCATAGGCTTTGGCCATTTTTAAATGACTTGTAAGGGCCAGATTGTCCTGATCTTCTCTTGCTATTTTATAATATTTGGCCGTTATCTCAGTATGGCCGCCCATCGAAAGTCCTGTTTGTGTTTCTTCGTTTCTGGGAACCAGGGGAGAAAGATCTTTGGGACGCAGTTTCAAAAACAATTTTATTTTTTCTCCTAATGATTTTGCTTTACGGGCTTTCAGTAAAGTCTTTCTCAGTTTTTCACTAACGGCAATCGGCATGTCACTGATCGAATCGACACCTCCGGCAATTCCGGATTCAATTTGTCCCAAAGCAATTTTATTAGCAATATAAATGGCACTTTCTATTCCGGTATCGCAGGCCTGCTGCAGATCACAGGCAGGTGTAGCGGGATCGAGTGCCGTTTTCATAACACACTCCCTGATCATATTCATATCATAAGAATGTTTGATCACAGCACCTCCGGCCACTTCACCTAATAGTTCCCCCTGCAGTTTGTTTTTCTCTATTAGTCCGTTAAGGGCTGCGGTCATCATTTCCTGATTGCTTACATCGGCGTAAGCGGTATTGGCCCGGGCAAAAGGAATTCGGTTATAACCTACAATAGCTACTTTTCTTGTGGTATTAGAAGTGTTCATAATTCGATTTGTTTTTGGATGAAAGTTTGTTTTTAAGGATTAAAGATAAGCAGACTTGTTCAATTAGCTGCATTTTTGTAAGAGTATATACAGGTTTAAGTGTAAATATATCACTAATTAGTGTTATTTATTTATATTTATTTAGAATGATTTAAAATAATTTGGAAAACAAATTATTAGCCATTACTTTTGCCAAACAAAACTTAAAATTTTATTAAAATGAGCATAAATATCATTAAGAAAGTTTGTTTTTTGATGTTCCTTTTGACTTCTTTGAATGCAATGAGTCAGGAATTGGGGAGAATAAACGGAAAAGTTACTTTAAGCGGTAATCAGCCGGCAGAAGGAGTATCTGTGGCACTTAAAGGAACAAGATATTCTGCTGTTACGAATGAAAACGGACAGTACGAAATTAGAAATGTTAAGCCAGGCACTTACACTATTAGCGTTCATTCAGTTGGGATCCAGCCGGTTGAAAACACTGTAGTAGTAACTGCAAGGCAGACTGCCCTGAAAAACTTTTCACTTTCTGAAAGCCAGGAAGATCTTGATGAAGTTGTTATTACAAAAAATAAATACAAACAGGACAAACCTTCGTTGTCATTACGTCTTCAGACTCCTGTACTTGAAATTCCGCAAAACGTTCAGATCATAAGCGGTCAGACTTTAAAAGATCAGCAGATTACAAGTATGAGCGACGGAGTTATTCGTAATGTGAGTGGAGCTGTACGTTTGGAACACTGGGGAGACCTGTATACCAATATTACAATGAGAGGTTCTCAGGTTCAGGCATTCCGTAACGGTTTCAACGTAGTGTCTTCTTACTGGGGACCATTAACAGAAGATATGAGTTTTGTAGATCATATCGAGTTTGTAAAAGGACCGGCAGGATTTATGCTTTCCAGCGGTGACCCAAGCGGATTGTACAATGTGGTGACTAAAAAACCAACCGGAGTTACAAAAGGAGAAGTAAGTGCTTTGGTAGGAAGCTACGATTTCTACAGAGTAAGTTTAGATCTTGACGGGAAGTTAGATAAAAAAGGAAAGTTATTATACCGTTTTAACGGAGCTGCCCAAAAGAAAGGTTCATTCCGTCCGTATGAACACAATGACCGCTATGTAATTGCGCCGGTGATTTCATACCAGTTTGATGACAAAACAAAAATGACATTTGAATACAACTTTCAATATGCAAATATGACAGAGGTTGGTTCTTATTATGTGTTTGGACCAAAAGCAGGCGGGTATGCTACTATGCCGCGTGATTTTACTATGACAGCGCCAGGCTTGCCAGATACAAATATCCAGGATCACAGCGGTTATTTACAATTTGAACACAAATTTGATGACAACTGGAAATTAACAGCACAAACCTCTTATTTTAAATATATTCAGCAAGGTTACAGTTCATGGCCATCGGCTGTAGGACCATCACCGACTGCAAATGGAGATATTGCAAACGGAGAAATTATCAGAAATGTGGGCATCTGGGATGCAGATAGTAATATGTTTCTGGGACAGATTTTCGTAAATGGTAAATTTAATACCGGAGCGGTGAGCCATAAAGTTTTAGGAGGAATAGATTTGGGGGATAAAGATTATGCCGCAGACTGGGGACAATCTCATGATCTTGATACTGCTGATAATCCTTTTAATATTTATAATCCAAATTATGGAACACCATCAAACGGTTTCCCGCAATTTGATCACGAGACTCCGCTGAGCCAAAGAGCAGGAGGACTTTATGGTACACAATATGCAGCAGGTTACATCCAGGATGAACTTGGGTTTTTTAATAACAGATTAAGATTAACTCTTGCAGCAAGATATACATGGATTAGTCAGACTAGCAGCTATCTGACAGAACCAAATGAGGATAGCCATGTAACGCCGCGTGTAGGATTAAGTTATTCTGTTACTGACGATTTTGCGGTTTACGGATTATACGATCAGGCTTTTACACCTCAATCAGGAGTTGTTACAAATGGTAAGTTGAGACCGTTAACTGGTAACAATTTAGAGTTTGGTGTCAAAAAAGACTGGTTTGATGGTTCATGGAATACCAGTTTATCAGCTTATAGAATTGTAAAGCAAAATGAATTAACATCAGATCCAAATAGTACTCCTCAAAAACCATTATCTATGATTTTGGGAGAAAAAAGAGCCCAGGGTATCGAATTTGACGTAAGAGGAAAAATAGTTGACGGACTTAATCTTATAGCAAATTATGCCTTTACTGAATCTGTTGTAACCGAATCTAATGTAAGTGGTATTAATGTAGGTGATATTGTTCCGGGATATGCCAAACATACAGCAAATGCATGGTTAAATTATACGGTTCAATCTGGTAAAGTAAAAGGATTAGGCGCTTCTATAGGAGGAACTTTCCTTGACGGACGTCAGACGGATACTTGGGGAGAAGGTCTTGAGAGACTGCCTACTTACTTTAAGCTGGATGGAGGTTTATCTTATGAAATAGGAAAGGTAAAAGTTACGGCAAATGTATTTAATATCTTAGATAAATACCTATACAGTGGTTCTTACTACGAGTGGCTGCAGGCTTATTACTGGCAGGCCGAAGCAGGAAGAAACTTTAGAGTGGGTGTGACTTACAAGTTCTAAGGGCTTGGTTTAGCTGAAAAATTACAAATTACACAAAAAAGCATCTGACGATTATGTTGGATGCTTTTTTTTTAAGGTGCTAAGGTTCTGAGATGCTGAGGTTCTACGGTTTTAGGTTCAAAGGTTTTTTGAATTGCCTCCAGTTTTAACTGGAGGTTATGAATTAAGATTAAAAAAAAGGCTTTAGTCAAACATCTGTAGTTTGGCTAAAGCCTTTTTTGACTTTTGCTATATTTTTCATCCAGCTAAAGCTGGACGCTATTCATAAAAAAAAAATCTTTTAATCTGTGCAATCTGTGGCAAAAGAACTATCCTTTTCTAATCAGCGGAATCAGTTTTGTTCCAATTAATTCTATAGCACTCATTAGTTGTTTGTGTGTCAGCCCGGCATTATCCATTTGAAATGTAAATCGGTCAATACCTCCAAGTGCTTCACTGTGGCGAAGGATTTTCTCTGCAGCTCTTTCAGGGCTTCCAACAATTAGAACTCCTAAATCATCAATTAATCCGTCAAATTTGCCTTTTGTAACCGGAGGCCAGCCGCGTTCATAACCTAATTTGGTCCATAATTCGGCATAACCCGGATAATATTCTTCGATTGCTTTTTCGGTAGTATCAGAAACGTAACCCGGGGAGTGTAGTCCCACTTTTAATTCGTGCGGTTTAAAACCTGCCGCTTCACCTGCCTGACGATACAAATCGATTAAAGGTCTGAAACGATGAGTTTGTCCGCCAATCACAGCCACCATTAACGGTAAACCAAGAGAACCGGCTCTAATAAAAGATTCCGGTGTTCCGCCGACTCCCAGCCAGACTGGCATTTTTTCCTGTAAAGCTCTCGGATAAACTGGAAGATCATTTAGTTCCGGGCGAAATTTCCCTTTCCAGGTTACAAATTCATTATCCCTGATTTGCAAAAGCAATTGTAATTTTTCTTTAAAAAGAGCATCATAATCTTTCAGATCATAACCAAAAAGCGGATAAGCTTCAATGGCAGAACCGCGGCCCACTACCATTTCAGCTCTTCCTTTCGAAATCAGATCCAGAGTAGCAAAACTTTGATAGACCCTTACCGGATCGGCAGCACTCAAAACCGTTACGGCACTTGCGAGTCTTATATTTTTGGTTCTGGCTGCGGCTGCACTCAGAATAACGGCTGTAGCCGAATCTAAAAACTCTTTTTTATGGTGTTCTCCGATTCCGAAAACATTCAGACCTGCCTGATCTGCAGACTCAATTCTCTGCAGGAGCTGTTCCATGGCATCAACACTGCTTAAGGTGTTGTTATCGCCGTACATTGCCGAAGCAAAACTGTCAATTCCTATTTCTATCATAATAGTAAAGATATTAAATTTTACTAAAAGGCAATTTGAAAAACTGTATCCTGTATTTGTTTCATTTTTGTATCTGTACCTGTTTTGTTTTCCGTTTTAAATTTGTTGATAATTAAATACTTTTAGCAATGGATACCACAAAAACAACAGACCTGCAATTTGATTCCGTTAGTTTATCTTCTCTAAAATCAGTTGTCAATATATATCAGAATAAGATAAAGAAACGCACCAGTCCAACTGCTGTACCAATGTCATTTATGAATGATTTTGGTCTTCCTTTAAGTGTTGCTTTATTTGAAAACAAAGTCGTTGGTTATGCTTTTATTATCACAAACAGTGAGGGAAAACCCGAAATTAATTCATACTGGGAAAAGGATTTTTTTACGGTAGAAGCGGAAGAGAATTTGAAAAAACATGCACAAAACAGCTGTGATTCTTTGTTTCCGGATTTGGTTACACGTTCTGCTCAAATTAAAAAATCTGCTCAAAAAATAAGTAACTGGCTATTAATGTGTAATTAAAAGAAGGGGTTACAGATTAAATAATTGTAAATTTACCGGATACAGATAAAAATCAGGGATATGGCTAAGGAAATTTTATACCAGAAAATTGCAGCTATCATTGAAGAACAGATATTTTCTGAAACTTTAAAAATAGGAGACAAACTGCCTTCTATCAGGGCTTTGCAAAAACTGCACAATGTAAGTCTGAACACCGTCAAACAATCTTTTCTGGAACTGGAAAGCAAATCCTTAATAGAATCCCGGCCAAAATCCGGTTTTTATGTCAGTAAAACTTCCAACAGGAAGCTTTCTATTCCTTCGATGAATATTTTAAAAATATCAGAGAAACAGGCAGCGCCCGAAGATTTGATTACTAAAGTATTTGAGAGTCTCGATGATAAAAGTATTACCCGCTTTTCATTGGGAGTTCCGGATAAAAGCCTGCTGCCTGTTGCCAAACTCAACAAAGGAATTATAAAGGCAGTGCATCATTTAGAAGAAACGGCTTCGGGTTATGGTCCGGTTCAGGGAAATGCAAACCTGAGGCGTAACATTGCCAAATGGTCGATTATTTTAGAAGGAAAGCTCTCTGAAGATGATTTTGTGATTACTTCGGGCGCTATGAATGCTATTTACAATTGTTTGATGGCGGTAACCAAAAGAGGGGATACGATTGCCATTGAAAGCCCTGTATATTTTGGTATCATTCAGGTTGCCCAGACTCTGGGGCTTTCGATTATAGAACTGCCTACTCATCCTGTCACCGGTGTCGATTTAGACGCTTTAAAAAAAGTCATCCATAAAATTGATGTTTGTTGTTTTATGAGCAATTTCAGTAATCCGCTCGGAAGTTTGATGCCGGATGAAAATAAAATGGAGCTGGTAAAACTGCTTACTTATCATAATATTCCTTTAATAGAAGATGATTTGTACGGTAATTTGTTCTTTGGAACAGCCAGACCCAAGCCCTGTAAGTATTTTGATGAAGCCGGTATTGTAATGTGGTGCGGTTCTGTTTCCAAAACACTGGCTCCCGGATATCGGGTAGGCTGGGTGGCTCCGGGAAAATTCAAAAATAAAATTATCCGGCAGAAAATGGTGGAGACGATCTCTACACCTTTGTTATTTCAGGAAGTAATTGCCGATTTTCTGGAACACGGAAGATACGATCATCATTTAAGAAATTTTCGAAGCACGCTGTACACGAATGCTCTTCATTTTCAGCGTACGATTGAAGATTTTTTTCCGGAAAATACTAAAATTTCTCAGCCCCAGGGAGGAACCTTTCTCTGGCTGGAACTGGACAAGAGAATTGATACCGCAGTTTTATACGATACGGCCATAAAACAGCGAATAGGTTTTGCGCCCGGAAGAATGTTCACGCATCATAACCAGTACAACAATTGCCTGCGCCTGAATTTTGCTTTGGAATGGAAACCAAAAGTTGAAGCTGATTTAAAACGGTTAGGGCTGCTGATTAAAAATGCTGTTTAAACTGTATCCGTTAAAAAGTAAATTATTGTATCTGTGATCTAATAGTATTCCGATCTAAATTTGTAAAAAAATTAGAATTATGACACTTTCGATATATCAGGTTGATGCTTTTGCAGAAGAAGTTTTTAAAGGAAATCCGGCAGCCGTCTGTCCGCTGAAGGAGTGGATTCCGGACGCACTTTTACAAAAAATTGCTTCGGAGAATAATTTATCAGAAACCGCTTTTTATGTACCAAAAGGCGATCAGTTTGAAATAAGATGGTTTACTCCGGCTGCAGAAGTAGATTTGTGCGGACACGCCACTCTGGCGGCAGCTTTTGTTTTGTTTACACAAGAAGGATTTACCAAAAACAGAATTGAATTTTATTCTCCAAGGAGCGGTAATTTATCGGTTGCAGCTGAGGGAGATCATTTTGTTTTAGATTTTCCGGCGGATCATTATGAGGAAATACAATTAACAGAATCATTTTTATCTTTAACCAACAGAACACCAATTGCGGTTTACAAAGGTAAAACGGATTATATGCTTGTTTTTGATAAAGAAGAAGAGGTACGGGATCTGAAACCCAATTTATTATTGATAAACCAAATGGAAGCAAGGGGTATCATCGTTACGGCAAAAGGAAACGATTACGATTTTGTTTCCCGTTTTTTTGCGCCGGCAGTGGGAGTAAATGAAGATCCGGTATGCGGATCAGCACATACCACTCTTACACCTTTCTGGTCGGCACAATTGAATAAAAGTACGCTGAAGGCTTTTCAGCTTTCAGAAAGAACCGGAAGTTTACACTGTACTTTATGGAATGACAGGGTGAAACTATCCGGTAAAGCGGTTTTATACTTAAAGGGTGAAATTTTTATTTAATGTGAAAACCCAAATGAAATACTCGTTATGATAATCAGAATAACGATTAAGGTAATCACAACATACAGGTAATCTTTTTCCAGAAGAAAAGAAAACAGGGAAAGCAAAACCCTGAATACCGGGGTCAGGAACAATAAAATGATGCCTGAGAAAATTAAATACTGCCCGTTTCCGGAAGCGGTGCCTTTTAAAACGGTTGAAATAACTTCGAATATATTCCGGTCGTTTTCTTTAAAAACAGAATAGTCTTCGATTTCGTTTCCATGATGCATTAAATATACGATACCGCCAATAAAAGCAACCGACAATGAAATCCAGACTCCGTATCGCAATAAATTACCAATGATTGTCTGAAAATCTTTTTCACTAAATTTTTCGTGCTGCATAACTTTAGATTTTTCCATTAATTCCGTTATAAATCATATTAAGTGCCAGTACAAAAATCAGGCAGGCAAAAAAGATTCTCAATTTTTTAGGATTGGTTCTCACCAGAACTTTGGCTCCCGCCATTGCACCAAATAAAACACCAATAACAACCGGCATACAAATTCCCGGTTCGATATAGCCTTTCTGAATATAAATTACAGAACTCGCCATGGCTGTAACGCCCATCATAAAATTGCTGGTTGTGGTAGAAACCTTAAACGGAATTCTCATAATATTGTCCATCGCAATTACTTTAAAAGCACCTGAACCAATCCCCAGTAAACCTGACATCATTCCGGCAATTCCCATCATACTGAAACCGCCAATTACATTTTTGGTCCCGTAACTTACAACCTGTCCGTCATGTGTTGGGTAAGTACCTTCCAGTTTTAATTTTTTAGCCAGCGGACTTGATTCCAGAACAATATGTTCTTCCTTTTTTCGAAGTGAGTTAACAGCCGAGAAAATTAAGGTAAGCCCGAATAGAACCGCAATAAATGAAGTAGGAGCGATGGTTGAAAGCAAAGCACCGCAAACGGCCCCGATGGTGGTGGCAATTTCAAGAAAAATCCCAAGGCGCATATTGGTAATCCCTTCTTTTACATAAGCCGCAGCCGAGCCCGAAGAAGTAGCAATAACCGAAACCAGAGCAGCACCAATAGCATAATGAATGTCGACACCAAGAATAATAGTTAGAAGCGGGATAATAATAATACCTCCGCCAAGACCCGATAATGAACCAATAAAACCGGCTAAACAAGCCCCAAGAAGCATTATAAGGGTAAAAGTAAGTACTGTCATTAAGATAAATTTTGTTCGATGCTAATTTACGAATACATATTTGTTCGAAACAGGATTACGACCTTAAATATACCTTAAAAATTTTTTATGATCAGTTTGGAGTGCTTTGCGATTAAATTTCAAAAATTAGTACAAGAAAATCACTATTTATAATGACATCCCGCCTTTGTCGAACTTCTACATTTGGCTTTTCAATTTAACAGAAAAACAAATGATGAAAAATTATCGTTCGTATCAAAAAGCAGAACCTGTTTATTTTAGCGGTGAAATCTTTTTTCCTGTGGGATTAGTGTTCGCTGCTTCTGTTATTACTTACGGACTGCTTTATGTTTTTGGCTGGGGCACTGCTTTATTATTTAATATTGTGACAGCCTGGTGCGGGTATTTTTACATCTATTATTACGGGAAATCAAGTTCAAAAATTACGTTCGAATTTGTACTGGGAGTTATCTTAATTCTCATTCTGTTGTTATTTACCGATTATGGAGTGTATGCCTTGGTAACGTATCAGAAAACGGGAATATTCAAAGGATTGTATTTTGGGATCTGGCTGCTGCTTTTATTGGGAACTCCCATTGTCTATTATGTGCATTATTTCGGATCTCATTATTATACAAAAGTCCGTCTGGCCGATACGTATTTCAAAACGTCCTTAAGTATATATCACGACAGGGAACTTTTAACCTGTATAGATTCTGTTAGTTTTATTAATTCCTCTAAATATTTAGTTTCCGATATAAAAATAGAAAACGACAGCTGTTTTTATTCAGATAAGGAATTGGCAGAAATGGACGTTTCTTCTAAATATTATCATTTACAGAAGTCCGTTTTTTCGGGTCTGGTTCATATTCCTTTTGGTGCAGATCGTTTTATAATGTCCTGGTATTCTATAGTGGAAGACCAATATTTTAGTGTGGATACCGCTTTTCCTTTTGAAAAATTAGAACTGGAAGAAGAGAAATATCCATTGAATGAATCCAAAAAAGTAAGGGGAAAGAAATCAAAACGCATGTACCTCCATATTTACCAGAACGGAGGCTTTGTATTATATAATGATGACTCAGTTTTACTGGACTTCCCAACGTCTGATATAGTTGAAATCAGTCAGGCGGATAAAGAAGAAAAAATAATAACAAACAGGTTTAATCATAAATATTATAATAACACAGAACGTTTTTCAGAACTTTTAGAACGTATTAGAAAATCGAATGGCATACAGGAACGTTTTCTTCTTAAAGAGAAACAGGCTGTCTGGAATTTAAATTTTTCAGGACTGGATCAGCGTCATTATCTGGAAGTAACCGATGCCTGTTTTAAAAGCTGCAAAATAGAAAAAGAAGCTATTGCTGAACCTGTGCTGCGTCATCTGCCTAAAAGTATCACTTTTGTTTTCAGGGGATCTTATTTGTTTTCGTGGATGACACTGCATATCGATATACAGCAGTTAAACCGTTGTATGGAAGAACTTTTAAATGAGAATCCGGAAAATCAGATTACTTTTTCACTGGATTTTAAAAATCCGGATACTAAAGATTTGGTTTTTACAATTGCAGCCGGAAACAGAAAAGAAATATTTAGCGGCTGGGAAATCGCCTTCAATGAGAACCGTAAAAAAGAAATGAAGGAAGAACAGCACGAAAAACAAGAAGATGATACCAAACGAAGACTTTTAAGCGAAGCCTGGGATTTTGTTTTTAGTAAGGATTACGAATCGGCACAAAAGAAATGCAATGAAATTCTGAACCTTGATCCCAGGTACGGATTTGCGTATTTTTTAGAAGCCAGAATTTTATGGTACACTCAGGGTTTTGAAGCCTGTTACAGTAAAAGAAATTATTTTTTTGCCAAAACCGAACATGAGCCCGCCACGCTGGCACATATTTACAATAGTTTTGGCTGTATACTGGATCTTGAACTGCGATACGAAGAATCGCTGTCCTATTTTGAAAAAGCGATCGAAATAAATCCTAAAGAACCTATTTATATCTGTAATCTGGGAGAAATGTTTTATAAGTTAAAAGAACCTGCCAAAGCATTAAAAGAAGCCAGAAAAGCAAAACTTATGGGATATGAATCGGATATGCTCACAGAAATTATAACTAACAAAGGCAGAATTGATCTTATAAATCATTCCTGAAATAAAATGAAAATCACTATTTATAGTGATGTCCGGTAACGGGAGCAGAAATACATTTGCCTGTGTAATTAATAATTTAAAATTAGATATGGGACTAGCAGAAAAACGTTTAGCAGAATCAATTAAAACAGAAAAAATTCCTGCTTTTGAAGCAAAACTAAAAGAAAAAGCAGGTTACGATATTAAAGTAGATATAGACTGGAATACTTTTACAGCTTATGACCAGTATCCTTTGTCGAGACTGGATATTGTTTTTGACGATGTAGAGTCATTTGTGAAAAAGATTTGTTCTGATGATATGGGAAAAGAAGCCCTTCAGGAAAAAATGAGTACCATTCACTTAACGAATTCAGAACATAATGATGAGGTTAAAATGGAATTAAAAGACGACACTTTGTTTTTAACCGTCCAATTAGTGCAGTCGTCTTTTAGTTCCCAAACAGATTCACAAATAGCGAATTACGTAGAAGCGCTTCTATAAAACTAGGGTGTTTTAAATATTTTGGGGAAGAAGGACAGAGCAATCTGTCCTTTTTGTTTTTAGCTGAGTAAAATAGATACTGCTTTCTTAGATTTTAGATTCTGTTATCAACAGCAAAAGCCGATTTGCCAATATTAGCTAATAAAAGTGCCGCTGCAACGCTCGTCCAAACCGAATAATCAAAAGGTGCTTTTATCGAAACCGAAACGGCCATTGCAAATCCGAAAAAGAACAATAAAAAAGCAGTTCCTAAAGCGGCAATTCTGGTTTTAAATCCAAACAATAACAACAGACTAAGTACAACTTCTAAAACTGTTGCGGCTGCTCCTAAAATTTCGGCAGTAGCCTTGTTTGCATAAGGATTTAAGGTATTAGTATAAATTACAAAGTTTTCCCAATTTCCCCACGCCACGCCATTTGAGCCCGGCGCTCCCCAGATTCCAAATCGATCAGCTACAGCTGAAAGCATGGTGATGGCTAAAACTATTCTTAAAATTAAACCTGCTTCTAATAGGGTTATGTTTTTCATTCTGATTCTTAATTTTTATTTCAATTTCTTTCAGCAAATTTTATCTTAGTAAAGATAAAAATCGTCGAACTGTTTTTTAATAACGACAGAATCATCGCCAAATTGTTTAAAATAAACGGCAAAATGCATAAAAAAGGAATGTCTCAAAAAATGGCTCTTTCGAATAGATGGAATATTCATAAAGATTATTTTATCAACAAAAGCCTTGGCGGGGCAAAATATTTATAGAATATCAATGTAACAAATGACAAAAGCTCCGTAGGAGCGACCTATTTCTATAATATATGCCGCTCCTCCGGAGCTTTATTTTGTAACCGTTTATTTTCTTCTATAAATATGTTGCTTCTCTGAAGCTTTAAAAAAAAACAGCTCTTCGGATTTATATGGAAACTTATAAAGATTATTTTATCAGCAAAAGCCTTGGCGGGGCAGAATATTTATAGAAT